>JAAYVH010000315.1 GCA_012517255.1 Chthonomonadales bacterium
ACGCATCCTGGATCTCCCGCGCTTGATGCAAGCGCTCTTGCCCGAGCTGGCCCATCGCCTCCGTGCCTCTGGCATCCGGCTGTACCGGCCGTTCGTCCTGGGGCTCCAGTCCGGACCGTCGTGCACCCTTCAACGTTCCCAGACGGGTGACCTTGTCGCGAGGGCCGGGCTTCCGGAGGACTCCGCGCCGTACGATATGGTCCATCTGGCCGATGGCGAGCTGGCGCGGGCCATCCTGGGCGCAGTAACGGCCTCGGACGTTCTCGACCGGGCTCCGATCTCGCCATCTGCACGGGTCCGCCGTATCTTCAGCGCGCTCTTTGCCGAGCGCTGCCCCCATATGTATCTGCCGGATCGGTACTGATCACTACTTGGGTGAGACTACCGCGGTCCGTGATCGGCTGACGCCACGCGGTTGCGCTTTGGCATGGCGAATGAGTACCATAGTCCATCCTGAAGGAGGTGGGCACGATGCGCGTACGACGCATGGCGAGCAGCATCCTGGGAATGCTGGCCACGGCAGCCCTGTACGGATGCGGGAGCGGCAGCAACTACAACGAGATCCCCATCCTGACCGGCTCCTACACGGGGCGATTTGTTCAGATCACACGCATGGCGACCGAGACTGGAACGATGAGCGTGGTCATAGGGCCTGATCATCGTCTTGCCGGCACGGTCTTCAACGAGACCAGGGCGGCCGATGGTGTGGTTGTAGGCGACATCGAGAACGGCGCAGTGCTGGACGCTACGCTGACATACCCTGATGCCGAGTACCGCCTGACGGGCAAAATCGGAAAAGACGATCGGCAGTACATCGTCGGTGCGCTGTCGGTCCGCAACTCGGCAGGCACATCCGTCGCGACCCTCAGCGTCGATCTTGAGCCGACAGGCTCGGCGACCGAATGACCCTCCGACGGCAACCGGCCGCGACCGCCAGAGGCAACGCCAATGGGTGAGGAAGCCAGTCTGGGCGCCCCCGCGAATGAGTTCGAGCTCATCGAGCGGCTGACGGCCCCCAGCGACATGACGGTCGCGGCAGCTCGCGCGCTGAAGGGAGACGTTGTCATCCTCGGCGCGGGCGGAAAGATGGGCACGAGCCTGGCCCTGCTCATCCATCGCAGTCTGGCGGCGGCACAAGCCCCCTACAGGGTCATGTGCGTATCGCGATTCTCAGACGCAGGCACCGCCATGACGCTGGGGCGCGCCGGCGTCCGAACGATCGCATGCGACCTGATGAACCGGAAGGACCTTGAGCGGTTGCCCGACGCGCCGAACGTGCTGTACCTGGTGGGCAGCAAGTTCGGAGCTTCGTCGAATCCCGCCTACACATGGGCCATCAACACCATATTGCCCGCGGCCGTGGCCGAGCGATATCGGTCATCGAGGATCGTTGCTCTCTCGACGGGGAACGTCTACCCGTTCGTGTCGCCCGATACCGGCGGTGCGACGGAGGATACGCCGCCGGATCCCGTCGGCGAGTACGCGCAATCGTGTCTGGGTCGCGAGCGCGTTCTGACGTACATGTCCCAGACGCATGCGACCCCCATGGCGCTCGTGCGCCTGAACTATGCGAGCGACCTGCGATATGGGGTCCTGGTGGATCTTGCGCAGCAACTGGCTGCAGGCAATCCCGTCAGCGTAGTCATGGGCTACGTCAATACCAGCTGGCAGGGCGACGCCAACCGCGTGCTCCTGCAGGCCTTTGACATCTGCAGCTCGCCGCCAAGCGTCCTGAACCTCACAGGTCCCGATGTCGTTTCGGTTCGTGCGACAGCGGGAGAGCTCGCACGCGTCATGGGCTTGCCAGGACCCCGCTTCGATGGCGTCGAAGGTCCGACCGCTCTGCTGAGTAATGCGACACGGTGCTGGACGCTGTTCGGCAGTCCCAGCGTTACTACGGCCATGCTCACGGAATGGACCGGACAGTGGGTAGCGTCTGGCGGACCTACGATCGGCAAGCCCACCCACTTTGAGGTTCGCAACGGTCAGTTCTGAGTCCCGCTGACAAGGCCACCGCTCACCGCTCTGCGGCTGCGTCAGCCTCCTTCTCTTCGCGCATCGCCCTGTGCCGCGCGGCGACTTCGTCAGCATCCGCGTCTCGATGCTCCCGGCGAAGCGCTCCCGCGAGCTGATCCAGCACCCACTCGTACCGCGCTGTAGCCTCGCGCATGGCATCGTCCTGCACCCGCAACCGCACCATGGCCTCATGCCGGGTATCCCACAGCCGCCCCAGAATGTCGGCGGCCTGGCGCAGATTGCTGATCGCCTCCGAATCCTGCCGGTCTCTTAGCTGTGCCTCGGCAAGCGCCGCGAACGCAATGCCGTACTCCCAGTCCACCACCTCAGGAACGGCGCGGACCTGTCCCACGGGGCTGCGGTACAGCCCGACCATATGCTGATAGACGGCCAATGCATCCGCCCGGGCTCCCACGCTCATATAGGCCTGCGCCAGCGTTAGCTGACTCCGGAGATGCATCGGATCCAGAGTGCAGGCTCGCTCCAGAGCCTTCACTGCATCGGCAGGGCGGCCCGAAGCGAGGTCGTGGCGTCCCAGCCTGTACCACGTCTTGCCGATGTTGGCCACACGCGTGGCCTCTACCAGTCTGCGGCGCGCGCCCTCTGGCTGATCCAGCGCCATGAGCACGTGCGCCAGTGCGAGGCGATTCTCGACGTCGAACGGGTCCAGACGCGCGGCGTGTTCGTAGGCTTCGAGCGCTCCGTATATGTCGCCGGCAGCCATCGCCGCCGATGCCTCCGCCACCCATGACCGCGCAGGCAGAGCCCAGACGGATCCGCCGATCAGAGCGAGACCCAGGAGCGCCGAAGGCAGCTTCGCCGCCAGGATGAACGGCGCCGGCCATGCCGTCCGCGCCGTACGGGTCTCGGCCCCGCTCGCCGGACGCGACCATGCCACGGCAAGGCCGCACAGCGCGCCGAAGAATGCCGCGTTGGCGGGAACGTACAGATCGGAGTCAAACACGCTGTGGATCAGCGCCGCCCCAATGCCGCCGAGGATCGCGGCGAGCATGCCGGCATCGTGGTTCGCGCCGTCCGACCGCGGCAGCCGTCGGAGACCTTTGAAGCCTGCCCCCGCCACGCCGACTATCGCACCCACCAGCAGGAGCAGGCCCGGCAGCCCTGTCTCGGCAGCCAGTTGCAGAAACGCGTTGTGGGCATGCTGCGTGTAGCCAACCTTCGCGTAGCCCGGGTACCTCACATCAAACGAGCCGGTGCCCGTGCCCATCAGCGGGTTGGCTGCCACCATCCAGCGGACGCCTTCCCACGTCATCACCCTGAAGCGCGCCGAGTAGGACTGATCGCGTGACGCGCGGAGCCGGGAGATGACCGGTCGCGCCGCCACCAGGCCAGCCACCAGGGCGACGACCGCCATCAGCGCCATGCGCCGAACGGCATGCGGGTCACGGCCACGCCGACCGTCGCCGTGCTTCTCAGATCGCCGAGCGATCCATGCCGCCAGCGCGAACTGTATCAGGCCGATGACCAGCGACATAACCCCGAGCCGCGACTGCGTGAGCAACAAGGCCGGGACCTGAAGCGCCACGGCAAAGGCTGCTGCGAGCGAAGCCGTGCGATCACGCGCCCTCAAGAACAGCCCAATGCTCACCGGAATGGTCATCACGAACAGACCGGCCAGGAAGTTCGGCACCGCGAACCCCGCAAAGATGCGCCACGCGGCGTCGCCTTCCCGCCATTGGGTCAAGTACTCGCGCACGCCGATGACCGCCAGTATGCTGCCGACTGCCGCGACCGTGATCGCCAGGCCGGTGAGCGAACGGCGAGTTCGGCATGCTCCCGCGCACACCAGTCCGGCGCCGACAGCCACGCCGGCGATGCTGAGCACCGATAGACCAGCGCGCATCATCGGCGAATGCAAGAGGCAGACGGCCAGCCATGCAACCAGACCGATGCCGCAGACGCCTGCAAGGCACGTCCAGGGACAGGCGCATCGTCGGTCGCCACGGTCTCCCAGCGTCCACAGGACAAGCGCGACCCCCACGAGGCCCATGGCGAAAGGTACGGCTACAAGCTCAAACCATGTTGCGCCAACCGAGCTGGGGAAGCGATCGTACAGCATGCCGCCCTTGATGCCGATGATAGCCAGCGCCGCTGCAGTGCACACCGCCGCGGCACGTTGCAGGGCCTTGAGTCGGCGCGCCTGACGGTCAGCCTGAGGGTCCGAGATCTTTGGTCGCTTCATCGCCTACCTCTCCGTCGTGCAGCAAGCTGCTTGCGCAGGCTAAAGAGGCGGTACCGCAGGAGTTTTCCCGCGGCCCGCATCGCAAGACCGGGCAGAATCAGCGGACGCACGTGCAACGGCGTGTTCCGGCGGTAGTGCTTCTTGTAGAAGCGGTACATGCTCCGGTGGAACTCGAAGGTCATGCGGGTGGGCACCTGATCCGACGAACGCCCTATGTGATGATAGATCACGGCATCCGGGCAGTAGGCCACCTTGAGGCCTAGCTCGTGCACGCGGTAGCAGAGGTCCACATCCTCACAGTACATGAAGAAGCCCTCGTCGAAACCTCCGAGCTCAAGCAGCACGTCTCGGCGTATCATCAGCGCCGATCCGCTCACCCAGTCTACGTCCCGCGGCGTGCTGTGGTCCCAGGTCGTCAACAGGTAGTCCTCATTGAAGCGATTGCGTGGAAAGAGTCTGCCCAGCGGCGTGTTGCGAAAGAAGCCTGTGCCCAGATTTGGAAAGCTCCTGCACGAGTACTGCAGCGACCCGTCCGTGTTCAGAAGCTTCGGCCCGAACACCGCAGCGTCGTGGCGACTGTCGGCATACCGGACAAACGTATCGAGCGCTCCATCCGTCATGACCGTGTCGGAGTTCAGAAACATCACGTACCGCCCGGATGTCAGGGGAATGCCCCGGTTGTTGCCCGCGGTGAAGCCCAGATTGCGCTCATTCGCCAGCACCTTCGCGTGCGGGAACTGCGATTGAACCATCTCGACGCTGTCGTCTTCCGAAGCGTTGTCCACGACGACCACCTCCAGAGCTACGGCCCAGCTTCTGCCATAGATGGACTGCAGGCATTGCTCAAGGTCGGTCCGGGTATTCCAGTTCAGGATGATGATCGAGAGGTCCATGATGATGTCGGCATGCAATGTCCCGTGCCAGGGACTACCGTTAACTCCCCTCTCGACGTCGTCGCGAGCTGCAGTACCACGCGTGCAGCCACGATGTGGCAGCGGCGAGCGCATACACCGGCCAGTGGTATGCGGCTCGATAGTGCTTCCGGTAGTACGCTAGCAAGCCCCGCCTTGATTCCCACGCCATTTCGGCAGCCACAAGGCGCGTGCTTGCACCGCCGTAGTGGATGATGCTCACCTCGGGCACAAACACGATGCGAAATCCGGCCTGTTTGGCCCGATAGCACCAATCCACTTCGTTGAAGAAGATGGGGAACCGCTCGTCCAGATGCCCTACCCTGCTCAGGGCGTCGCGACTGATCATGAGGAACGTGCCCATCGGCTGGTCCACATCCATCTCTCTGTCGTAGGTGAACCAGTTCATGCGGTAGCGCGATAGCATCCGGCTGTTCGGGAACAGTCGGCTGAGGCCCAGCGCCTCGCTCGCGACAGCCAGCGGCGTCGGGAAGCCCCGGACGGATCGCTGGACCACGTCATCGGCTCCGATCTGGCGAGCGCCGATTGCTCCGACATCGGGATGCTCTCGCAAATAGGCCACGGCCCGATCGAGCGTGCCCGGCAGGACGATCACATCGGGATTCAGGAGCAACACGAACTGGCCAGAGGCACGCGCAAGCCCCATGTTGTTGCCTTTCGCGTATCCTTCGTTGGCGCTGTTGCGAATCAGCTCGACCTGCGGAAACCGCTCGGCGACGGCTTCCGCGCTACCGTCCGAGCTGGAATTGTCCACGACGATCACTTCGAAGGCTTCCGAAGGCGCATGTTCATAGATAGACGCCAATGCGTTGACGAGGAAACCGCAGGTGTTCCAGTTCACGATCACGATCGAGAGCGTCACGGGTTCCTCTGCCATCGGCGGCGACCGGGGCCTAAGCCCCGTAGAGCCTCTCGGCGTTCCCGTGCAGGAGATCGTGCGCGATCGTCATCGCGGTCTTCTCGGTGATCGTTCGCCTGTGCACAGCTTCCGCCAGATATCCTCCAACCGCTTCGCGCAGAAGCTGCGCGCTGCCCGCCGCCATCTCGACCGACGTGGCATCCTGGCCGCACATGATCTTGGTATGAGGCATCAGTCCAAGCCAGCGCCCGAGGGCTTCACGCAAGAAGGCCGGGTTCAGGACCGGCATCCAGCATCCGTCCAGATACACGTTCGGGTTCTGCCACGCCAGCCATCCGGCCTCCGTCAGGAATGGCCAGCAATGCAGCAGCACCATCTGCATGCGCCGATACCGATGGGCCAGCTCTCCCAGCGGCAGAGGATTGGATTGCCCCAGGTTGTGCGTGCCGGCGTGTATCTGGTGCGGCCAACCGCGGTCGTCGGCGATCTTGCAGCACTCGTGGACCACCCAGTCCTGAAACGCCCGTCGCTGCGCGTCGGTGAGATCACCCCGGAAGAGGACCTCTCCATCGGCAACCTTTGCGAAGTCCAGGCCCCGCGAGTACGCCTGCAACTGCTTGATGCCCACGCAACCTTGGCTCGCGGCGCGGTCGAAGAGAGCTCCGAGGAACGTTCGCCACGTTGCGGCATCATGCGGCTCGGTCCCCGTCAGCTCGGCCAATGCGTCCCGACGGGGCGACGGCTCACGCCACAGATCGAGTAAGGGGTCAATGCGCATGATGGGACGGAACACGCGATCTTCGCCCGCGGGGTCGCCGACACTGTCCGTCTTCCAGAAGAACTCAGGATGGACCGGCCGAATCGGCCTGACGAGCCCGGCCCGTTTCATCGCGGTTTCGTACCACGGGTAGAGCCCGCCATAGGCTTCGCCGATCCGTCGGTCCAGCCGGGCCACGTCGCCGTCTGCTGCCATCGCAATGTCCACGACATAAAGAGAGCGCAAGCCCAGTCGTAGAGCCTGATAGGCGCCGGTCAGCTCGAAGGATGCCAGACGAGGCCGGAACGATCGCCAGCAACGCGCCGCCTCGTCCGGCGTGGCTGAGTGCAGAGCCTGCACCCCGGCCTCCCTGGCGACCGCGCCGATATCCACGCCTGCGCCCGCCAGCCAGCCGCCGAAGTACGGGTCCACCAGAACGTCGAACATCCCGGTCCGACGTTGCGGAACGGCGCCGCGCACGACGTCGGCGCGAAACCCCTCGGGGGTCATGCCGAACGACGCGAGGCTCCCCCAGTGCTCGTGGGTGCAGTAACACGGCACGCCGCTCAAGTCCATGGGTGGTGTCCCTTCCCCGCCTGCACGCTCCCGGAGGTCTGGCGCTTCGCATGGCCGCGCGGCATCCGAAATGGCAGCGGCCCCAGCGGCGGCGAACAGGCTCCGGCGACTGATGAGATCCGTCGCACTCTCGAGCATCGGTATCAAATCTGCCACGCCGTCCACCAGCGTGTCGGGCTCTTCGCGATCGAACAACGAAGGATCGCGGCCCCGAAGCAACCCAACCGTCCGGCACCGCGCCCGCTTGCCGGCCTGGATATCCATCCAGTGGTCGCCGACCATGATCGCTGCCGATCCGCCGTCATCCCGCAGTCCGAGTATACGCAGCGCCGCCGCTAGATGCTCGGGATCGGGTTTGGTCCTCTCCACATCGTCGCGCGTTACCAGCGCGTCGTGAAGCAGCTCTCCGTGCTCCACGAGCATCTCGGAGACGTCCCGGCAGTTGCGCGTTACGATGGCGATCTTCACGCCGCGAGCGTGCAGCCGTTTCAGAAGCTCGGCCGCTCCTGGTATGGGCTCTGGCCGAGAGCAGTGCGCGATCTCAATCTCGCGCAGCCTGTCAAGGGCCCTCTCGCGCACCGCGTTCGCGGCCTCATGGTCGCCCGACGCACGCAAGCGGCCAGCACACACGGACACGATCGCGAGTATGTCGAGGCCCGCCAGGTCGGACTGATCGCAGCCGTGCTCCGCCGCTAGCCGCAACATCTCCCGGCGCATGAGCGCGAAGTCAATGTGCGTGTCAATCAGCGTGCCGTCAAGGTCGAAGAGCGCTGCCTCGGTAGGGAGCGCGAATGGATTGATCACGACCGCATTATGGCACCCGACACCCGGCAGGCTCGTCAATGAGCGTCCTCGTGGTGATGCTCGTGGTGATGCGCAGCGGGCTCAGACGGCATCGCGAGTCTCATGGCAGGCGGCTCTGGAATCGCCGGAGGCGAGGCTCCTCCGCCTGGGAACTCGAACTCGATCATAGGAAGACCCGGCGCCAGACGCCGACAGGGCGGAAGCCTGTCCCTGATCGGGTCGTTCCTCATGATCAGGCCCGCGAGCGGACCGGCGACGTAGACCTTGCGCCGGCTGTGGTTATCCCAGATGAGCTGATGCATGCAGCACCAGGCGTGCTCCGCGCTGCGAAGGTCCTTTCCCTTGTGGCGGCATCCGGGCGCGCGAATGACGAGGCCACGCCGGCGTTCACGCTCGATCAGTCTCAGGTTCGGCCAGCGAAAGTAGGCGTCGAGCAACAGGACCACGTCGGGTCGCCTTCTCTCCAACCGCTGAACGTAGAACGCCGGATAGGCCCAGTCCGTGCCGGACACGATGATCACCGCGTTCCTGTCGGTGCGATCGAGCATTGCCCGGCCGAGCGCCGTCATCGGCTGGCTCCCGCTCCGAGCTATCGCCCGGTAGTTGCCCGCCATGACGAACGCAGGGAGCCCAAGCATGCCGAGGATGAGCAGTGCACGCAGCCGTTTCCGTCCGGCGCGTTCCCGGAGCGCCCTTCTCAAAAGTCGGCTGGCGGCGAACACGACCGCACGGGCCCCAACGGCAAGCCAGAGCGCCACCACCATGTGCGAGGCGATGTACAGGGGGCCTGCATTGCCGGCTCCCGTTCCGATCGCGCAGGCAACCGGACCGAGGTACGCCAACACGGTGACCGCCAGGACTTCGCGCCGTCTTCTTGCCAGCCGCCACAGGCCAACCGGCGCGAGCCAGATCACAGCAAGGCCATACTGCAGGAGCAGGTAGCCCTCCCGCACATGCTCTTCGGGGATCCCGAAGTAGTCCACCGCAGCTCGCCAACGCGTGTGCCAGGTAACCACTGGACGGTCCAGCCATGATGGTCCGGCTGCGGCGAAGTTGATCAAAGGATCGCGCGCGGCGAACACAGGCACCAGCAGATACAGCAGGAGCGGGAGCAGGCCCACGGCGATCAGCGCCGCTCCACGACTGCCTGCATTGGCGGACGCAGCGGCGCGCTTCGGCCGACCAACCATCAGCGCGGCAAGCATCATGGGCGCCCACGTCAGCGCGATAGGAGCGTTCGCAATCGAGAGACCGAAGCACAGTGTCGCGACGTAAAGGCTCCTGCGTGATCCGGTCTGAATCCAGCCGAGCACGCCGGAGAGCGTGCAGGCGGACAGGAGCGCGTGAAGCGCGCAGACCTCGGCGACGACGGCATGCGACCATAGAGCATCCGAGACGCCGAACAGCGCACCCGCAAACGCGCCCGCCCACCAGCGCTTGGTCAGTCGGTACGCTGCAATGCCGACCACCGCCACCGCCAGAGCAGCGCTGACCGCCGAGAAGATGGTGGTCCGCAGGATCGGCTCGCCCACGGGAAGCCAGCGCAGAAACGCATGAGCCGCCAGCACATAGAGCGGGTGGCCCGTCCGGCTCGGCACGCCCAGTTCGTCGGCGGCGACGGTCAGCATGAGGCCGTTGCCCATGTCGCCGTGACGGGCCATCGTGCGCCAGTACAGCGCGAACGCCAACGCGCCGGGAGATGCCGCAAGTATGATGTTCCGATGTGGCAGACGCATGCCGAATGATCCGATCACGGGAGCCGCAGCATCGCGCAGCGCGGCTCGGTTTCACATCGTTTTCATCGCCACCCCGCCGGAACCCTGCGCATCGCCGGCGCTCGGATGTTCCTTCCAACATGTAGGACAACTGCGCCGCGCGTAATACTTCGTCCGACACGAGTTGCCGTATGCATCCGATAGCCTGGCCCCTGCCCGTGCTCTATTATGACCTCGCAGGTTGCCGGTTTCAGGCGTATTGACAAACCAGACGAACAGTGGTACATGGACATTCCGGTACAACCGGAACGCGATCCTAGCGCCCGAACTGGAACCTGGAGGCTGACGACGATGCTGACAAGCACGCAGGACCGCACAGGAACGCAGAATCCTTCTCTGCCGCGAGGGCTCGAATCCTCGCATCTCCTTCTTGGCGAGTATCTCGTCCAGCGCGGCCTCGTCACGGAACAGCAGGTGCAGCAGGCGATGGACGTGCGCCTGCGCAGCAACTCGTTCATCGGCCAGATACTCGTTGACCTCGGCTTCATCCGCGCCGATGTGATCGGTCCCATCATTGCGTCGCGCCTCGGCGTGAGCTACATTGATCTGCTCCAGACGCCGCCCGAGCCGGATGCCGTCGCGCTCGTGCGTGAGGACGTGCTGCGCGCCACCCGGTCCATACCGGTCCGCTTCACCGATGACACGGTGGAAGTGGCCATGGTGGACCCCCTCGACGTGGCTGCCATTGACCGCCTGACATTCCTCACCGCTCGCCGCGTGATCCCGCTGCTCACGATGGCCGGCGAGTTTCAGACGATCTATAACGATCTGTATGATGCGCAGGCCCGCACGACAGGCGCGCTCCATGAGCTGGAGGCTGAGTCGGCCGCGGCCGAGGAAACGGTTCCTGTCACGAGGGCCGTCCTCGCCGCAGCGGCGGAAGCGCCCATCGTTCGGTTGGTCGACTCGATCATCGAGAGCGCCCTTGCCCTGAACGCCAGCGACCTCCACTTCGAGCCGGGCGAGCAGGGCCTCCGCGTCCGCTACCGCGTGGACGGCGTGCTCATCCAGCACACCACCATACCGGCCAACCAGATTCCGGCTGTCACGGCACGCCTCAAAGTGCTGTGCTCCATGGATGTGACTGAGAATCGTCGGCCACAGGACGGCCGGATGCGCTATGACCATCACGGCACCCTCTACGATGTCCGCGCATCGTCGGTCCGCACGGTATTCGGCGAGAAGATCGTCCTCCGCATCCTCGATCAGGCATCGGTGCTCGTGCCGCTGGCTCGTCTGGGCCTCCTGCCCTATCAGCAGAAGCGGCTCGATGCGCTGATCCTGCAGCCTCACGGCATGGTGCTCGTCGTGGGGCCCACTGGAAGCGGCAAGAGCACCACCCTCTACTCATCGCTGAACCTGCTGAACGATGCCAAGCGCAATATCATGACGCTTGAAGACCCGGTGGAGTACAACGTCCCGGGCCTCAATCAGGTGCAGGTCAACGCCAAGATCGGCTTGACCTTCGCCAGCGGACTTCGAACGTTCGTCCGCCAGGACCCCGACGTCATCCTCGTCGGCGAGATCCGCGACCAGGAAACGGCCGAAATGGCCGTGCAGGAGTCCCTCACAGGCCACCTGCTCCTATCCACCCTCCACACCAACAGCGCCGTCGGAACGGTGACGCGTCTGACCAACCTGGGTCTCGATCCGTTCCTGGTCTCGCAGGCGCTGACCGGCGTGGTCTCCCAGCGCCTGTGCGCGAAGATCTGCTCGCAGTGCGCTGACGACTACGACCCGAGGCCGGAGGTGCTCGAAGCCATCGGTCTCAAGAACGGCCCCGACGCGCCGGCGAAGTTCCGCCGAGGCCGGGGTTGCCGCGCATGCCACGGCCGGGGCGTGTCGGGCCGCATCGGCGTGTTCGAGGTCCTCGTGGTGGACGAGGACATCCGGCGTCTGATTATGCGTCAGGCGGCGGAAGACGAGATTCAGCGCGTTGCAGAGGCCAACGGCATGATGTCGCTCCGCGAAGCCGCCCTGCACGCCGTACGGACCGGCATCACCACGCCCGAGGAGATGGGGCGCGTGGTGCTCACGAAGGTGGCCTAGCCATGCCCACGTTCGAGTACACCGCGCGCAACACTGCCGGCCAACTGGTGTCCGATGCCATTACGTACTCCGACGAAGTGGCGCTCCGTCAGTACCTGCGGAGCAACGACCTGTATGTGCTGGAAGTCCGCGAGAAGCGACAGAAGCGGACCGGCACCAAGCGCAGCGTCGGGCTTGCCGATATCATCCTCTTCACCCGCCACCTGCGCACGATGCTCATGGCCGGCATGCCCCTGCTGAATGCCCTCGAAGCGCTCGCAGAGCAGAGCGGCAGCGCCCGCCTGTCCGAAGTCATCGACTCCGTGGCCCGATCGGTCGCCACAGGCAAGCCGCTCGCCACCGCCATGGGCCAGTATCCCACGGTCTTCCCCGAGCTGCTCATCACGATGACGCACGCCGGGGAAGAGAGCGGCCGTCTGCCCGACACGCTCCAGGAAGCCTCCCGCCAACTGGAGCTCCAGATGGAGATCCGGCAGAAGCTCATCAGCGCCATGATGTACCCGGCGTTCACGCTCTTCGCCACCGTCCTGACGGTGACTGCCATGCTGGTCTTCATCGTGCCGGTATTCGCCAACATCTACCGGGAGCTCAAAGCTCCACTGCCCGCCATCACCCAGCTTCTGATCAACATCAGCGATATACTGGTGCATCAGGGCTGGATCGTACTGCTGATCCTCATCGCGGCGGGCGCGTTTCTTCGGCGCTACTACAAGACTCCCGAAGGCCGGGTGCACATCGACAGCATCAAGCTCAAGGTGCCCATGGTCGGGAACCTCGTGCGCAAATCCTCGTCTGCCAATCTGACAAGCGCCCTCGCAGGTCTGCTGGACAGCGGCGTTCCTCTTATCCAGGCCCTCCAGACGGCCTCGCGGGTATGCGGCAACGAGGTGATGGCCGAGGCCGCCCGATCCGCTGCGCACAATCTGGCGCTGGGTCGGAAGCTCTCATCGGAGCTCGAGCGGAGCGGCCATTTCCCGCCCATGGTCTGCCGTATGGTGGCCATGGCCGAGGAGGTGGGCGCCATGCCCGAGGTGCTGCGCCAGGTGGCTGCCGGCTACATCGAGGAGGTGGAGTACGCCATTCGACGTGTCATGACGATCATCGAGCCGATCATGGTTCTGACGGTTGGCGCGATCGTCGGCTTTGTTCTCGTTGCCATGTACTACCCGATCTTCAACATGGGCAACGTCTTCCTGTCGGGAGCCTAGCCTGTATGCAGGGCCGCCCCGACACAGTCATACCGCGGTCGTAGACCGCGTACCGTTCATCTATCCTCTGAAAGGAGAGGGAATCAAATGCAAGCGTATCGCAAGAGAGCGAAGAGAGGCTTCAGCCTCGTCGAACTGCTCGCCGTCGTGCTCGTTCTGGCCGTTCTGGCCGCCGTCGCCGTCCCGCTGTATATCAGCCAGCGCAAGTCGGCCGCAGGCCGCGCCTGCAAGGCTAACATCGCCGCCATCGCGAACGCCGCTTCCGCCTACGCTCTGCGCAACGGGGCCTACCCGGCCACCGGAGCGGCTGTATGGTCTAGCAAGCTGGTCGGCGCCAACGAAGGGCTCGCGAAGTGGCCTGCCTGCCCGCTCGGCGCCGACTATACATGCACCACGAATGCGGACGGCTCTGCTGAGATCGCATGCCCGAACGATGGAGCTCACGCTGGATTCGGCGGCGCCGCAGGGGACTGGACAGTTGATCTCGCCAAACCAGGCGCCGACAGTCTGCCGTAAGTCTCTGTTCGCTTTCGGTCGGGGGAGGCTCATATGGGGAGCCTCCCCTGCCGGCTGTTGCAAAGGCCGAGCCATCGCGCTATAATGCGCAGAGGGTTCCGACTAGGTGCAGGTTAGCTGGGCTGCAGCGGTCGGCGAGCGTCGGATGGGACGCTGCGTTGGCATCGCTGCTGCAGGTCGTTGAGGAATCCCGCTTGCCGAAGTAGTTCGCGCTGTTTCTGCTGCGGGCTTGATGCATCGTGGGATGCGTCGGGCATGTCCAAAAATGCGGGCCGTTGCCGCAGGACACTATTCGCCATTGCGCAATGGAGGTAGTGCCGATGAGTGCTCGACGTCCGCGGAGGTCAGCCGCCTTCAGTCTGGTGGAGCTTCTCTCCGCAACTCTTGTTTTGGGCGTGCTGTCGTCTCTGGCCGTGCCGCTCTACTCAAGCCAGCGTCAATCGGCCGCTGGGCGCGTATGCAAGGCAAACGAGACGGCGATCGCCAAGGTTGCGACGGCCTGGGTGCTGCGCCACGGCGAGTATCCGGCCAAGCTGGATGACCTGCTGGGGGCGCCGGAGAGTCTGGCATGGTTGCCGAAGTGTCCTCTGGGAGGCGATTATGTATGGCGCGTTGACGAGACAGGATCGGCCACGATCACCTGTCCCAACGCTGCCCGGCATGTCGGCTTCGGAGGCGTGCATGCAGACGAGTGGACTACGATCCTCGCCGCACCCCGTCGTGACATGTTGCCGTAGCTGCCGAAGCGGCCCCGGGCGTATCCCGGGACGGTACAAGCGGTCCACCGTTGGCGGAGGGAACGGCCCCCTATCAGGCCGGCGCGCGCCCATAGGAGGGAAGCGCATATGAAAACGATCGTCGGCAAGAACCGTCGGCGCGGCGCCGCTATGATTCTGGCGCTCGCGCTTACGCTGTGTCTGACCATGCTGGTGGTTGCCACCCAGCTCGAGGTCATCACGGAGTTCAAGACATCGCGCACCGAGCGTGACTTCGAGCGCGCGCTGCAGATGGCGGAGGCAGGCGTCAACGCCTACCAGCACCGGCTCACGTTCGGAACGGCCTCCGGCCAACCAGGTGCCGCGCTGCTGCCGCCGCTCTACGAGTTTCCCGGCGGCGTTGTCCCGACGCTCCAGCAGTTTCGCCAGCGAGTGCTCAACGGGACCTACACCCTCGTCCGCTATCCCGCAGGATCGCAGCAGGGCTACTTCGTCGGCACCATCGGAACTCCGGGAGATACGGCTCACATCGTATCGTACGGATGGTCCAACGGCGTGGCCCGGCGGGTATCGTGCGTGCTTCAGACGGAAGCCGCGCCCCAGGACATCGAGGATGACACCCAGATCCATCCGTCGGGCGAATACGCGTTGTTCGCGGTGACGCGCATGACCGTGGAGAACAACAACTCACTTGTGGGCGGCGTGGGCACCAACGGAACGGTCAGCCTGGATCACAACAGCTCCATCACGAGCGGTTCCCTGTGCCTGTACGGCCCCAATGCGTCGTTCAGTCAGGGAAACAACGTCACGGCCAATGTCGTGCGTTACCCTGATCCTGTCGTGTGGCCCACCGTCGCGCAGATCGCCGACCGGCTGTTCCCTTCTGGCGGGCTAACCTGGCTCGCCACGCACAACGACAACGGTATGGCCACGATCAACGGCGTGGCCGGCATCCCCAACAGCAAAATATACGCAACGAATAACGTCACGGTGGTGTTCAACGGCAAGGCAGGCGGCGCCAACTATTACATCACGGACGCCTACTTTAAGAACAACGCCACCATCCGTTTCAACAACTCGGCGGGTCCGATCAGGATATGGATCGGTCCGCTCGGCGGTTCTGGCGGGTGGTACTCGAAGAACAACGCGGACTTCACCGTCACGTCCACGGACCCCGCCAATGCGCCGCGCCTCTACATGGCGACGACGGGCGGCTTCACCGGCAAGAACAACGTGGACTGCAACTTCGGGATCTATGCCTACAACGCGGATGCCAACGGCAATAAGTGGGGCCACATCGAAGTTAAGAACAACATGCTGATGCACGGTACGTTCGTGGCCAACGAAGTAACCATGAAGAACAACACCGCGATCGCGGCAGGCGCGCCGTTCTGGCAGCCTCTGGGAGCGGCGTATTACGACATGTCCGTCTGGCAGGAGTGATTCTCCCGTGAGACGCCGCCGCGGCATGACCATCGTCGAGGTGCTCGTCGCCGCTCTCATCGTTGGAATCGTCGCGGCGGGCGCGGTCGCCACATGGTCCATCGCCTCGCGAGCAGCGGCGAGCAAGCGGGCAGTGGAGATCGGCACGGCCATCGCCGTGTCGGAGATCGAACGGGTCAAAGCCCTCCGCTACAACTACGTTCCGGCGTCGCCGCTTCAGGGAGGCGTGCCCGTTCCGACGATCCGCTGGTATGACCGCTACGGCAACTGGCTGGGCGCTGCGGCCACCACCGGCGACTTTCGTGCGGAGCTTACTGTACGCATTCTCATCAATCGTGACTCTCAAACCAATAGAGAGGACCTGAAGGAGGTTGTCGTGGAAGTCTGGGACGGTGCGCGCAGCCGACGATACGAAACGGCCCGCACGCTGCTGTCCTTTGGCGGAATCTAGCCTCCGGATCTGCAACGTTCATGGACCAACCAGCGCGACAGTTGACCCGCGGTCGGCACCGATCATCAGCGGGAGTGTCTCTCGTCGAGATGATGTCGGCGTTGATGATCCTCGCCATCGTAACCGCTGCCGCGTTCTCGCTATACTGGTCGGGCAATCAGGCCCACAGGCGGAGCCGCTTCTACAGCCAGGCGCAGACAGAAGCGCGGACCGCGCTGCGCGAAGTGACACGGGTGGTTCGAACGTCCGTTGCTGTGGTCGGCACTGGCACACAGGGAACGCTGTCGGGGCTCACAAGCGGCGCGAATCAACTGATCGTGCGGGTTCCCTCAGGCGGAGCCTCCACGCTCGAGGTGCGTTACTATGTGGCCAACGGCATTCTGTATGTGCAGCGGAGCGACGAATCCGCACCGGGCCGCGAGCTGATCCTGGGTGTCACAGGTCTGAGCTTCGCCTATTACCGGACGCTCGCCGGCACGCGCACCGCGGTTAACGGGGCGCCAGGCACAGCGACCGAGGTGCAAGTCACGCTGCAGGTTCGCCGCGTTAGCGTTACGACGGGGCTCACCGCCTACGTGGCAATCCGGACTGCCGTATCGGGGAGTTAGCCGAGCTGGACATTCTGCGGACGGCTCAAGGTCGTCCGAACGTATGATGACGCCGCACCAACTCAGTGCAAGGAGCGAGCAAGACCGCGAACGATGGCAGCCGATACCAGAGGAACGAACCTGGGTCTGTTCTTGTCGCCGGATGTTCTCATCGCGGCGTTTTCGCGTTCGAGTCGCGGCGGATCTCGTGTGGCCGCCGTCGGTACGACCACTGTCCCGCACTCCTCGGTAGATGGAACTTCGATCCGCGACCCCGCCCGACTTGGGGCGGCGATTCGGGCTCTCCTGCGCGGCATGCGAAGCCGCGCATCCTCGGCAAGCGTCGTGCTGCTCCCCTCCGCGTCCGCCATGCGCTCGTTTCGCATGCCGGACGCGCCGGCTCGTGAGCAGCGTCTACTCGTTCGGGGCGAGCTGGAGCAAACGGGAGCCCTGCCCATCGGCGCAGGCGTTTTCGGCTTCCTCTGGCTTCCGGCGCCGACCGAGGACGACCGCAAAGAGGCCGACGTCTTCGCCTTCTATGCCGATGACGCTCTCGTAGACGGCGTTCGTGAGGCGTTGCGGGTGGCCAACCTGCGGCTCGACGCCATCGAACCGTACTCCGTGGCAACCATGCGGGCCTTCCTTGTCTCCCGACCGGACAGCGGTCCGGTTGCCATGCTCTGCCCGTGGGAGGACCACACCGACCTCTGCATCCACGACGGAGAGCAGGTCCGTTATATGCGTCGGATACCCGGCGGCTGGGACGAGATCCGCTATCTACGTTCGGCGGTGGCCCAGTCGGCCGGCGACGGCGTCAAACCGCTTGGCGTCTCGGACGCCGGCCAGCCCGTCGGCTTTGCGCCCGTCCCGCTCGGATCCGACGCTTCGAGCTCCTCGGCGAACTTCCTCGCAGCGGAGGTGGCCCGGAGCTTCGCCTTCTATTCCCGCGAGTACAAGGATTCGGATGTTCCTCGCGCTCTTGTCATTCTGTCGCCCCGTACCTTCGCCGGCCCGATTGCCAGCGCGATCGAGGGAGTCGTACCGATACCGGTGGTCACCGACGATCCTGCCGTCTGGTTGGACGTTCCGGAACCATCGGAGGGCGAGCAAGGAGCGCTGGGCTATCTTGCCGCCGCAGGCGTGGGACTTGGCGACGTCGGACAGATACTGCCGCGCGTGGACACGTCGCGGCAAGAGGCGGCGGCCATCAAGCGTCGCCAAGCGCCCAACGTGCTGCTCATGGGCATGGCGGCTTCCACGGTGTGGATGCTGCTTGTCGTGGTCGCCAGCGTCGCGCTCGCGTTCATGCAGATGTCCGCCGAAGGCGAACGCATCCGATTGAAGGTGGCCATTGACGCAGAATGGGCCAAGCGCGAGGCGCCGCTGAGGAGTCAGGAGCTGTTCGCCGCCGCACGGAGAGCCCAGCTCAAAGTGGCGCTGCCGGCGCCGACGGTGCTCGGTTCGATCGCTCAGGCTTACATTGACAGCCTGTCCATTCGCACGATCAAGATCGAGACCGGCGGCAAGGTCACCATCGAGGGAGACGCCGCTTCCCCCGAGAGCATGCAGATGTTCGCCGCCAATCTTGCCAAGACGCCCGGTGTACACTCGCCAACGTTCGACATGATGCATCAAGATGAGAACGGCAACCTCTCATTCAGGATCATCGGCTCCTGCGCGGACCTGAGTCCCGAAGGCATGCCGAAGTCAGGCCAAGAGTGATGCCATGAGACTGACGGGACTCTCTCCTCAAGCCCAGCAGCGCCTCGCCGTCCTCGTGCCTGTGATCGCGCTTCTCATATCGGTCTTCGTGGTCTATCCGGGCTACGGCCGATATCGAGAGCTGCAGGAGCAGATTGCCGAGCACCAGGAGCGCCTGAACAACCTCCGTGCGACGCCGATTCCGCTGGCAGCGACGATCACCCCTGCGGTACCCGACGTGCCGTCGGAGCCGCCGGAGTTTCTGGCAAGCATTCGCGAACTGGCCGCCGCCACGGGCTGCGATCTCGTCGGCTTCGATCTGACACTGCCGCCGGCGCCTCCTTCGGGCGAACAAGAACTCGCTCAGGGCGGCAACAAACCGAAAGAACAGCAGGAGAAGCCCTCGCCCGTCCGGCCCGTGCGAGCAAAGATCGAAGTGCGTGCGGACTATGGCGGCATCCGAAGTTTCGTGCGTGAGATCATGCTAGCGTCTCGTCTGTACGCCGTCACATCCTGCGAGGTAGTGCAGGCCAACGCGACGACCGGTCCGCCGCTCCGCGCGACCATTGAGATCGAACGGTACGTGCTCAAGGACCAGGCAGGAGCCGACCCTGCCGCGCCTCCGACCGGTGGCGCGTAGAAAGGCGGCTTGCGACTATGACTGAAAGGAGCTGCAAACGCATGACGCATGCACACGGAAGTGCGAGGCCGTGGCCGCGAATGCCCGGTGTGGCGGTGTGCGCAACGCTTGCAGCCGTTGCCATCATACTGGTGTCGGCCAGAGCCGACGAGGACCCCGACCGCTCCTATCGAGCGAGGCCGCAGCGCTCCTCGCCGTCAACGGCGACCCGGCCGTCGGCGCGCACTCAGCCTGCGCCTCGCCCTGATCGGGTCTCGCTCGCGTTCAGCAACGTGGATGTGCGCGACGCTCTCGTGCGTGTCGCCCAGTACGCCGGCATAGACGTGCTGCTAGCCCCCGGAGCCACGGGCACTGTCTCCATCAACCTGCGCGAGCGCACTCCCGACGAGGCGGTGCGCATGATCGCCTCGTCTGCAGGACTTTACGTTACACAGGCCCAGGGGGCCTATGTCATCGGCGCCGAAAAGGAGATCCAACGAGCGGTATCGGAGTTCGGGCTGTCGGAGGCAGTTCAGCTCGAACACGTCACGGTCAATGAGGCGATCGAGTTCCTCGGGAAGGTCGCGCCGACCGTCCGGGCTGAGCCGTCGCGCAACGGGGTGGTCATGACCGGTATCCTCGATGACCTGCGGCGCGCGCGTGAGGCTCTGAGAGGCTTCGATGTACCCGCTCCGGTGGTCCCGGAGAAGCAGGAGATGCGGCTCATAGCCGTTCAAAAGGCTGATCCCGAAAAGACTGAAGCCGTGCTCCGTCAAGCGTTCAGCGGCGTCCAGCTTACGCGTCAGGAACGCGTGATCATCGCGCAAGGCCCTGCCTCTCAGGTTGCCGCGCTGGAGACGGCCGCGAAGGCAGTGGACGTTGACCCGGTGGTCGAGCCTGAGCCGACCGAAGTGGCCGTCTATCGCATGAAGTACCTCAACGCCCAGCGTGCCGAGGAAGCCCTGAAGGACTTTCTGCCCAATGTGAAGATCGTCGCGTCGCCGGAGCCCAACATGCCGCCGACGGCAATATTCATGCCCCTCACTTCGGGCGGATTCGGCAGCGAGTCAGGCGGCACTGGCGGCACCGGCGGCGGCTTCGGCAGTGGTACGGGCGGAGGCATGGGCGGCGGCATGGGCGCCGGAATGGGTGCAGGCATGGGCGGATCGGGCGGAGGCTCGGGCCAGGGCTCGCTGTTCCCGTCGTTCACGCGCTCCAGCAGCATCATGCTGCTCGGGAAGCGCTCGGACGTCCAGAGCGCCGTTCGGGCCATCGAGCAGCTCGATGTTCCCCAGCCGTTGGTCCGCATTGATGCAGCGCTTGTCGAGCTGTCCGACGAGGCGATCAAAGAGCTTGGCGTAAACTGGTCGTGGAAAGATGGCCACTTCAGCTTCGCTCAGGAGAAGAGCGGAACGGCATCTGTGGACAGCTCCAACCGGCAGATATCGGGCTTCACGGCCAAGCTTACCGCTCTGATCACGCAGAAGAAAGCGCAGATGCTCGCGAACCCGAACATCTCGTGCGTCGACAACGAGGATGCCAGCATCTTCATCGGCGAGTTGCGGCGATTCCGCGGTTCGACAGTAGTGACGCCTGGCATCGGCACCGTTCAGGCCACGGAGACCGTGCCCGTTGGCGTGGCCCTGCTGGTTCGGCCACGCATCCATCCCGACGGCAACATCACGCTCAAGGTCCATCCCGTCGTGAGTACGGTCATGTCGCTGGTTGACGGCTTGCCGCAGACGGCGAGTCGCGAGGCCGATACAACGGTCCGCATGCGCGAGGGTGAGGAGCTGGTTATCGGCGGCCTCTACCGCACCGAGCTGACCGACACCGTGGACAAGATACCGCTGCTCGGCGATCTCCCGCTTGTGGGTGAGCTGTTCCGGTCTCGATCGCGCAACAAGCTGCATTCTGAGGTGGTGGTGGTTCTCAGGGCCTACCCGGTGTTTCCGGAACCTGCGCCCGCCCGCGACTTCCGCCCAGGAGAGTTGCCAAGATGAGTGACCCCAAACCCAACAACCCCCTGGTAGTCGTACTGCTGATCGTGGGGATCATCGGCGCGCTGGGATTTGCGATCTGGCGCGCCCTTGGTCCGGCTAGTCCGGCGCCTTCGCAGGCGCCTGCGCCCGCGGCGCAGGCGCAGTCTCCTTCGCCCGACGCTCCGGGGCCATCCGTAGCCCCCGCCAAAGGTGCAACGTCGGCTCCTGAAGCGCCCCAGCGCTCCCTTGTTGCAGACTCGGCGGCTCTCGGCGTAAACCCCTTCGGCGGCGGCGTAACCAAGACCACGCAGCCAAGGCCCGCTCCGCTGGCCTCTGCCCCTCGACCATCGAGCGCGCCTCGGCAGACCCTGCCCGCGCCGGCCCTCATCAGTCAGGACAGATCCGCCCGGGCGCAGGCGCTGAAAGCGTTCGCCGACAGCAATGCGCCTGGACCCGCGGCAACGCAAGGCGCCCCCGCAAGCCCTCAGCCCATGCCGGTTGCGGTGGAGCCGGAGCTCGTCGGCACCATGCTCGGCGGCCGCCCCACCGCGGTGTTCAAGGCGGACAAAACGCTGCTTATGGTCCCGCAGGGCGGGGTCTACATGGGCTGGCGCGTGATGAGGGTCGGTCACAGCGAAGCGACAGTCTGGAACGGAGGAGTGCAACTGCGGCTCAGAGTGGGCATGCCCTCCAGCCCGGTCTCGCATGCCGAGGCGACGCCGCCATCACCGACGGGCTTCGCTGCATCGAACTTCGTCATCGTGCATCAGAGGAGCCGTCCCGCGCCGACACGTCAGGACCTGGTCTATGGCCGCGTTGAAGATCCGGTTCAGTATGGAGCCACCGAGGAACTCGCGACCAGCGCAGAGCCTCTCGACGAGCCGACCGACCCCGTCGTTGAACCCGGCGAACTGACGGAAGGTCAGGAGGAGCCGCCGCCGACATCGCCATAGCGAGCGGCGTTCTGTCCTAGCTTAGCCACGTGTGCACGTTCTCGGCGATGAAGTCGTCGTCGTGAAGGTGCGGGTAAGCGCGTCGGACGCGCTCGATCTCAGCCTCTTGCCCGGGAGATAGGTCCTCAGCTGGGTCGAGGCACCATCTCCCAGCCATCAGGCGCTGCGATGCGAGCACATGATGGATGCCGGCGATGCAGCCCCGGAAGCCGTTCGCCGCATCGAACAGCGCGCCGTTGGTGTCCGTGAGCTGCGGCGCTGTCTGCCACAGCTCCCATGCCATTGCCGGGTCCTGGCGAGCCCGCTGCGCCTTCTCGAGAAGCTGGACCGCACGGCGAGTTCCCACTGCCCATTGACCAAGCAGACCGCCGTGGAACCGCACCGTAACGTCGGCGAACTGAGCAGTTGTCAACAGGTCCTCGATGATGTGATCGTCGTTGCCTGTGTACAGGGCGATCTGTCCGGCTCGACCGGAGTCCGCCTCTGCCCGCATGACGTCCAGGGTCTGATAGCGATTGAAGGGCGCGACCTTGACGGCCACCACAGTCTCAATCTCGACCAGTCGCCTCCAGAACCCATACCCCAGCCTGCGTCCTCCCACCGCCGGCTGCAAGTAGAAGCCGAACACCGGCAACGTCCGCCCGACTGCGGCGCAATGGTTCACCAGCGCCTCATCGTCGGCGTCGCTCAATCCGGCCAGGCTCACGAGGCCGACATCGTATCCCAGCGATGCAGCCATCGCGGCTTCCCGAGCAGCCTGTGGCGTCGGTCCGCAGATACCCGCAACCAGCACCACAGGCAAAGGATGCGCCCGTGCGGCTTCGGCCGATATCTGCAGCACAGCCCGATGCATGCCAGCATCCTCGCGAATGGCGAACTGCGTGGTATGCACCCCTACCGCCAGCCCGCCTGCCCCTGCCTGCAGGTAGTAGCGAGACAGCGCCCTCTGCCGTTGCTCGTCGAGCCTTCTCTCTCGGGTTAGCGCAAGCGGATGCGCAGGTATGACCATGCCCCGCATCAGACGCTGGCGCAGATCGTCGAGGGTCACGGCATTCCCGCCTTGCGATGAACGGAGGCCCGGAAGAGCCGATTCGCATTGCTCTGACGCCGGGGTTGTGATAGAATCAAGCTGGTCGTCCGTTCCAGCGAATGGACGCGGAGAATCGCTCGCCCTGCAGGCGTTGGTGATGATCCGACGAGCCCATACCCAACGCCAGTACCATGGAGTGAGGCTCGGAGCGCGCAAGTGGTAGCCCGCATCGTCGGGAATCGCGAGGCGTTCCGGCACACATCCGCCCGTGTTTCACGGGTTCTTGGGCTCAGGAACACACGGCGCCGCGGGGCGATTGCGTCTGCACATCGGCCATGCCCCCCGCAGAGCAGGCCTTCAGGCATAGCGCCCGTACTCGGTAAACATTTCGCTCACCGAATGATCGGCGTGAATGCGCTCGATCGCTCCGGCCAGCAACTTCGCGACCGATATCACACGGATCCTGGATGCGACCGCTGCGGCGTCGCCGTCGAGGCTCGGGAGCGGAATGCTGTCGGTGACCATCAGCGAGGCCAGAGGCGATTGCAGCACCCGCTGCAGGGCATCTCCGGACAACACGCCATGGGTGCAGCACGCATGAACCTCTGTAGCGCCTCGTTCGAGCAGCTTCACCGCTCCCTGCACGATGGATCCGCCTGTGTCAATCATGTCGTCGACCATCACGCACGTCCGGCCGGCGACGTCACCGACGATCTCGAGGATCTCCACCTGGTTGGGTTCCGGGCGGCGCTTGGCGATGATGGCAATGGGCGATTCCAGTTGCTCAGCTAGCGCCCGGGCTCGGGCTACTCCGCCGACGTCGGGCGACACGACCACGGTTCCAGGTCCCGCGAGACCACGCTTGATCAGCGTCTCGCCGATGAGCGGCCCTGCGATGAGGTGATCTACCGGAATGTCGAAGAAGCCCTGGATCTGGCCCGCATGCAGGTCCAGGCACAGCACGCGGTTTGCCCCGGCCACCGTGATGAGGTTGGCGATCAGTCGGGCCGTGACGGGCTCTCGCGGCTTCACCTTCTTGTCCTGCCGCGCGTAGCCGTAGTAGGGCATCACCGCGGTGATGCGCTTGGCAGACGCCCTCCGGAAAGCGTCTACCATGATCAGCAGCTCCATCAGATTGCGGTTCACGGGCCGGCACGTCGGCTGTATGACGAACACGTCCAGCCCGCGTGCGCTCTCTTCGATCTTGACGCTGATCTCGCCATCGGCAAACTGACTCACCTGCACGCGCCCCAGCTCGACGCCGAGCTCGGCTGCGATGTTCTCTGCCAGCTTCGGATTCGCGTTGCCGCTGAAGACCCTCAACTTATCCATGCTCCAGATCCCCTGCCCCCGGGTCTCGTTGTTTCCTGGAAGTGCGCCGATGCTGCCGCGCCTCCCTGTACCGTGCTGCCCACCCGTCTTTGTTGCTCTGATCGACCCTCGCAATCGCCAGCGCCCCCTCAGGCACATCGCACGTGACAACTGTGCCTGCGGCGGTCATCGCCCCCTCGCCCACGGTTACGGGCGCCACCAGCGTGGTGTGAGAGCCGATGAATGCGCCCGCTCCGATGATCGTGGGATGCTTGCCGAAACCATCATAGTTGCACGTGATGGTGCCTGCGCCGACGTTGGTACCCTCGCCCACTTCAGCGTCGCCTATGTAGGAAAGGTGCGAGGCCGATACGCGTTCGCCCACCTGCGCGTTCTTCAGCTCGACGAAGTCGCCGATCTTGGCCCCATCGGCAATCTTGCAGCCCGGGCGTATGTTCGCGAATGGCCCGACGCGCACGCTCGAGCCGATGACGCTGTCCTCAACATGCGAGTGAACGATTCTGCTGGCGTTGCCAACCTTCACATTTGTCAGAACCGTCATGGGTCCGATCACGCAGCCAGCGCCGACAGCCGTGTCGCCCCGCAGGTGCGTCTGCGGCTCAAGAACGGTATCGTGCTCAACGGTGACGGTCACGTCCACATATGTCGAGGCAGGGTCCGTCACTGTTACGCCCCGAAGCATCAACTCGCGCAGCTTGCGCGTGCGCATGCACCGCGCGGCTTCAGCAAGCTCGACTTTGGTGTTGACACCCATCACCTCAGCAGCGTCTTCCACGGCCACAGCGGCGATCCGCTCGCCATCGCCGGTTGCGAGCCCCACAACGTCCGTCAGGTAGAACTCTCCCTGAGCGTTGTCGGCCCTCACCCGAGCCAG
>JAAYVH010000316.1 GCA_012517255.1 Chthonomonadales bacterium
TCACTGCAACGGCGCGCGCTATGATCCGTCATACCTTACTCAACCCCGCTTTCTTACACACCCACCGCGGCCACGCCGCGTCTGAACTCCTAAGAAAGCACCACTCCTGTAGCCGGGTCTTCTAGGAAAGCTCTCTACGCTTTCTGATGCACCCACCGCGGCCACGCCGCGTCTAAACTCGCGATGACGTGGACGCGGCGTGGCCGGGGCCTGGATCGACCGGAACAATCGTCATGTCCACGTCAACCGTCGCGCTTCCCGCGAATGCGCCACCTACGGCGTTGCGCGCATGGCCTCGACGTACCAGTCGAGGAACTCGTCCTTGCGCGGGTTGATGAGAACCGTGGCGTTGGGGGTACCCTCGACGACGCGCGTCAGGCCGTTGTTCTCGATCTGAATGCGCACCGCCTTGCCCTCGGCGAACGCATGGCCGCAGGCATAGGCCACGGCCACCGGATCGAACAGCGTGGGCACGGGGTTGCCCCAGAGCTCACGCATGGCGGCGATGGCGTCGGTGGTGCGCGTGCCGTGAGCCGCCATGCGCTTCTGCCGCTCGGCGTCGAGCTGCATCATGGTCGTGGCATCGAGCCCGGCCATGACGATGGGCACGCCGCTGGCGAACACGGTTCTGGCCGCCTCGGGGTCGCAGCGAATGTTCCATTCGATCTCGGCGGGCGGCTTGTTGCCGTAGCCCACATAGGCCGCTCCCCCCATCATGACGATCTGCTTGATCTTCGGGGCGACATCGGGATGCTGCCGCAACAGATCGCCGATGTTGGTCAGCGCGCCGATGGGCACAAGGATGACCTCACCCGGATACCGCTCGATCTCGCGCTTCATGAACGCGACAGCGCTCATCGTCAAGATGGATCGCGACCGGAAGCTCTTCGCCCAATCGTGCTGTCGGCCTATGCCGTCGCCCGTCGGACGCCCGGCGCATACGGGCACGTCCTTGCGGCCCATGACGCTGAGGAGCTTGGCGGCCAGCTCCGCGCGCTTCGCTGTGTTGTTGTGGGCGGTCGTCACGCCGAGCAGTCGCGCATCCTTCCGCGAGGCCAGCAACCCGAGGGCATAGGCGTCGTCCACATCGTCGCCAATGTCGGTGTCCAGGATGATCTTGGGCTCAGTCGGCGCGCCGACGGCAAGAGCCGGGGCGATTGCGACGGCAAGCGCGGCAAGCAGTAGATGGGAGCAGTGCATCATGGGACCTCCGAATGGCGGTTGGTATGGACTTGGCAAGCCATATGCCCGTCGCTATGATACCGCCTGGCATGCCGCGCGTTCGCGCATGACTCGATGGGGTAGTATCCGATCATCATGATCGCTCTCTTTCCCTGGATGCCTGCGCTGGTCGGCGCGCCCGCAATGCCTCAGGCTCCCATTTACGACGTCGTGATCCGCAACGGCCGCGTTGCCGACGGTACGGGCAACCCCGCCTTCTATGCAGACATCGCCATCCGTCAGGGCCGCATCGCGGCCGTTGGGCGCATCGTCGGAACGGGCGCGGAAGAGCTGGACGCGACCGGCTGCATCGTCGCGCCGGGCTTCATTGATGTGCATACCCACGGCGAAGCCATCGCACGCATCCCTCTGGCCGAGAACTTCATCCGCCAGGGCGTGACCACCCTCGTGCTCGGCAACTGTGGCAGCTCGGAACTCGATCTCGGCGCGTTCTTCGCCCAGATCGAGAGCAACGGAATCGCCCCCAACGTCGCCTCGCTCATCGGCCACAACACGGTCCGCTCAAAGGCAATGGGCGGCTCGTTCAACCGGCCTCCCACTGCGGATGAGATGGCTGAGATGAAACGGCTGGTCGAGCAGGCCATGCTCGACGGCGCCGTCGGCCTTTCCACGGGGCTCATCTATCAGCCCGGCAGCTTCGCCGCCACCGATGAGATCGTCGAGCTGGCCCGCGTGGCAGCAGCCCATGAAGGCATCTACACGAGCCACATGCGCAGCGAAGGCGATAAGATCGTGGACGCCCTCAACGAGGTGTTCCGCATAGCCCGGGAGGCACGCATTCCGTGCGAGGTATCCCACATCAAGCTGAGCGGCAACAACAACTGGGGGCGCGCCGCCGAGATCCTCGGACTGATCGAACGAGCCCGAGCCGAAGGGCTCGACATCACTCAGGATCAGTATGCCTACACCGCTTCGAGCACGGGCCTGTCGCAACTCGTGCCCATGTGGGCTCGCGAAGGCGGCCCCGATGCCTACGCCAAACGCCACGCCGATGACGCAGAGCGTGCTCGCATGATCGAGGAGATGAAGCAGACTCTGGCCCGTCGGGGCAAAGACACCTACGACTGGGTCCAGATCGCCGCGTGCCCGTCGGATCCAGAGCTCAACGGCAAGTCGGTACCGGATGCGGCGAGGCTTCGGCGCGGCTCCGACGACCTCGATGATCAGATCGCGCTCATCCTTGACCTTCAGAAGAGCAACGACACGGCTGGCATCTTCCACGGCATCGGCGAAGATGACCTGCGGGCATTCATGCGCCACCCGAACACCATGTTCGGCTCCGACGCCGGCGTGCGCGAGTTCGGCAAGGACATGCCGCATCCGCGGGGCTATGGCAACCATGCGCGCGTGTTGAGGCGCTATGTGCGCGAGCTGGGTCTGCTGCGCCTCGAGGATGCCATCCGCAAGATGACCTCGCTGCCGGCTACGGTGTTTCGTCTCGAGGATCGCGGGACGATCCGCATGGGAGCCTGGGCCGACATGGTGGTCTTCGACCCCCAGACCGTCGCCGATCACGCCACCTATGAGAACCCGCACCAGTATGCGACCGGCATGCGATGGGTCTTCGTCAATGGCGTTCCGGTTGTGCGCGACGATGCGGCCACCGGCGCAAAGCCGGGCCGCGCGATCCGGGTGCGCTCGACCGCCCCGGCCGGCGCGGAGGGCTAGCCGGAGCGCCTCTCCATTGTCGGCAACCCACAACTGCCAGTCGGCGCCCACAGCAAAACCGCCCCGTCAGGAACCAGCTCCCATGGCGCTTCTTCTGGAACCGTCAAGAAACGGGTCCTGCGCGTGTCCAGTATCTCCCTGATAATGGGCAGGTGCTCCGCGATATTCGCCACACCCTTCTTGCCGATCACGGCCTGCATATCCCTAAGAACGTCCGCTTCCGGTCTCCCTAGGAGACGGGCGGCGGCAAACCACCCTATTTCCTCCATCCACCAGTTCGTGTGGTCGTTAGGATTCCTGCGGTCGGACTGGCCCAGGTATCGTCGCGCTTTGGCGATCCGCCGGCGAAGCTGATCCCGAGCAAGACGCGGCGTCAAGTCCACGAACCGACCGCCTCGATAACCGAAGACCATCGGCAGGCCGGGACTCGAATGCAGGTAGCTCCGGTAGCCGCTGCCCGCTATGTCGTGGACTGTGAACTCGGTACGCCCATCCCCGTCAATATCGGCCGCCTTCACGCAGCCGGAGGGGCACAGGTCGCTGCCCCCCATGAGCTGGGCTTCGGGACGCAGCCGGACGAAGATGCAGTCGTCGTAACCCATGTTGCCCCCATTGAAGATCGAAATGAAGGCTTCCTTGTAACCGTCGCCGTCTATGTCATACAGACCCTCGACCTCGCAGCTTCTCGGGTTGTGAACATGCCTGGCCATGAGGACGCGGTTGTCGGGCGCAATGACCAGGAAGCGGCCCTCGTGGTTCTCCCCGGATATCTTGGTCACGCCCACAAAGCGCGTTCCGTCCACCTCCTTCAGCCATTCGAGCTTCCAGTAATCGAAGCGCTTATCGAGAATCGCCGAGAGCTCGGCGCCGGCGCGCTTCCTGCTGTCCTGCCTCTCCTTCTCGGCTTGCGCGAGCTCGGCGGCATTGGACTTCTGTTCAGCGCTCTCGTTGGTCGGGGCTGCTGCCGTCTGTCGCGCCGATCGGCGACAGCCGCCAACCATCAGGATCAGCATCGCGGCCAAGCCGACTGCGAGCGCTCTGCGGCATTGCTGGTTGATGTTCATGTTCCGCACCTCACTGCACAACCCTGACTGGCACGTTCGCCGTAGCGGCATGGCCCTGAGGGTCGCGCACATACACGAAAAGGCGATAGGCGCCGGGCTCCGAAGGAAGTCGCACGGTCGCTCTGTTGGCCGACTGCGAAGCGATGGACCCCGGTATCGGCTCTACGGGCTCCTCTCGGTCCCCACCGACATTGGGATTGTCCGCCACGTCCTTCCGCAGGTCCCAACTGATGCTGATCGGGTCGCCGTCCGGATCCGATGCGTCCACTTCGCACGCGAGCGTCGCGCCCGCGCGGTACACGCCGGGCTCCGAGGGCGACTGCCCCGGCGGCTCGATGCGGATGCGCCCTGGTCCGATCGTTGGACATCGGTTCTCAGGCGGCTTGCCGGTCCACATCTCGGTCATGGCGTCCACGGCCTCGGTGGGGCTGCCGTCGGGCAGGAACATGCCGTACCATGTGTGCGTCTTCTCGTGATGCTGCGACCAGTGGAACGTGTAGGACCCCAGGCATAGCGGGCGACTGGCAACGGCATGGCGATAGGCCTTGCGGTAGAACGCCGCCTTCTCGGCGCTGGTGTCCTCGATGGGCATGCCCCACGGCGTCTTCGGCACCTGCCAGTGGCCGCGCGGACCGAACTCGGTCACCACATAGGGCCGTTTCCATCCCTGGCGCGCGATCTCCTCGGGCAGTCGGAGCATATCATTGTAGGCGTTGAGCCCCACGGCATCAAGCGCAGGGCAGAGACGGTCCAGCTCCGGCAGCATCGTCTGGAAGATGAAGTCGCAACCGATAGGGGTTATCACAGGGTGGTTGGGGTCCAGTCTGTGGATGAGCTCCGCGGCCTCGTTCAGGGCCTGCCAGAGAGGCACGCGTTGCTCGGCGGTGGTGTGGATCTCCAGTTCGTTGCCGAGGGCCCACATCAGCAGCGCCGGATGGTCCTTGTGGGCTTGCACGATCCCGCGGATTTCGTCGAGCTGCGCCTCGACGCGCTTGCGATCGCCGTAGTCGAATCCCCACCGCTGCTTGCCGAAGGGCAATCCGGCCAGGACCGTAAGGCCGAGACGATGCGCACGGTCGAGATCGCGCACGCCGGCTCGGATCGAGTTGCCGCCCGCCGCCGCGAGACGTTCCAGATGCACGTTGCCCACCGCGCCCTTGATGAAATAGGGCGTGCCGTCCCGTTCGAGCTGCCACCCTTCCGCCTTCCTCACGATTCGAACCACCGACGGCCGCATCGGAACCGCAGCATCAACCATGATCGAAACCAGGAAAACCATCGCGCACACCTCCATCAACCCTCGCGGGCCATCGCTCGACCGCGTCGGTGCGAGTCCCGCACAGTCCACCCGAATCCGTACCGAATCATCCCTGCAGCGCGACTGAACCGCCTCGCAGTGTAACCCATGTACCCGGTCTGCTTTGTTACCCATGTACCCGGACGTACACTGTCCAGCCCCTTGCGGTCGAACGACGCACCCCAGGCCCACGCATACGGCCTGAAGGGCCGTCACAGTTCAGCCTAGGGCGCTGCCCTGGGTCGTGTACGCCACGTTCCTTCTCGACCGCGTTGGCTCTACGGGTGGCTCAGTTTTCATTGAGACTCAGGGCTCAGTCTTCATTGAGAATCCGCAGTTGCCCATGTTCCCGGTTTGTACGATGGTTCGCCATCGGACGGGGTGCGTCGGTGGCGACGGGCTATGTGGCCGATGCCGGCGCGTCGCCGGCCGGGCGCGTGTCGCTCATGGTGGTCATGGCGAGGACCCACCCGACGAGCAGCAGCAGGGCGCAGGCGATGAATGGAGCGTAGTGGCCGTTGATCCACGGAAGCCACGGGATGTCTATGGTCGCGCGCTCGTAGAGGAACCCGCCTATAGGCACGCCCAACAGGGCTCCGGCTCCCTGCGCCGTTCCGACGGCTCCCATGACGGCGCCCCGCTGGGCCGGCTCGCAGTTCTCGGATATGTGGGCCATCCAGGAGGGAAAGGCGATGACGAACCCGACGCCGATGAGGGATCCGCCGATGATGAGCGCGGCATGGCCGGGCACGAGGATCAGCGCCCACATGGAGAAGCCGCACAGGCCGATGCCGATCCGCACGGCGCGCACCTTGCCCAACCGATCGCCCATCGTGCCAAGAGGAACCGATGCCAGGGCGATGATGATGCAAGGGACCAGCAGCAACGAGCCGAACATGGATTCGGACATGCCGTACTCGGCCATGGCGAACAGCTTCACAAGGAACATGATCTGACCAACCCCGAAGAACACCACGAACGCCATGAGGAGCATCTGGGGCGAACGGCGCAGGGTCTCGACCAGCGTGCTCCACGAGAAACCTGCGTCGGCGTCGGCTTCCTCGCGCTTGTGATGGGGCGGCACCGACGGGATGCGCCACCATGCCGCCAGGGCGGTCAGGAGGAAGACGAGGCTGATCAGATAGAACGAGGCATGTCTGGGATCAATGACGGTGGCATGGACATGCTTCGCGACCGCCTCGGGCGAATGGGCGGCCACATACTCCGGCAGGCGCTGGGTGACGATGGCGGTCAGGTCGTTGGCCGCGCCCCCGATGGCAGGCCCGAGAGCGATGCCGACGAGGTAGGTGACGTTGAAGAGGCTCATGGCCTGGCTGCGCCGATCCTCGGCGACGACATCGGCCATCATCGCCAGAGCGGCAGGCCATAGAGCGGCGGCGCCCAGGCCGTCGAGTGTGCGCAGCGCGACGAAGAAGTACCACTGATGGGGCTTCACGTAGAGCGTCAACAGCGCCGTGACGACGCTTACGAGAGGCCCTGCGATGATGAGCCTCTTGCGGCCGATTCGATCTCCCAGAATGCCGAAGGGACCCTTCATGAGCCCCTCGCACAAGAGGAACGCCGCGCCGATGGCGGTGACGGACGCCTCGCCGTAGCCCATGCTGAACTTCAGGTAGACCGGCATGGCCGAGATGTTCATCATCGCGTAGGCGAGCTCGGCGAAGCCCGCCACCAGCGCGATGGCGATGATGATGTAGCGCGACTGGGCGGTCAGCCCTGAGAGACCGCTGCTGGGCGGCGACGTCATGGTGCGAGGCGGGGAGCGGCACGAGGCAGAAGGGCGACGGAAGAGGCGAGGCGGATGGGCGCTGCCTCCGTCCGCCTCCCTGCTTCTGTGCCGCCCTCTGCCTGCCGTCTCCTAGGAGATCGCCACTTCCTTGCCGGCTTCCGACGAGGCGTAGATGGCGTCCATGATCTGCGCCACGGCCAGGCCCTGTTCGCCCGTAACCAGAGGCTCGGTGTCGTTCAGGATGGCCTCGCAGAAGTGCTTGACCTCTGCCGAATGCGTGGCGATGTCGGGGTTCGGGATCTGCGGCTGGAAGACCTGAAGCGACCGATGCTGCTCGCGCACGATGGTCAGCGGATGGGTGACCGCACCGCCCTCGGTGCCGCACAGGGTGCTGCTGAAGATGTCCTCGGGGATGTTGGCGACGAAGCTCGACTCCAGCGAAATCGTGGCGCCGTTGTCGAATCGGATCAGGCCGATGGCGAAGTCTTCGACCGTGAAGTTCTTGTAGTCCCACTGACCCATGAAGCCCACGATGTCGGAGCGCTTGCCGAACTTGGCGTAGGTCTGGCCCGACGCGGCCACGGGCTTGGGATGCCCCATGAGCCAGAGGGTCAGGTCGAGAATGTGCACGCCGATGTCAATGAGCGGTCCGCCGCCCTGCTTGGCCTTGTCAATGAACACGCCCCAGCCGGGGATGCCGCGGCGCCGGAGCGCCTGAGCGCGCGCAAAGTAGATCTCACCCAGATCGCCCGCGTCAATGTACTTCTTCAGGAGCTGGCTGTGCGGGGCGAACCGGAGGTTGTAGCCGACCTGGAACTTCTTGTTCGCGGCGCGCCCGGCAGCCACCATCTCGGCGGCTTCGGTCGCGTTCATGGCGATGGGCTTCTCGCACAGGACGTGCTTGCCGGCCTTGAATGCCATGACGGTGGGCTCGTAGTGCAGATAGTTGGGCGTGCACACCGAGACGGCGTCTACCTCGTCCATCTCCAGCAGCTTCTTGTAGTCTTCGAACACATGCTTGACGTTGAACTTCTGCGCCGCCGCCTTCGCCGTCTCAGGGTTGACATCGGCCACGGCCACGATCTCGCACAGGTCGGGCACGGCTGCGTAACCGGGCATATGGGCGTTCTGCGCGATGCCCCCCGATCCGATGATGCCGATGCCGAGCTTCTTCTTCGCCACGTCTAGCGTCCTCCTTGATTGCGCTGTGGATGAGGCCCCGCTTCTCTGCGGGGCCGTCGCTTCCGAAGGGCATTGTACTCCATCGAAGCCCGCACGGGGCAGACCGACCGGCTATCGGTACGCCTCGAGTTCCGCCACGGCCATCTGGGCGCCGGGCTGATCGGGGCCGTCGGGCTTGATGGACATCACCCGAATGTAGCGCGCCTGCGTCGGCTCGAAGGTCGCCTCGAAGGGCTTGCCGTCGTGGCCGTCCTTCTGGGCGACGGTCTTCCAGGCCTGCCCGTCTGCCGAGACGCGTATTTCGAGCTTCGTCGGGTAGCCCGTGCCGAACGTGACCTTGATGCGTCTCAGGGGCACTGTGTCCACAAGGTCCACTTCGTAGGTCCAGGGCCACTCGCCGCCGGCCAGCGCGATGGTGTCCAGCCTGCCGTCTACGCCCAGCCTCGGGAAGTGCACGCCGCCGTTGACGACAAGCTCGTGCGACCCATCCAGGCTGAGCAGCTTGGACTGCTTGCGGTAGGCCAGATTGCCGGGAGGAATGGGCGGCTTCGGCACGCCGGCGCGGAGCTCCGCAATGGCAGCCTTGAGCAGCTCGATCTGCGACCGGTCGAGTGATCCGTCGCGGAAGAGCATGGCGTCAATCGAGACGACGCCGCCCCGGCGGTTCACCTCGAAGAGATAGTCGCCCAGCTCGGCCTTCGTGTAGGCGCATCCTGGCTGCCCCCATGAGACGGGAGACAGATACGAGAGGATGTGCCACTGCTCGCCGTCTATCCACCGCTCCACGGGCATGTCGAAGAAGCGGTTCTGCTCGCCGGTGGTGTAGTCCTCATGGCGCGTGTAGGAGAGCACTTTGGGGTCCACGCCGCGGTTGAGCGCGATGATCCGCTTCGGATTGCCTGCCTTGAGCGCCCTCGCCATGATGCCCAGCGTCTCGTCGTCGTAACCAATGAACGGATACATGCCGTCCACCCAGTAGCCCACGACCTTGTCCTTGTAGCGGAGGCCGTACTCCTCGACGACGCTCGCCCACTTGCGCACGAAATCCGTGGTGACCGGCGTCGAGCACCCGAAGGCAGGGCCTGCCTTGGGATCGGCGCGCGGGCCGTCGCCGGTCCAGTAGAGCATGAGCGGGATGCCGCGCTTGCTCAGCGATGTGTGAAGATCGAGCACCAGATCGCGCGTTGCGCAGGCCTCGCCAGGCTTGTAGCCCGAAATGCGATCGTAGGTGGCGTTGGGCGCGATCATGTGCCGCGTGACCTGCATGATCGTGAAAATCACGTAGCCCGCGCCGACTTCCTTCATCGTGGCGGCGAACTTCTCGGTGTCGAACTCGCGCACGCACTGGTCCCAGCTCGTCTCCTTGCCGAGGCTGTGCAGTTGCTCCTTGTTGTTCTGCAGACCGTTCAGGTAGTGCACGAACACCCCCGCACCGGCCTTCCGGAACCAGTCGGTGTTCGGGTTGCGCGGCTCGGCCGAACCTGCGACACACGACAGCGCGAGCACGGCCAGACAGGCCGCCGTCAGGATCGCTCCGTTCATCTGTGTCCCTCCTTGCATCCGGAGTCCCCAATGGGGCTCCGTCCGCCCAATATGATGGCATGCATCGGTTCGCGATAGGGCGCTGTCGCGAGGACCAGGCTCGCGCGGGCTTCGCACATTCGCGTGCGCCTCGAAAGCATACTCAGCACAGCGCGGCTTCTCGCGAGCAGATGCAAGAGCCGAACAAGGAAGGGCCTGGTTCCATAGCGTATTGTCCGTTGGCCACCAAAGACCGGTCGCTCGCCGCGCATCGCGACGATTGCCGCCTGCGGTCCCACGTTCGTCTCAATCGCCATGCAAGCAAAGGAGCAAAGAGATGCATCGGCCGACCGTTTGTGTGCTGTTTGCCGCATTGCTCGCACTCCAGTCCGCCCGCCCTGTCCAGGCTTACGAGAGCCCGCTCGTGGCCTGGGGCTCGAATGGGTTTGGCGAGCTCGGCCTGGGCGACACTACCACCCGCCTCACGCCCACTGCTGTCGGTTTCTTCGCCGACACCCCGATTGCCGGCGCATGCGGCGGCGGCTACTTCTCGCTTGCTGTTGCCTCGGATGGAGCCCTCTGGGCCTTGGGGCGCAACTCCTACGGCCAGCTCGGGCTTGGCGACACAGCCGCTCGTTCATCTCCCACGCGGATATCAGCGCTCGACACCCGTACCACGATCGCGATAGCTGCCGGGATGTACCACTCGGTCGCTCTGACCTCCGACAACAAGGTGTGGGCGTGGGGGCGCAACGCGTATGGGCAGCTCGGCCTCGGCGACACCACGAATCGGACATCGCCCGCCGAGGTGACCGCCTTTGCCGACAAGTCGGTAGTGACCCTTGCTGCCAGCAACACCCATACCCTGGCTATAACGTCCGATGGCAGACTGTGGGCGTGGGGGGCGAACAGCAGCGGTCAGCTCGGCCTCGGCTATACGAGCGCCGGAGTCAGTTCGCCCACGGAGGTCACCGCGCTCGCCGGCCTGACCGTGAGGCGCGTCTCCGCAGGGTATTACCACACTATCGCGGAGACCGAAGACGGCAGACTGTGGGCCTGGGGAAAGAACTCGAACGGGCAACTCGGTCTGGGCGACACAACCGACCGCAGCACGCCAACGCCGGTAACGGCCTTCGGCGGCATGACCATTACTGCTGTTTCCGCAGGTTGCTTGCACACGCTCGTGAACACGTCCGACGGTCGGCTTTGGAGCTTCGGCTCCAACTATTGGGGCCAGTTGGGTCTGGGCGACACCACCGACCGTGCCACGCCCATGGAAGTCGCACTGCCAGGCGGCCGCTCTGTCATCGCGGTCACAGCCGGCTTCGCGCACTCCATCGCCCATGCCAGCGATTCCACCACATGGGCCTGGGGGTCCAATGACTCCGGCCAGCTCGGCCTGGGTGACACCGCCGACCGCAA
>JAAYVH010000317.1 GCA_012517255.1 Chthonomonadales bacterium
CTGGCGTGCCGCGACTATCTGCGCGGCGGCGACACGCTGGTGTTCAGGGCGCTGGACCGGCTGGCCGGAAGCGAGGTCATGGCCATCGAGATCGTCCACGATCTGATCGGGCAGGGCGTGAGCATCAAGAGCTTGACGGAGCCGGCGTTGAGCATCGACACGTCGAGTCCGATGGGTCAGGCCATCGTGGGGATCATGGCCGTGTTCGCTCAGTTGCGCGTGGACACGATCCGGGAGAACACCCGGAGGGGCCTGGCCTATGCGCGGGCCCAGGGGAGAGTCGGTGGCCGTCCCACCGTCATGGGTCCGGAGCGGACCGACGCCGCCTTGCGCATGAAGGCGCAGGGTCAGAGCAACGCGCATATCGCCACCGTGCTCGGCGTGAGCACGTCGTCGGTACGCCGAGCCCTCGTCCGAGCCCAGAGCGCCCCTTCGTTCCGATAGCTGCCCCCTTGGTGTGTGGAGGGTCGCGGTCAAGGGTGCCGCTTGCGGCATCGCGCAGCGACGCGCAGCGCCCTTGACGGCGACCTGGAGCGCACCATCCTGATGGCATCGGGACAAGGGTCATCCCGAAGTGGCACCATGGAGACACCGAGAGTTGAAGGGAGGATGAGCGATGGGGCTCGCGTGGTTGATGATCGCCGGCGTGATCGCCGTGCTCGCGCTCATCCTCATCATCGCGATGTATGGCTTGAGCGCGATCTTCCACGTCGCGGTGTGGTTGTTCGCCGGTGTGGTTCGAATTCTTGGTTGGCTAGTTGCTGGCTTCATCCGACTCGTCGGTTGGATCGTCTACGGGGTTCGTCGGCTCATTGACCGAATCCGCGACGCTCGACTCTGAGTGAGGCCGGGCAGGGAATGCGGCGGCGCGTTCTCCCTTGGAGAGCTTGAAGACCTTGCTCGCCTCGGCGCGGGAGACATCGCCGGCAGCGATGAGGGCGGCACCGGCCGTGGCCACTGCCTCGCTGGCGTGCCGAAGCTCATCCAGAGCCGTCTGAAAGGCGCGCAGCCGCTTCTTCTTCGCCCGCAGCTCCGCCTCGTCTTGGCGCAGCAGGTCGTCGATTAGATCGGGGTCGGACTTGGTGGCCATACGCCCTCCTTCATCTTGGTGCGGGGCCGCCGACGGCGCGACCCCTAGGGTGTCCCGCGCGGGCAGCGCGGGACACCCCGTACAAGGATCATCGTGGGCCGCCCCTGGGCGGCCCTTCCGATCTCGGATCGTCCGGTTAGCCGGACGATCCGTTTCTCATTCTAGCGCCATGTAGACCGTAGGTTGTAGACTGACCCTGACGGGGTAGCAAGCATAGCAACTGTTACACAGTTGCGTGGCCCCCTGGGCACTATGGGCTCCGCCCAAACCCGGTAGGAGTGGATGCATGGCTGAGCAGGGCGCGAAACGATCGCGAGAGGTCTTCAAGGGCTTGTGGCTCAGTGATGCTGAATGGAAGCGGGTGGAACGGCGTATGGAACTTGCGGAGGCGAGGACGTTCGCCGAGTACGCGCGTCACGTCCTCACTGAGGGGAAGATCGTCGTGCGCCGCGTGGCGTTCGATCCGGCTCCGCTGCGCGTTGAGCTGTCGAGGATCGGGAACAACATCAACCAGATCGCTCGGGCGGTC
>JAAYVH010000318.1 GCA_012517255.1 Chthonomonadales bacterium
CCCGCCATTACGCGTCGCCGATCGGCGACGGACATGGATGGCGTGATAGGCTTTGCCCTCGATGCACCGGTGACGGCGCGCTACGTCACGCTGGCCTTTCGGCCGACCGGATGGTTGATGCTATCCGAAGTGAGGATCCTGGATGCCGGCAACAATGTTGCGCGCGGCGCCGGTGTGCGGTATGGCCTGCGTCCGTGGCCGACGCCGGCGCCCGAGACGGCAGCGCAATATGCCGATGATGGCGTGCGCCTGACCGACGGGGTGATAGCGCAAGGGCTCAACCGGACTCAGGTCTTCGGATGGGATCGCGAGTCTGAACGGACCGTTGAGGTGGATCTCGGGAAGTCGGTCGCTGTCAGCTCGGCCACAGTGTGGACCCTCGCCGGCGGTGCAGCGGGCGTACGCGCCCCGTCATCCATTACGCTGGAATGCTCCGACGACGGTGTCCACTGGAAGGATCTGGGCGCCGCCGTCCACGGGCCAGTGGTTGAGGACGGCAAGACGTGCGAGGCTCTTCCGTGGACCCTGCGACTGAGCAGGCCCGCCGCGTTGCGGTACCTGCGCGTCAGGACCAGACGAAGCATCGGCTGGGCCATGCTGAGCGAGATTGAAGTCCACGCGGCTGATGATCAGGGCAAGCGGTAGGGTCGGTCAGTCGAGCGCCACCGAGTGCACTCCGGGAACGGCGGCGATGGAGGCGATAAGGGCGCTGTGAACGGCGCTGCCCGGCGTCTTCACGTGCAAACGCAGAAGCCGTCCTGCGTGTTTTCTGGCGTGTTCGATGTCCATGGCCTGTACCGTGGCGCCGTGCGCTTCAACGCATGCAATGATGGGCGCTGCGGCGCAGTCCATACTGGCGGTCTGAACCTCGATCGTGTGACTGCGAAACCCCCGTGTCTCGATGTAGGCTTCCAGACGGTGCAGCCACCAGAGTACGAGAAGAACGATGACCGTCGCAACGACTCCCATGGACATCGTGGGGCCGGGGACGCCGACGGCGAGGCCGATCATGGCGGTCGTCCAGATACTTGCCGCCGTTGTGAGCCCCTTGATGCTTGCGCCCTCGCGGATGATCGCGCCAGCGCCGAGGAATCCGACTCCCGCGACTACCTGAGCCGCAACGCGCCCGGGGTCGCCGTGGGAACCCATGATCTGCCGCGACACCAGTGCAGCGATTGCTGCGCCGAGGCTCACCAGGATGTGTGTTCGCAGTCCGGCAGGATGCCCGTGCAACTCACGCTCAAGGCCGATCGCCGCTCCCAGAGTGGTAGCCAGGACCATCCGGCCCGTCATATCCCAGGGTATGTCCACGCCAGCCTCCCGTCAGAGTCCGCCGGTTCCATGCATGTGCCCGAAAAACCGCAAGGAATCGGCTTGACGATCGCATACGACCTGCGGTATCATACCTTTTCGTGCGTTGGCTTAGGAGGTCCCCACATTGAGAGAAGTGCAGCATGCTTCGAAGCAAGTCCCCCATGCCGCCGAGATTCCCAATCTTATCGAGATTCAGCTTGACAGCTACCGCTGGTTCTTAGAAGAGGGACTGCCGGAGCTGTTCCGGAGTTTCTCACCGATCACCGATTTTACCGGCAATACGTCCATTGCGCTCACCGACTACACGCTGGGCCAACCCAAGTATTCCATCGAGCAGTGTCGCGACCGGGATATGACGTTCGAGTCGCCCATTTACGTGCGTGTCGAGGTGCGTCAGCCGAACAAAGAGATGGCGGAGACCGAGGTGTACCTCGGCGATCTTCCTCTCATGACCGACAAAGGCACGTTCATCATCAACGGCGCCGAGAGGGTGGTCGTAAGTCAGCTTGCTCGGTCTCCCGGGGTCTACTTCGAGGAAAACCTCAGCTACTCGGGCCGCATGCTCTACAAGGCGCGCATCATCCCCAGCGAGGGCGCGTGGGTCGAGATTGAAACCGATACGCAGCACGAGGATGTCCTGAACGTGCAGATCGGCCAGGCGAGGAAGTTCCCGCTGACCACGCTTCTGCGGGCTCTCAATGCTTTCGACCACGCGCGCGAGCCTTTGAAGCTGACCATCAAGGCCGTTCGCGAGCGCATGTGGCTGTACAGGACCGAGGGCGACGGCGAGGCGAGACAGAGCGTGCGTGATCGGATCATGCCGCTCACGCTGGCTGAGCCGGTCGTAGATCGGAAGACGGGGGAAGTCGTCGGGCCCGAGGGAGCTCGGATCGTGGACACCCAGGCCGAGGCCGACGCTCTGAATGCTCCGTCGGCGCCGTTTGTCACCGACGAGACGCCCGATGACGTGGCTGTCGAGGCGCCGCCCGCTCCCGCTGATGGGGCGGAAGAGTGGGTCGCGCTCGAAACCCTGCAGGCTCGCGTCGGGGGCGACTATGTGCTGCATTTGTCCGCTCCGTCCAGCGACACGGACGACATTGTCAAGCTGTTCGGCAAACGAGTGACCCTCAGGCGGTACGAGGACAGCGAACTTGCCGCACACGAGCAAGCGGCCCGCGACGCGCAGGCCGCCGACCAGGCGAAGGCAGAGACCATCGACCAGGCGACGGGAGAGACCGCCGACGAGACGCAGCCGACTGCGGAAGGCGAAGCGCCGGCGCGCAAGCTGCCGCCGGATGCGCTGGCGATCGAGAACATGCTCGGCAATCGATTGGCCGCTGACGTGGTGGATCCAAAGACGGGCAAGATCCTGGTACGGGCCATGCACCGTCTCGACAAGACCGCCGCCGCCGCGATCCTCAAGCACAACGTGCCCGAGATCGAGATCTACGACGTGCACCGATACATCAAGGCCACGCTCGAACAGGAAGGCCAGGTGTCCGATGCTCAGTCAGCGCTCATAGATATCTACAAGAAGCTGCGACCTGGCGACCCGGTCACGCCGGACTCGGCTCGCAGCCTCTTCCAGAGCAACCTGTTCGATCCCCGCCGCTACGATCTCGGGCGTGTTGGCCGCTACAAGATGTCCAAGAAGCTGGAGCTTGGCGAAGAGCGCAGAGCAGAGGCGCGAGATACCGCTGGTGGCGGCCGCGGACGGAGGTCCAGGACCGAGCATGAGGAGCCGCTGACAAGCCGCACGCTGACGCGCGAGGATGTCGCCCAGATCGTCCGCTATCTCATCAACCTCGATGCCGGCCACGGGACGACCGACGACATTGACCACCTCGAGAACAAGCGCGTCCGCTCGGTGGGCGAGCTCCTCCAGAGTCAGCTTCGTCTGGGATTCCTGCGCATGGAGAAGGTCGCGAAGGAGCGCATGACGGCTCTTGGCAACGAAGAGACCGTCAATCCCACCGTAACGCTGAGCGTCAAGCCGGTTTCAGCCGCCATCAAGAGCTTCTTCGGCAGCAGCCAGCTGAGCCAGTTTATGGATCAAACCAATCCCCTCGCTGAGCTGACCAGCAAGCGCCGCCTCAGCGCGCTCGGGCCAGGGGGCCTCAGTCGGCAGAGCGCCAAGCTGGAGGTCCGCGACGTCCACCACTCGCACTACGGCCGGATCTGTCCAATCGAGACGCCGGAAGGCCCCAACATCGGGCTGATCGGCAGTATGGCCGTTCATGCGCGAGTGGACGGGCACGGGTTCCTGCAGACGCCGTATCGGCGCGTCCGGCGGGGACGAGTGACCAACGAGATCGTCTGGATGAATGCCGACGAAGACCACCGCTACCATATCGCTCCGGGCAACGAGCGCACGGATGCCGAGGGACGCTTCACCGATGCCCTGGGCAGGCCCAAGGACGAGATCCAGGTGCGCCATGAGGACCAGTATCCGCTGGTGCGCCCGGAGAAGGTGGACTTCATGGACGTCTCGCCCATGCAGATCGTCAGTGTGGCCACCGCCATGATCCCGTTCCTTGAGAACGATGACGCGAACCGGGCGTTGATGGGCTCCAACATGCAGCGTCAGGCGGTTCCTACCCTCAGACCCTCGGCCGCCATCGTGAAGACGGGCGTCGAGAAGCGGGCTGCGCGCGACAGCCGGGCTGTCGTCACCGCACGTCGGCCGGGCACAGTCGCCAGCGTTACGTCTCGCGAGATCATCATCCAGACCCCGCAAGGCGAGCGCGACCGCTATCGCCTGATCAACATGTTGCGGTCCAATCAGAGCACGTGCATCACCCAGAGGCCCATCGTTCGGGTCGGTCAGCGCGTGCGGCGTGATGAAGTCATCGCCGACGGCCCCTGTACGGACGGAGGCGAACTGGCACTGGGTCAGAATGTCCTCGTGGCGTTCATGCCCTGGGGCGGTTACAACTATGAAGACGCGATCCTCATCTCCGAACGGCTCGTCAAGGACGACGTCTTCACCAGCATCCACATCGAGAAGTACGAGAAGGAAGCCCGCGACACCAAGCTTGGGCCGGAGGAGATAACGCGCGATATTCCTAACGTCAGCGAGGACATGCTCAAGGACCTCGACGAGAACGGGATCATCCGCATCGGAGCCGAGGTCAGGCCTGAAGACATCCTCGTGGGTGAGGTCGCGCCCAAGGGGCAGGGCGAGCTGACGGCCGAGGAACGCCTGATCATCGCGATCTTCGGAAAGAAGGCCGAGGAAACGCGCGACGTGTCGTTGCGGGTGCCGCACGGCGAAAAGGGCAAGGTCGTTGATGTCAAGGTGTTCAGCCGCTTCAAGTATCTCTGCGAGCGCTGCTCCCGGGAGTACAACTTCAGCAAGCGTCCTGACCTGACCACGTGCGATCGGTGTGATGGCGAGCTCGTACGCAAGACGCCCGATGAGCTCAATCCGGGCGTCAACCAGCTGGTCCGCGTCTACATCGCCCAGAAGCGCAAGATCATGGAAGGCGACAAGATGGCGGGCCGCCACGGCAACAAGGGCGTCATCTCGAAGATCCTGCCCGAAGAGGATATGCCATTCCTCCCCGACGGCACACCCGTGGACATCGTCCTGAACCCCCTCGGCGTGCCATCGCGCATGAACATCGGCCAGATCCTCGAGACGCACCTCGGGCTGGCTGGCCATCATCTCGGCTGCTCCTTCGTCAACCCTGCATTCGAGGGCTCCACTGAGCCCGACATCCGCTGTGAGCTCGAGTTCACGGCCTCCCACCTGCGCAGGCAGAAACTGGAGGAGTACGTCCGCGGCGAGCTGGGTCTGGACGTGGACTTTGCGCCCGATCCGGAGTACGACGAGCTCCGCCGGCGCTTCGAGAGCGAGACGCCCGATGACCGCCTCGACAGGGTGTCTGAGGTCTTGCGGGAGGCGAGTGAGGCTCGGCTGAACGCGCTGGAGCAGGTGTTGCGCGGTCTCGACGCGGTCGAGCTTGAGCGCGTATCCGCGATCGTGGGAGGCCCTGTTGTCAGCGCCGAACTGGCCGATGCAGCCCAGGGCATGCTCACGTTCACGGATGACGGTGAGGTGTATGAGGCCCCGAAAGCTGCGGTCATCGAGACCGTCGCTCCGCCTGCAGACTATGACTATCGCGCCCTCGTGGATCGGATCCGCGACAATGCGTGGGCCCGGGCCGGCATCGATCCGGCGACAGGCAAGTCGCTGTTGCGCGACGGTCTCACCGGCACGACCTTCGATAGCCCCGTTACCGTGGGTTATCTGTACATGATGAAGCTTGCCCACCTGGTGGACGACAAGATCCATGCGCGCTCGACCGGTCCATACTCGCTCGTTACGCAGCAGCCGTTGGGCGGCAAGGCTCAGTTCGGCGGCCAGCGATTCGGCGAGATGGAAGTGTGGGCGCTCGAGGCCTATGGTTCGGCCTATACGCTGCAGGAGATCCTCACGATCAAGTCGGACGATGTCCAGGGGCGCGTGAAGACCTACGAGGCGATCGTCAAGGGCGACACGATGCTCGAGCCCGGAGTGCCCGAGTCCTTCAAGATCCTGATGAACGAGCTGCAGTCGCTCTGCCTCAAGGTCGTTGTCGAAGACGAGAACGACAACGAGATCGATCTCAAGGACAAGGACGACGACATCAACCCGAATGAGGATCCTGTGAACGCAACGGCCCGGCGACGAGCGCGCCAGCGTCTTTCGAGTGCGGCATTCAGCGACGAGGAATAGGTTTCAACGATGCCAGCGGGCCGATCGCCCGTGGCGTGTGTGTGCAATAGAGTGCGCGGGGGCGCGAATGTCGAGCGTGCCCCCCGCGTTGTGCTGTCAGGCTGCTGACAGGAGGAGATAGAGTGGCGGATTCCAGCGCTTTTTCAAAGATCCGTATCGGCATAGCCTCGCCCGAGCAGATCCGGGCATGGTCCTTCGGCGAGGTGAAGAAGCCGGAGACCATCAACTACCGCACGTTCAAGCCCGAGCGTGACGGGTTGTTCTGCGAGCGAATCTTCGGCCCGGTCAAGGACTGGGAGTGCCACTGCGGACGCTACAAGAAGGTCAAGTTCAAGGGCATCATTTGCGACCGATGCGGCGTTGAGGTCACTCGCAGCAAAGTGCGCCGGGAACGCATGGGCCACATCGAACTGGCGAGCCCGGTGTGTCACATCTGGTACCTCAAAGGTGTCCCGAGCCCTCTCTCGCTCATCCTCGACATATCGCCGCGCAACATCGAGAAGGTCCTGTACTTCGCCAGCTACATCGTGACGCACGTAGACAGAACCCAGATTGACGGCGCCATGGACGTGATCCGCGATGCTGTGGTCGCCGAAAAGGAGTTCATACGGGACGAGACCGAGAAGCAGATCGAGGCCGCCAATGACGAGTTCGAGGCGGAGCTCGTCGAAAAGACGTCGGAGGATTGCGATCCCGTTCAGCGCTGGGATGAGGACATCGTCCGGAAGAAGCGCCGTGAGCATCAGCAGCGGATCGAGCAGGATCAGCGCGATGCCGACGAGCGCATTGCGGAGTTCGATCATGCTGTCGAACTGCTCGAGAAGCTTGAGAAGCGCCAGCTCATCAACGAGGACCAGTATCGCGCCCTGGAGCGCTTGCTGGAGGCCGTCAGCCGCCAGACCGGCGACCAGTCTTTCGCGTCTGCGGTGAAGGCTGGCATGGGCGGGGAAGCCATCAAAGCTCTCCTCGACGAGATAGATCTCGAGGACCTCCTGCGGGAGCTTCGCAACGAGGTTCAGAACGCCACCGGCCAGAAGCGCCTGCGCGTCATCAAGCGGCTCGACATCGTCGAGGCGTTCATCAGCAGCAAGGCGCATCCTTCCTGGATGATTCTCTCCGCTGTCCCCGTGATTTCTCCTGAACTGCGCCCCATGGTGCAGCTCGATGGCGGCCGGTTCGCGACTTCCGATCTCAACGACCTGTATCGGCGCATCATCAACCGCAACAACCGCCTGAAGAAGATCACCGAGATCCGCGCACCCGAGAGCATCGTCAACCATGAAAAGCGCCTGCTTCAGGAAGCTGTGGATGCCATCATAGACAACGGCCGTCGTTCTCGTCCCGTCGTCGGCTCAACCAATCGGCCTCTCAAGTCGCTGTCCGACATGCTCAAGGGCAAAGAGGGCCGCTTCCGCAAGAACCTGCTCGGTAAGCGCGTAGACTACTCGGGCCGGTCGGTGATCGTCGTGGGGCCGCACCTGAAGCTTCATCAGTGCGGTCTGCCCAAGGAGATGGCGCTCGAGCTCTTCAAGCCGTTCGTGATGAAGACCCTTGTCGAGCGCGGCTACACCTCCAACATCAAGACCGCCAAGCGCATGATCGACAAGATGCGACCCGAAGTGTGGGACGCTCTGGAGGAAGTGATCCGCGAGCACCCCGTGCTGCTCAACCGCGCTCCGACGCTCCACCGTCTGGGCATTCAGGCGTTCGAGCCTGTGCTCGTAGACGGCAAGGCCATCCAGATCCATCCTCTGGTGTGCCATGCGTTCAATGCGGACTTCGACGGCGACCAGATGGCGGTCCATGTACCGCTCTCGGCCTATGCGCAGGCCGAGGCGCGGACCCTGATGCTGAGCACGCACAACCTGTTTTCGCCGGCCAACGGCAATCCCATAGTCGCGCCCATCCAGGACATCGTTCTCGGCACCTACTACCTGACGATGGAGCGCACTACCGATCCGGACGCGATACCCGAAAGCTTTACCTCACCCGACGAGGCCTTGCTTGCTCTCGATTCCGGGCTCATCACGCTGCATGATCCCATCCATGTCCGCATTGGCGAGGCTGTCCATCGCACTACGGCGGGGAGGCTCGTGCTGAACGAGATACTGCCGGAAGGACTGCGCTATCGCGAGACCTACCTTGGGCAGACCATTGACAAGAAGGGCATCGCGCGCATGGTGGCCGAGGTTCACGCCAACCATGGCAAGGAGCGCACGATTGCCTTCCTCGATGATCTGAAGGCGCTCGGCTTCCGCTATGCCACTCTCTCCGGCACGACCATCTCCATGACGGATATGGACATACCGGCCAAGCGCGATGTGGTAGTTCGCGAGACCGAAGCGGCCGTCGCTCGACTCAACCGCGAATATCGCCGCGGCACCATCACCCTTGGCGAGCGCAAACGTCAGGTTCTCGGGCTCTGGATGAAGGCAGGCGAGGAAGTCGCCAAGGCCATCATGGAGGGCATCGAGCAGTTCAACCCGATCCATCTGATCACCGACTCCGGCGCGCGCGGTTCCTCCAAGCAGATCATGCAGCTATCCGGCATGCGCGGACTGATGGCCGACCCCTTCGGCAACCTCATCGAAGACCTGCCCATCAAGAGCAACTTCCACGAGGGGCTCTCGGTGCTCGAGTACTTCGTGTCGACCCACGGCGCTCGCAAGGGTCTGGCCGACACCGCACTGCGAACCGCGGACGCCGGCTATCTGACTCGCAGGCTTGTGGATGTGGCTCAGGATGTGATCGTCCGCGCCGACGATTGCGGGACCCTCGAGGGCATTGACGTTGAGGAGATCTTCGCCGACGGCGAGCTCCTCGAAACGCTGAGTGATCGAATCAAGGGCCGCTATCCCACGGAGGACGTCGTCAACCCGTTGACGGGCGAGGTTGTGGTTGAGGCGAACACGGAGATAACCGAGCGAGCAGCCGCGGCGCTCGACGACGTGCGCATCATCTCGGACGACATCGTGCGTCTGAGTGACAGTGCCGTGGTGGCGTCGGCGGGCGCCGCCATGAGCCTGGCGGAGGTAGAGGAACTGCTGACCGAAGGAGTGCGTCGAGCCTCCAATCCGCGTCGGATCAAGCCGGCTGAGACGATCCACGAGATCAGCTCATCCATGAAGGTGCGCATCCGGTCTGTTCTGACGTGCGAGCTCCGCATGGGCGTTTGCGCCCGCTGTTACGGTCGGGATCTTGCATCGGGGCGGCTCGTGGAGCTCGGCGTGGCCGTCGGCATCATCGCGGCCGAGAGCATCGGCGAGCCGGGCACTCAGTTGACCATGCGGACCTTCCACACGGGCGGAGTGGCCGGCAAGGAGCTCGTCGGCGTCGCGAACGTGAAGCAGAAGCGCCAGAGCGCTCTCCGCGAGCTCCATGAGGACATCCGCCGCGGTCATGTGAACTTCGACGAGGAAGGCGGCACCGACCGCGAGCGCTCCCGAAGCGTGCAGGCCGTCCTGAAGGTCCTTGAGGACCAGGTGCGCGGTCTCCTGCGAGTCGTCGAGCTCTTCGAGGCCCGGCGGCCCAAGGGCCAGGCCATTATCACCGAGACGGGCGGCGTCGTCGCAGCCATCGAACGCAAGGGTCTGCGCCATGTTCTGATCGACTCGCGCGCCTCCGTCTCCGACGATGCGCCTCGCCTGACCGGCGAGATCGCCGCAGAGACAGTGGCGGACCAGTCCGGCAGCATCATCGTCGAGGCTGGTGAACCCATCACAGACCGCATCATCCGACGTCTGCGGCACGAGGGCATCGCCGATATTCTCGTGCGCAAGCAAATCCTCGTGCCATACCGTGGCGAGCTGGCCGTCGACACCGATGACCGCGTTCAGCCTGGCGATCGTCTCACCGATGGTCCCCTCGATCCCCACAAGGTCCTTGAGCTGCAGGGACCGCGCGGTGTTCAGGAGTATCTCATTCGCGAGATCCAGCACGTCTACAAGGGACAGGGCGTTGACATCAACGACAAGCACGTCGAGGTGATCGTGCGCCAGATGCTCAAGAAGCGCCGCATCACGAAGCCCGGCGATTGTCCCTTCCTGCCCGGGCAAATCGTGGACAAGTTCGCGTTTGAGGATGCCAACAGGATCGTTACCCAGCAGGGCGGCGTTCCGGCGGCGGCAGACTGGGTGCTTCTGGGCATCACCGACGCATCGCTCGCTACGGACAGCTTCCTCTCGGCGGCCTCATTCCAGAAGACGACGCGAGTGCTGACAGAAGCCGCCGTTCGGGGCAAGAAAGACGAGCTGGTTGGGCTCAAGGAGAACGTCATCATCGGTCGCTTGATCCCGGCCGGCACCGGTCTGCCCAGCTATCGGAGCATGGAGCCTGCCACTCCCGACGGAGAGCGCATCGTGTTCGAGCCCGCACCGCATGCCGAGCGCGTCGGTCAGATGCTGCGGACGGATGATGAAGTGACTGCCGAGACTCCTCTGCCAAGTGCCGATACTGTGCTCGCCGCCGTCGAGGAAGCGGAACTCGAAGAAGAGGATCAGATCGATGAGGGCGAGGTCGAAGACCTCGTGGCGGAGCCACCGGCTGACGACCTTGCTGCCGATGTGACGGCAGAGCCCGAAGTGAGTGAACCTGTGGTCGAGCCTGAGCCTCAGGAGGTCGAGCTGCCGCCAGCCGAAGAGCTGGGACTTGCTCAGGAGGACCTCGAGTACTTCGCGCACGGCTCAGAGGAGCACGAGTAGGTCTCCAGCACTGAGAGGCGAACATCGGCCCGGAAGCGGCGCGCTCCCGGGCCGTTTCGCCTGTGCCACGCCAACCGCTGTCGGCAGGCTGGCGAGGTACAATACGGTGTCGTGAGGGTATAGCTCAGTCGGTAGAGCACCGCCCTTTTAAGGCGGGTGTCCTGGGTTCGAGTCCCAGTGCCCTCACTCTCCGGAACCTTCGCATCAGCCGGA
>JAAYVH010000319.1 GCA_012517255.1 Chthonomonadales bacterium
CATCCAATCGCAACTTCGAAGGACGCCAGGGCAAGGGAGGGCGCACGCATTTGATGAGCCCCGAGATGGCCGCGGCGGCCGCCATAGCCGGGCATATCGTGGATGTCCGTACATGGAACGTGGAGGACTGAGTGGAAGCCTTTGTGCGACACGCCGGCCTTGTAGCGCCGCTGGATCGGGCCAACGTTGATACGGACCAGATCGTGCCGAAGCAGTTTCTCAAGCGCATCGGACGAACCGGGTTCGGCGAGGTGCTGTTCTACGACTGGCGCTATATGCCGGACGGAACGCCGAACCCAGAGTTCGTGCTGAACCGACCGGCGTATGCTGGCGCTTCCATTCTGGTGGTGGGGCGGAACTTCGGGTGCGGCTCCTCGCGCGAGCACGCTCCATGGGCGATCCGGGAGTTCGGCTTCCGGGCGATCATCGCGCCCTCCTTCGCCGATATCTTTCGCAACAACTGCCTCCGCAACGGTCTGGTTCCGGTGGTGCTTGGCGAGTCCGACGTGGGCGTGATCATGGAGCGCGCTCGCGCGGGTGACGGCTATCGTCTCACCGTAGACCTGGCGGCACGCTCGGTAACCGACGGGGAGGGCTTCAGCGCCACTTTCGCCATGGACGACTTCTGGCGCAAGTGCCTGATGGAGGGCACCGATGAAATCCAGCTCGCTCTCCAGCAGGAAGACGCGATCGTGCGCCATGAGGCGGCCAGACCGCCGTGGCTGCCCCGTATCGCGCGGGATAGGACGTGAGCATGGAGAGGGTCTCGGTCTTCGTTGATGGCGCCAACATGTACTATGCGCAGAAGCGCTTGGGGTGGTTCATAGACTATCGCAAGGTGCTGAATCACTTCGCGTGGCAAGCGGACCATGAGCTCAGTGAAGCCTATTACTTCACCGGCGCCGATCAGCAGCCGCGAGGCCGCGACAGCGCCTTTCGCGAGTACCTGAACCACGCGGGCTACACCGTGCGGGCCAAGAGCATCAAGCAGGTCATGGACGACGCGACAGGCGAGACCATCGAGAAGGCCAACCTTGACATCGAAATAGTGATAGACATGTTCAACACTCTCAGCCGCTACGACACGTGCGTCCTGATGAGCGGGGACGGCGACTTCGAGAGGATGGTTGAGGTGTTGAGGGCGCGCGGCAAGCGTGTGGTCGTGGTGGCGTTGCCAGAAATGACGGCGCGCGAGTTACGCAATGCCGCCGGCTCCAACTTCGTTGATCTCAGGCAGTTGGAGACGTTCATCGCGCGCACCGACCGAATGCCCGATCATGCCGACGATGCCCCTGCCGGGTCGACCGATGCGCTGCATCAGGTCGAATCCCGCTAGACAGCGCGAACCCGCCGAGCGCCCTGACATGCGGCACCTCTATATAGCAGCCGACGCTCTCGGCGGAACTACGCGGTTGCCGTGAATCCTGCCTTCGTCATACGCGAGACACGTCGGGGAGACCTGAGCGCGATCGTGTCTCTCTGGCGGGAGATGATGGATGTGCATGCCGGCCTGGACGAACGGTTCCGGTTCGTCGCGGATGCCGAAGCGGAGTTCGCACGTCATGCTCGGCGAATGCAGAAATCGGCATGCTCCCGCATCTTCGTGGCGGATCTGGGCGGCGCAGTCATCGGCTATGTGCTGGCCGAGACGCAGATTCGGCCTCCGATCTACCCCGCGGGACGGTACGGGTTCATCTCGGATCTGTGCGTTGCTGAGCGCTATCGTAGAAGGGGGGCGGGTCGGGCCCTGGTTGAGCGAGCGCTGGCCTGGCTGCGATCGGAGGAAGTGAATGCCGTCGAGTTATTGGCGGCAGAGCGGAACCCCGACGCGATAGCGTTCTGGGAGTCTCTGGGGTTCAAGCCCTACCTGCGCTTGCTGCGTTTGGACTGGCCCGACGAAGCTCGGACCAGAATCCGGTTCTACCTGGGCAGGCACAATCGCGACGAACATAGCAGGGGTCTCATACCATGAAGAAGATCGAGTGCGTCATCAGACCGACCAAGATAGACGATGTCAAAGAGGCGCTGTCGGCCATCGGCGTGACCGGCATGACAGTGACGGATGTGCGCGGCTACGGTCGCCAGCGGGGACGGACCGAGAAGTACCGTGGAAATACCTATATCGTGAACCTCCTGCCCAAAGTGAAGCTCGAGTTCGTAGTCCCCGATGACAGGGCCGAGGAGGTTGCCGATGTCATCATCGAGGCCGCCAGGACAGGCGAGATCGGCGACGGCAAGGTCTTTGTGGCAACGGTTGAGGACGCGATCCGCATCCGTACCGGCGAAAGGGGAGATGCGGCTCTATGACGCCCCAACGAGCATCGGTCGATCCTGAGGCGCGTCGCCCAGCGTCCTTGCCCATGCAAGGACGGCGCATTCGCGTGTTCGACACGACGCTGCGTGACGGCGCCCAGTCCGAAGGCATCAGCTTTTCGGTTGCCGACAAGATTCGCATTGCCCGCCGGCTCGACGAGTTCGGCGTGGACTACATCGAAGGCGGCTGGCCGGGCTCCAATGCCAAGGACGTGGAGTTGTTCGAGGCGATGCGCCGAATCCCGTTGCGGCATGCTGCGCTGACAGCGTTCGGCTCGACGCGCCGAGCTCACGTCAGATCCGAGGACGACGCCGTACTCCTCGACCTCGTCCGGTCCGGCGCTCGGGTGATCGCAATCTTCGGCAAGACGTGGGATTTCCATGTCACCCACGCGCTCAAGGTGAGCCTTGCCGAGAACCTGGCGATGATCGCGGACTCCGTGGCGTTTCTAAAGCAGCATGTCGAAGAGGTGATATTCGACGCCGAGCACTTCTTCGACGGCTATCGGGCCAACCCGGACTATGCCCTGCGATGCTTGCGCGCGGCGCAGGATGGCGGCGCTTCCGTGGTAGTGCTGTGTGACACCAATGGCGGAACGCTGCCGAACGACATTGCAGCCGGTGTTCGCGCTGCACGCGAAACCGTGTCGGTGAGCATCGGCATCCATGCACACGACGACTCTGGCTGCGGCGTTGCGAACTCGATTGTCGCCGTCGAAGCTGGCGCGGACCACGTTCAGGGAACTATCAACGGCTACGGCGAGAGGTGCGGCAATGCCAATCTGTGCGCCGTGATCCCGGGCCTTGCGCTCAAGCTCGGCTGCGACGTGCTGCATGACGGCGCATTGGCGCACCTTACGACGCTGTCGCAGTTTGTGGATGAGGTGGCGAACGTCCCGCACAACGCTCGGCAGGCGTATGTGGGCCGGAGCGCCTTCGCCCACAAGGCGGGCATGCACGTGGACGCCGTGACGAAACACCGCTCGACGTATGAGCATGTTGATCCTGAGAGTGTGGGCAACTCGCGCAGGTTGCTGGTCTCGGAGCTGTCGGGCGGCGCGACCGTGGCCAGTAAGGCGGCGCTGCGTGCCATGCATCTCGACAAGCGGTCCGCCGAAGCGCGGCATCTGCTCAAGCGCGTGGCCGAGCTGGAACGTGAAGGCTATGCGTTTGAGGGGGCCGAGGCATCGTTCGAGCTGCTCATGCTCGATGCCAACGGTGAGCTTCGCTATCCGTTCGAGGTGCTCGGATTCCGGGTGATCGTGGAGAAGCGAGGCAGCGACGCCCCGACCACCGAGGCGACCGTGAAGCTGCGCGTACATGGTGTTGAGCGGCTGACCGTGGCGGAAGGGGACGGTCCGGTGCATGCCCTGGACCAGGCCCTGCGGAAGGCGCTGAACCGGTTCTATCCTGACCTCGCGGGCATACGGCTGACCGACTTCAAGGTTCGCGTGGTGAATGTCCGTGAGGGGACGGCAGCCCGCGTTCGAACGATCATCGATTCACGCACCGAGGATCGCTCATGGTCCACTGTCGGGGTCTCGACGAACATGATCGAGGCGAGCTGGCACGCTCTCGTGGATGGAGTGATTTACGGGCTCCTGTGCGCTCGCGACGCAGGCGCGGCGCCCGAGCAGACGCAGGTTCCGGATGGCGGCTAGAGCCCGGTCGGTCGGTCTGGTCGTTGCGCAGGTCGACGCGGGCAGTCCGGCTCACGCCGCCGGCATCGAGCCGGGTGACATCATCCTCTCCGCGGATGGAGCGCCTGTGCCCGATGAGCTCGCATTTCGATACCATGCCGCGACGGCGAGGCCGCGCCTCACGATACGCCGCGGCGACGACGAGCGCACCGTGCGGCTTCCGTTCGACGGCGATGGCCCGACAGGCATCGAGTTCGCCGACCTCTTGGGTGATGGGATTCACACATGTAACAATCGGTGCGTCTTCTGCTTCATCCACCAGATGCCGCGCAAGATGCGCCGTTCGCTCTACCTCATGGATGACGATTACCGCCTATCGTTTGTCCACGGCAACTACATCACCCTCACCAACATGTCCGAAGCGGAGTTCGACCGGATCGTCGAGCAGCGTCTCAGTCCTCTGTATGTTTCCGTTCATGCGACGGATCCGGATCTCCGCGGGCGTCTCCTTGGGCGCCGAGACAGCGCCCCGATCGTGCCGAGACTGCAATGGCTGACCGAACGCGGAACCGATATTCATGCTCAGATCGTGCTGTGCCCCGGGATGAACGACGACGAAGCGCTCGATCGAACGATCCACGATCTCGCCAGTCTGCATCCTAGGCGAACAGGCCGACGCACGGGCGTCCTTTCGGTCGCCGTCGTGCCGGTCGGGCTGACGCGATATCGTGACCGGTTGGCCAAGCTGCGGCCGCCGGACCGTTCCTATGCCATCGGCATGATCCGCGAGGCGCGCAGATGGCATGGGCGCCTTAGCGACACGCTGGGCACCCGATTCGTGTGGCTGTCCGACGAGTGGTACTACCTGGCAGGAAGGCGGATCCCGGGCTCGCGACACTACGAAGGCTTCCCGCAACTCGAGGACGGTGTCGGGACGACGCGGCGGTTCCTGGACGATCTCGCGGCAGTATGCCGCACGTTGCCCTCCAACGCTCCCAATCAACGGGTCGGTTCTGTGGTGACAGGTGAGCTCGCAGCCGGGCCGCTAGCCGCCATGTGCGATCGGTTCAACTCCGTTGAAGGCATCCATCTCCGCCCGCTCGTCGTGCGCAACGACTGGTTCGGCGGGACCATCAGTGTCGCAGGGCTTCTCACCGGAGCTGACATTGCTGGCGCACTCGGCAGAGATAACGGCCCAGGCGAGGTGTTCGTGCCGGACATCTGCCTTAAGGACGGCGAGTTGTTCCTCGATGATGTTTCGGTGACGGATCTCGAACGCACCATTGGCCGACCCGTCAGAGTCGTGGGCTCGCGTCCTCGTGCACTTGCGTGCATGTTGGGGTTGACACGGCGGCAATCCGTCGGCTACACTCGCCGCATACCGGACTTTCGTTAAGAAGCCGGCTGGCAAGGCACACAATACACCGCAGGATGTGCCGACGCAACGCCACGGAAGGAATGGGATAGGGTGTTTTCCCAAGCTCTTCGCTGGGCGCGCATAAGCGTCGCGGCAACACTGAGTGCAACACTCATCTTGGGCGCCATGGGCGCCGAGGCTTCCCGTACCGTCACTGTCGGACCCACCACCACCCTCGACGGTCTCGCACGCCAGTATGGCGTCTCGAAGAAGGCAATAGCCGACGCCAACAGGATTGATGTTGAAGCCGTTCTGGTGGATGGTCGCAAGCTGGTCATCCCTGATCCGCCGAAGCCCATCGTGGTTCCGGCCTCGATGGCAGCATCCGGAACGATCATCGGCAACCGGATCTCGCTCCGCATCGGCCCTTCCACAGATGCACAGCGTTTGACCCTCCTCGACGATGGCGCCCGTGTCACGGTCACGGCTCGAAAGGGCGAGTGGCTGCAAGTCAAGACGGCCACGCTCGCTCATGCATGGGTCAAGTCGGACTTCGTGCAGGTGGCGTCAGGTCAGACCGCTGCGGCGAATGCTCCGCGGGTGTCAAGCGTTGCGGGGTCATCCGCGGCTACGGCTGCCAAGCCCAGGCCAGTTGCGACTAGTACCGGTTCCTTGCGCTGCATCAAGGGCGACCGCGTTGCGCTGCGAAAGACGCCGGGCACGAACGGTGAGCGGCTTGCCTTGATGGATGACGCCACGCCGGTCAAGGTGGTCGGGAAGTCGGGCGAATGGGTCAAGGTCCGCGTGGTGGATGGCCCTCTAGGCTGGGTGCGCGGCGATTTTGTGGCGGAGCGTTCCCGGACCGGTCTGACGCCTTCAAAGGTGCTGGCCGCCCGCGAGGCCGACACGCCGCGTCGTGTCGCGTCGGGTTCGTCACGCAGGAGAACGGCATCATCACAGACATCGACACGCTCAGCGTCGTCCTCCTCGCGCACCTCCGGACGAGCTAGCTCACGCAGGTTCACGCGGCACAGCCGCCCTGAGCCTGAGGCTCCCAAGGCAGGTAGCGATGTGGTACGCACGGCCTATGCCTATCGAGGCACGCGGTACCGCTATGGGGGCTCAGCGCGCGGCGGCTTCGACTGTTCAGGGTTCACCCGCTACGTGTATGCTCAGCGCGGCGTGGAGTTGCCGCACAGCTCGCGGGCCCAGTATTCGACGGGCAAGGTGGTCTCCAAGAGCTCGATGAAGCCGGGGGATCTGGTCTTCTTCAGCACCACTCGCAGGGGCATTTCACACGTCGGCATCTATGTGGGCGACGGCAAGTTCGTCCATGCGTCATCGGCGCGAGGACGTGTACGGGTGGATTCGCTGAACTCAGGCTACTATAGCGAACGGTTCCGCGGCGCTCGTCGCGTGAAGTGACCTCATATTGACTCTGCGCTGTCCCGAGGGCTATAATGCCCCGGTTCCTGGCGCCATCGTCTAGCGGTTAGGACGGCGGGTTTTCAGCCCGTTAGCCGGAGTTCGAGTCTCCGTGGCGCTATCTTCCCTCTCGCCGAGGTGGCGGAATTGGCAGACGCGCACGTTTGAGGGGCGTGTGCCGCAAGGCATACGGGTTCAAGTCCCGTCCTCGGCACCAGCAACACAAGGCCGCAGGCATAGACCTGCGGCCTTGCTGATTCTGAGCAGTGCCCCGAGCCCGAGCCGCCGTGATGGGTGCATGCTATAATCTGCACGATCGTGTTTGTGCCTAGCATGATACGGGAGTGGAGATGAGCATGAGATCGCGTCGCCTTCAGGTTGTGGCCGTTCTGTGCCTGCTCGCGTCAGCGGATGCTGCATGGGCTATCAGTCTCAAGCCGGGCGATCTAGCGCCTCCGATCAAAGTCGGCAAGTGGATCAAACCGCCTCCTGCAGGAGCGTCCGCCGCGAAGAAGCTTCAGGTTGTGGCGTTCTTCAGCTCATGGTCCAACCCATCCAAGCAGACGTACCCGTCACTGGCAAAGATCGCCCGAACCAATGCCGGCAAAGTGAGCGTGACGGCCATTGCCGTCTTCGAGAAGGACGCTGGCCCCAATAACGCCCACTACGCCACCGTTGCGGCGTTCGTCAAGCAGATGGGGGACCAGATGCCGTACCCCGTCGGCGTGGACAACGCGCAGGGCACCATGGCCAGGACGTGGCTCGAGGCAAGCGGCGAACGCGGCGTGCCGGTCTCGTTCGTGATCGGTCGCGATGGCAAGATCCAGTGGATCGGCCACACGATGATGCTGGAATACTTCCTTGGTCAGATACTGACCGGCAAGTACAACTTCGCCGAGTACAGGGCTGAGTGGCTCAAGGATAAGGAGCAAGAGGAGCGCGAGTACAAGCTGTTTCAGAAGTTCAACGCGCTGGCAGAGGCCGGCCGGTATAAGGAGGCCGTTGCCGAACTCGATCGGATCGGGAAAGCCTATCCGGAGTACGGGCGGCGCATGGTGCTGGTCCGGTTCAGCTTGCTGCTCAAGTTCGATGAGCCGGCGGCGTATGCCTTCGGTCGCGAGCTTCTCAATGGCGAGCTCAAGGACCAGTCGGGTCTGCTATGGCTCATGGCGCGATCGCTGCTGGATGAGACGCCGGGCCTCAAGTCGCCCGACTACAAGCTCGCGCTGGATCTCTCCCAGCGGGCCGCCGACCTGACCAAACACAACGACGCCAATATCCTCACCGCACTGGCCTACGCGCATTTCAAGCTGGGCAACGTGGACAAAGCCATCGAGATCCAGACCAAGGCGATCCCGATCGGCGACGCCAATCCCGACATTCCGGCGCGCAACAAAGAGCTCATGCGAAAGAGGCTCGAGATGTTCACCAAGGCGAAGTCGGGGCAGTAGGGCGCCTTGGTTGGGACGGTTAGATGGCAAATGGGCCGTCGCTCTGCGCGACGGCCCTTGTGGGTCGTAAAGGACTCGAACCTTTGGCCCGCTGATTAAGAGTCAGCTGCTCTACCAACTGAGCTAACGACCCGAGCGACGAGATTATACCAGAGCGCCCTCGCCCTGCACAATGCGAGTGCGCTCCATTCAGTGGAGAACCGCATGCGAGTATACCTGGTGATGATCGGCCTGGCCCTTCTTGGACCGGCATCGTTTGGCCAGACGTCGGGCGGGCAGCAGCTCCTGGAGAACCTCCAGTGGCGGTCGATCGGTCCGGCCGTGATGGGTGGCCGAATAGACGATGTGGCGGTCGTCGAGAGCGACCCGGCGACGGCCTTCGTCGCCACCGCCACAGCGGGGTTATGGAAGACCTCCAACCAAGGCACGACCTTCCGACCTGTATTCGACGAGCAGCCTTGCCAGACGATCGGCGCCGTGGCGGTGAGCCAGAAGAACCCGGACGTTGTCTGGGTGGGTACCGGTGAGCCGAACAACCGGCAGAGCTCCTCGTGGGGCTGCGGCGTGTTCAAGAGCGCCGATGGCGGCGCGACGTGGCAGCACATGGGGCTGTCAGACACCCTCCACATCGCGCGCATCGTCATAGACCCCCGGGATCCGGACGTTGTCTACGTTGCGGCGCTGGGCCATCTCTGGGGTCCCAACCAAGAGCGCGGTCTCTACAAGACCACCGACGGGGGCAAGACCTGGAAGGCGGTGTTGCAGGTCAACAGCGACACGGGCTGTACCGATGTGGTGATCAACCCGCAAAACCCCGACATGCTGTGGGCTGCGATGTACCAGCGGCGCCGTGCCGCATGGGGATTCCACGGCGGCGGCCCGGGGAGCGGCATCTATCGAACTGCAGACGGCGGCGCGACCTGGACACGGCTGGAGAAGGGACTGCCTGCCGGCGACAAGGGGCGCATCGGCCTCGATGTCTACAGGCGCGATCCCCGTATCGTCTATGCAGTGGTAGAGGCTCAGGGGGGCGGCGTTTTCCGGTCGGACGACGGCGGCGACAACTGGACGCGACAATCTGCCACGAACCCGCGGCCCATGTACTTCAGCAAGATACGCGTTGACCCCAACGACGACCAGTTCATCTGGCTCGCCGGCGTATCGTTCATGCGATCGAAGGATGGTGGA
>JAAYVH010000320.1 GCA_012517255.1 Chthonomonadales bacterium
CCTCCGACGTTCCGTGTGCTGGAAGTGGAAATCCCGAACCCCGTCATGCCTACCCAGGCGCCTCCCATCCGATACTACTGGACGAAGGCCGGCAAACTCGAAACGCCGTCGGCCTTTCAGGTCGAGGCTGAAGCTTCGAAGAAGCGCTCTTCCGGTACGCCGGCAAAGGATTCCTCCGGCGCAGAATGACTTCCACCCGCATTGCTGCTTGGGATGGCGCGTATTCTCGGAGTGTTGCCGTCTTCGTGTGGATGGCGGCGCTGTCCGCACCCGCCCCCGCTTCACCATCGCCATCCGCGCCAGATACCGCCCCACAGATCACCGTAGTAGCGGTCGGCGACATATGCTTTGCCGGGGGCGTCGAGCGGGCGGCTCGCAAGGCTGCTGCTGAGTATCCTTTCTCACGGATGCGCCCGACCCTAACCGGGGCCGACATCGCGATCGGCAACCTCGAGTGCGCGTTGACCAAGCACAAGGATGGGCTCGACAAACGCTATCGTTTCAGGGCCTCGCCGTCCTGGGCCAGGAGGCTCGCCGACGCAGGCTTCGATGCCGTGTCCGTCGCCAACAACCATGCTCAGGACTACGGGCGCGTCGGGCTGGCCGACACGGTCACGTCTCTCCGTAACGCTGGGGTGAGACCTATCGGAGGCGGCCACACGCTCGCCGAAGCACACGAGGCTCAGGTTATCGAGCAAAAGGGGGTTCGCGTCGCGTTCCTTGCGTATCTCGGGATGTTTCCCCCGCTGCTGCCCATTGCGGAACGCGAGCCTTCCGTAGCGATGGCCAACGCGTCGGCGTTTGCCCGCGACATCAAAGCCGCGCGGCGGCGCGCTGATGTGGTAGTGGTATCCCTGCACGCCGGAGTGGAGATGAGCACGACACCCTCGTGGAGGCAGAAATCCCTCGCGCGCTCAGCGATTGACGCCGGCGCTGACCTCATCATCGGGCATCACCCCCATGTCGTTCAGCCGATGGAGCGCTACCGCGGCAAGGTGATCTTCTACAGTCTCGGCAACTTCGTGTTCAACCCATCGCCATCGTTCCTGAAGAACCCGCGCGGGCCCTGGAGCGGCATGGCCCATGTCACCGTCGATCGCAGCGGAGTCGTCGCCGCCAAGCTGGTTCCGCTGCGCATCGTGGACCGACAGCCGCGCCCCCTGAAGCCATGAACTCCACGCTGCCTTCGCTTGCCGCACACGAAACACGCGCCGACCACGCGAGCGCCATCGTCCACATCCACGCGCTCTCGAAGACGTACCGGGTCCACGAGCGGCCCGCCGGGCTGGGCGCGTCGCTTGTCAGTCTGGTGCGGCGCACGTTCAAGGAGGTCCGCGCCGTATCGGACGTCACCTTCGACATCCAGCCCGGCGAGATCGTCGGGTTCCTCGGCCCGAACGGCGCTGGCAAGACGACAACCCTCAAGATGCTGGCGGGGCTGCTCCATCCGACGTCCGGGGACGCCACCGTCATGGGCTTCAGTCCGTGGCGCCGCGAAACCGACTATCTCCGATCCATCAGCCTCGTGATGGGCAACCGCAACCAGCTGAACTGGGACATCCCAGCCATGGACTCGTTCCTGGTCAATCAGGTGATCTACCAGATCCCCAAGCGCGAGTTCCGCGAGACTCTCGACGAGCTTGTCGAACTCCTCGACCTCGGCGATCTCTTGACGAAGCCGGTTCGGGGACTGTCGCTGGGCGAGCGCATGAAGTGCGAACTGGCCGCCGCGCTGCTCCACCGCCCCAAAGTGCTATTCCTGGATGAACCGACGCTGGGCGTAGATGTCACCATGCAGGGCCGCATCCGACGCTTCGTCGGCGATTACAACCGGCGCACGGGAGCAACCGTCCTGTTGACGAGCCACTACATGGCGGATGTGACGGCCCTGTGCAAGCGTGTCGTCGTTATCCATCGCGGGCGGTTGCTCTATGACGGCGATCTCGAGGCTCTGGCCGATCGGATCATGCCGTTCAAGGTCATACGGCTGGATGTTCAGGAGCAGGCCGCCGCCGAGCGGCTTGCGCTCTACGGAGAGGCGGTGGAAGTCACAGGTCTGAAGGCTTCCCTGCGCGTACCACGGGCTGACACGCCCGCCATCGTCGGCCGGATTCTGGCCGAAGTGCCGGTGCTCGATCTCACTGTCGAGGACCCTCCGATCGAGGACGTCATTGATTTGCTCTTCAATGCGACGGACTCGGACGGTTCGGCGCAGTCATGAGATACTGGCTGGAGGTCTACCGAATCAACCTGCGCGTGGCATGGGCCATGCTGATGCAGTACCGTTTCGCCGTCCTGATCTGGGCCGTCTGGGGTTTCGTCGGACCTCTCGTCAGCCTCGCCGTCTGGTCCGCAGCGGCTCAAGCGCGCGGCTCGGATGTTGCCGCCGGCGCTCAGACGTTCTCGCGCGGCGACTTTGCCGCGTACTTCCTGGTCTACATGATCTTCAGCCATCTGACGATGTCATGGGATGCCTTCGAGTTCGCCTACCGCGTTCGGACCGGCAGTCTGTCGCCGCAGCTTCTGCGTCCGATTCATCCCATCCATGCCGATGCAAGCTACAACATAGGGTTCAAGGTCATCACGTCCATCGTGTTGCTGCCTGTCTGGGTCGTCCTGTTCCTGGTCCTGCATCCGGCGATGCCAGCGCCAGGGATACACCTCGCCCTATCCGTTCCTGCGCTCGTCCTTGCCGCAGTTACACGGTATGTGTGGCAATATGCGCTTGCTACGATCGCGTTCTGGACGACGCGCGTGGATGCCATCAACCAGTTCTACTTCGTTCTGGACTCGTTTCTGGCGGGCAGGATAGCCCCGATCGCCCTCATGCCGGGAGCCATCGCAGTCATCGCGAGGTTCACCCCGTTCTGGTATATGGGCGCGTTCCCGGTGGAGCTCGCGCTGGGTCGTCTCAGCATCGATCGAGCGCTCTCTGGAATGGCGCTGCAGGCTGTCTGGCTGATCATCGGCGTCATCGTCTTCCGCCTCATCTGGGCATCGGGGGTGAAGCAGTATTCGGCGGTAGGAGCATGAACACGGCGCCCGCACGGTCCTGGACCCGGTACCTCCGGATGCTCGCTGTCTTCTACCGCACGAGCATTCAGGCCGACATGGAATACCGGGTGGACTTCTTCGCACGCGTGATCGCAAGTCTGCTCGGACTCCTGACCACGGTCGGCTCGCTGGCCATTGCCTATGGCTACACGGACAACCTTAAGGGATGGACGTTCGCCCAGGCGATGGTGCTGCTCGCTGTCTACTACTTGATGGACGGACTGATCGAGATGTTCGTCGGACCCAACATGCGGCAGATCACGTCGCAGGTTCGAGAGGGCACGCTCGATTTCATTCTGCTCAAGCCCGTCAATGCGCAGTTCATGGCGTCGTTTCGACTGCTCAACATCTGGCGGGCCGCGAACGCGCTCGTTGGGCTGGGCCTCTCGGTCTACACGATCAGCCGCCTGTCCGTGACCATGGGCTGGGCACAGGCCATAGCGTTCGCTCTGACGCTGCTGGCAGGCATGGCCATCGTCTATGCGTTCTGGCTCGTACTGGTGACGCTGACGTTCTGGTTCGTGCGCGTTGACAACATCGAGCAGATCGTATGGCAGGCGTTCGAGACGGGCAGATACCCGGTGGAGATCTATCCGGGATGGCTGCGCGGAACGCTGACGTATCTCATTCCGGTCGTGTTTATCATCACCGTGCCGGCAACGGCTCTGGCCGGACGCCTGAGCGGGCCGATGCTGGCCGCTTCCCTGATCGTGGCCGCGTTGCTCGTGGCGCTCGCCTCCGCATTCTGGCGGTTCGGCTTGCGAAGCTACACGGGCGCGTCGGCGTGAGGACCAATGGCGTGGACGATCTGAACCTCGGCATGTTCCGGGCCAACGACATCCGGACCCCTGCGCGGCGCCTTACCGATGAGTTGGCGCTTCGTCTTGCGCAGGCAGAGGCCTGCTACATTCGGAACTCCATGGGAGCGCGCGGCGTCGTCATAGCCCATGATGCCCGAGCATCGGGACCGCGACTGACTGAGATCGCCCTGTCTGCCTACGCGCAAGCCGGTTTGGACTGCGTGCTTTTGCCCGGCGTGACCGGGGTCTGCCAGTTCTACTATGCATGCATGCGGCATGCCGACCTTGCAGGCGTGTTCGTTGGGGCATCGCACAACCCAGCGGGAGACACGGGGCGCAAGATCGTCGGCCCAGGGGTGACGCCCATTGCAGCGGACCTCGGACCGGAAGGCGGCTTGACCCGACTGGCCGAGCTCTACAAGGTCGGCGCCAGCGACCGCTCCGATACCCCGGGGCGCATCAGCGCCTTCGACGCGCTGCCCGGCTATGTCGCCTATAGCGTCCGCCATGCGCAGGTCGAGCCGGGAGGATTGCGACGGGTCCGAATCCTGCACGACTACCTCAACGCGGCTGGCGGCAGAGAGCTGATGCTTGGATTCGCGCCGTCGGGGGCCCAGCTCGTTCCCCTCCACGCGGTGGCCAACCCGATGTTCCCGCTCGGCGATCCGAACCCGGTCAAGCAGGACGTCATTGCGCACGGGCTCCAGACCCTTCGTGCCGGCGATTTTGACCTCGGCATGTTCTTCGACGGCGATGCCGACCGGCTGGATGTCTACCTGGGCGACGGCACGCTCCTATCATCCAGCTTCGTCTACGCGGCCATCTTGCCGTTCATCCTGAGACGGATGTACAACCCGAAGTACCACGACCTCAGCCCCACTGCGGGCGTCGTGACCGATGCCAGCCCCATCGTGTACACCGATACCAAGTCGAACCCGCTGGCCATCGCCGAGATGGCCGCCGCAGGCGTCGAACCCCGGATCATACGTAGCGGCCATTCCCACATCAAGCATGCGATGTATGGCGATCCTAGAGCCATCGGCACCGTGGAGGAATCGGCCCACTACTATGAGGCCTTCACCTATGAAGGCCACCGGTACTGCACAGAGAACACGCTGTACTTCGCGCTCATGGTTGCCAGGGCGTGGCGAGACGATCCGGACCGTTTCCGGCATCTGGCCAGGGTGCAGGCATCGTCGGGACGCGAGCGCGAATGGGGCCATGTCTTCCCTGACGACGCTTTCCGGTCGCAGGCTCTGGCAGCCGTGCGCGAGCACTTCGCAGCCCTCGGAGCCCAGGTGACCGATCGGATGGCTGACGGAACGCCCATGCAATCGGACTTCATCCGGTACGGCATCCCCTCTGGCGCGCCGCCCTCCGGCGACTGGCTGCAGATCAGTCAGCGGGTCTCCCAGAGCGAAGATCATCTGGCTCGATGGGAAGTGATGGCAGGCAGTCAGGCATTGGCATCCGAGACCAAGGCCGCCATCCAGCGGATCGTGAAGCCGTTCGGCGCTGGCCCTGAGTATCAAGGCTGACGCGCGCGGTATCGGTCCCGCAACAACGGTACCTTCCGCCGTGCAGTTTGGGCCTTCCGACCCAGGCCGACACCTCGAATCGCTTGTACTATGATGTTATGAACACATGCGAAGCGTGCGGCCATCAGAGCCCGGACTGGGCCGAACACTGTACTGCGTGCGGCGCTGAAATTCGTGCTCGGGGATCAGATGCCGATGCCGAGTGCGGACACCTCGAGTACCTGCTGGCCCGAATCCCTGAGTGGCGAGCGCAGGGGATCATCCCCCCCGGCAGCGCGACGCGTCTGACGAACGCCGCGCGCCGACGCATTGCCGAGCTCCGCTCGAGCGCCCAACAGCCGTCGGCTCCGCCGGTGTACCCTGTGGAAACGCCGGTGACGGCGCCCGATTCCCCGTCCGTGGCGGACGATCGTGCACCATCTGATCGCCAAGGCGCTCGGCCCGGTCCAAGCGTGGCGGAGTTCTTTGAGACCCATTGGCTGAAGCTGCTTGCCGTTGTGGCTGCTGCCTTCATCCTCGCTGGCGTACGGCAGGTGATGGGGGTGGCGTGGATCGAGCGGCTCGCGCTTCTGCTTGTTCCGATCGTGCCGCTTGCGCTCTCGGCGGGACTGATCCGCTGGGTCGTGCGCTCCGGCGCACCGGACTCTGTCGCCGCCCGAGCGTGCGGAGGCACAGGCGTCATCCTCGCGGCGTTCGCGGCGGCGGCGGTCAACAGGCACTGGCTCGGCGGGCTCATCGTCCCGACATGGACGCTGCTAATCGCTGCCATAGTCGGAGCCTGCACCGCGACCGGCGTCGCTCGACGCACCGCCGATCGGACCTACCTCCACTACGTTCTCGGCTTCGGGGCGCTCGCCGGACCTGCAGGCGTGCTCGCCATCGCGGGGGCGAGTCGGTTGGGAGAAGCCCTCCCCTGGCACGTAGCCGCTGGGCTAGCGGTGATGGGGATCGCCTACCTCGGACTGGGCCTTCCGCCCACCGCGGGCGACGGAGATACCACGCTCATTGACCGGGGGCCGCTGACGGCGTGGGGTACGGCTGCTACATCCGCCGCTATAGCCGCCGCCGCTGTCCAGATGGCCCTGGCTGACGCCTTCTTGCCGATGTGTCTGGCCATTCTCATTGCATGCGCTGCCGCCGCCGGAGTCGCCGCGTGGCTGTCGAGGTCCGGCGTTCTGGCAGGCTCATCTGCGGCTGCCCTGACCCTTGCGGGGCTGGTCTTCGTGCCAGACCGTGCGGGCGCAGACGCGCTGACGTGGGGATACCTCGCTGCAGCGCTCGGCGCCATCTGGGCCGGACCGGTCCTGCTCCTGCGCGCCAACCGCACTGCCGATATGAACCCGGCCAGCGCGATCTTTGGCCGGTGCTCGGCAGCAGCCTACGGTATCGCCGGGATCCTGACATCCCTCCACGCGCTGTCCTGCGTCGGCAACGCCGTCTCGATATCCGGCCCCGGCTGGGAGCGGCTGGTTGTCCTATCGGGCATCTGCACCGCGGCGTATGCCGTCGCGGCCTGGATCACACGCCAGCCCAACGTCATGTACGCAGCGTCAGGAGGTGCCGCACTGACGTTCGGCGTTCTCGCATCGGCGTGGTTGCGCACGACGACGTTCCAGCCGCTGCACCACGCCGGTCACGATCTCGCGCTTGCCTCCCTGGCCCTGCTCGCGATTGGCGCCTCTGTGGCTCGGCGATCGACTGTCGACCGCACCGCCGACCAGCACG
>JAAYVH010000321.1 GCA_012517255.1 Chthonomonadales bacterium
AGCGCACCTCGGAGGCAACCTCACCCACACCGTCGCCCGCAAACACCAGGCCCTCAGAGCCGGAGCGCTGCAGCCCGTAGACGCATTCACAGCATGAACAACCACAAAACGTGACACGCACCCACCCTGACGCGCCTGCAGGAACGAGGCAAGCGCGCGGCGAAACCTTCATTATGCTGGGGCGACGGCCGCATGAGGCCTCGTCCACGCCAAATGGGTACATGGAGTGTGGGGCATGGGTGAAACCGGTCGGTTCTTGACCTTCGATCTCGGCGCCGAGAGCGGCCGAGCTGTTCTTGGGATTGTGGATGGCGGCAAGATCAGCCTGCACGAGGTGCATCGGTTCGCCAATGAGCCTCAGCGCATACTGGACCGCTTTCACTGGGACACGGTTCGACTGTTTGCGGAGATCAAACGCGGGCTGGCCAAGTGCGTGACTGATCATCCGGGCGATATTAGCGGCATCGGGGTTGACACCTGGGGCGTGGATTTCGTCCTGCTCGACCAGCGTGATGACCTTCTCGGATTGCCGTACCATTACCGCGACGCGCGCACCGACGGCATGATGGAGGAGGTGTTCCGGATCGTTCCCCGTGAGGATGTGTACAGGACCACGGGGATCCAGTTCATGCAGCTCAACACGCTGTACCAGCTCATGGCGCTGCGCGTTGGCGGCTCCCGGATCCTCGAGATGGCGCGTTCATTCCTGATGACGCCAGATCTCCTGAACTTCTGGCTCACGGGAGTCAAGGCGAACGAGTTTACCAACGCCACAACGACGCAGTGCTTCGATCCGAATGCCGGCCAATGGGCTACCGAAATGCTGTGGAAGCTTGGCATTCCCACGGAGTTCCTCGGCTCCGTCGTTCAGCCGGGAACGGTACTGGGGCCGCTGCATCGGACAACGCAGGAGGAGACCGGCGCAGGTCCGGTGCAGGTGATCGCGCCCGCAACCCATGATACAGGCTCGGCTGTGGCGGCGGTGCCTGCCGAAGGCGAGGGAGCCTGGGCCTACATCAGCTGTGGGACCTGGTCGCTGGTCGGCGTCGAGTCGCCGCATCCGGTCATCAACGACCGCACTCTTACGTGCAACCTCACCAACGAAGGCGGCGTATGCGGCACCTACAGGCTCCTGCGCAACGTCATGGGCCTGTGGCTGCTGCAGCAATGCAGGCAGTCCTGGGCCCGGACGGATCGAACCTACGCGTACGATGAGCTCGCCCGCATGGCAGCCGACGCTCCGGCCTTCGCGACCCTTATCGATCCTGATGACCCCTCATTCCTCAAGCCGCGCGACATGCCCGAGGCCATCGCACAGTACTGCGCCCGCACGGGGCAGGCCGTGCCCTCCTCAGTGGCATCCTATGTGCGAGCTATCATCGAGGGGCTGGCGCTGAAATACCGATGGGTGGTCGAGCGGCTCGAAGAGGTTACCGGCAAGACCATCGCAACGGTGCACATCATCGGCGGGGGCAGTCAGAATGCGCTGCTGTGTCAGGCAACGGCGGATGCCTGCGGCAAGCGCGTGCTTGCCGGGCCGGTCGAAGCGACGGCGCTCGGAAACATCGCGGTGCAGGCCATGGCCGCCGGCGTCGTACCGGACCTGCCGTCGGCCCGAGCGATGATCGGCCGCTCGTTCCCGTTGATCGAGTACATGCCGGCGAACGTTCAGGACTGGGAGAGGCCCTACCGGAAGTTCCTCGAGCTGCTGACGGTCTAGGCTGTAGACCCCGGCGCCGCCACCTGAGGCGCCGAAGACAGGAGTGTCTATGGGAACGGTTCAGAAACGAATCGCGGCTCTGCTTGCCGTGCTGGGAGCGGCTTTCGTGCTGCTGGTTCCTGCCATCAACGCCATGCAGGGCCGGCACATCCGCTTACTCGTGGAGCAGAGCCGCGAGGAAAGCCGCATTGCGTCGGACATTGATCGTCTGATCGGACTCGACCGCACCAAGTTCGCCAACTTCATCATCGACTACACGTGGTGGGATGAGTTCGCTGACTATGTCAACAGACCCGATCCGCAATGGGCAAAGGACAACCTCGATACGAGTTTCGATGCGTGCCGTGTCCAGGCGATCTGGGTGTATGACAACGAACTGCGCCTCGTCTACGTTACCACGGAGCCGGGTGCGACCGTCGACCGGAAGCTGCCGTTTGACCCGACGGTGCTGCGCGAACGCATGGCATCCACGCCGTATATGCACACCTTCGAAACGAGGCCCTACGGAGTGGTGGAGATTCGCGCAGGGCGCATTCACCGTTCCAACGATCCGAATCGGACAGGTCCATTCACTGGCTATCTCGTAGCCGAGCATGTCTGGACGGATACAGACAACCGCGACCTTGGCAAACTGACGGGATGCTCCGTGCGTCTCGTTTCGGGGGGCGCCAGGGACACTGCGGCTACTCGGTCACTCGGCCTGGCAGAGTACGCCTTCGAGACGCCGCTGAAGGACCATCAGGACCGTACCGTCGGGCATCTCGAGTTCACGGGCAAGTCGCAGGCAGCAGCCGTGCTCGCTGAGACCGAGATGCGCGACCGCTGGATGCTGATTGCATTCACCATCGTGATCTATCTGGGAGTGGCCATCGCCCTCACGCGTTGGGTGAGTCGTCCGCTCGCTTCGATCAGCCACGCGCTGGCTACGGAGCGATCCGATACGCTGCCGGCCGTCGAGGCGCGCAAGGATGAGTTCGGCGTTGTTGCGGGGAACCTCCGGCAGTTCTTCGAGCAGAAGGCTTTGCTGGAGCAGGAGATAGTCGAGCGCAAGCGAGCCGAGGCCGCGCTGCAAGCCAGCCAGGAGCGCCTGCAGGCTCTGACCGTCGAGCTCCAGCGCTCGAATCGAGAGCTTCAGGACTTTGCGTCGGTGGCGTCCCACGACCTGCAGGAGCCGCTGCGCAAGATCAGCGCGTTCGCTGGCCGGCTGAAGGCCAAGTTCGGCGACGCACTGCCGCAAGACGGCCAGGACTACCTCGCGCGCATGATGAACGCCGTCGAGCGCATGTCAGGGCTGATCGAGGACCTGCTGACCTACTCGCGCGTGACAACCCGCGCCAAGCCGTTCGAGAAACTGAACCTGTCCAAGCTGGTGGAGGAAGTGCTGGGGGATCTGGAGACTCGGATACAGCAGACTGGCGGGACTGTTGAGGTAGGACCCTTGCCTGCGATCGAAGCCGATCCGACGCAGATGCGTCAGGTCTTCCAGAACCTGATCGGCAATGCGCTGAAGTTCCGGCGAGAAGGCGTGCCGCCCGTTGTGCGTGTTCACGCCGAGGTGATCGAGAGGGCCGGAGGCGAGCAGGTGCGGATCGTCGTCTCCGACAACGGCATCGGTTTCGATGAGCAGTATGCCGAGCGCATCTTCCGAGTGTTCGAGCGATTGCACGGACGGGAGCAGTACGAGGGCACCGGCATGGGCCTCGCCATTGTGAAGAAGATCGCTGAACGTCATGGCGGTACCGCCGTCGCCCATGGTGTCCCCAACGAAGGAGCGACGTTCACGATCACGCTGCCGGTTAGGCATCCGGAAGCGTCTGGCGCGGCGGACGGCGCTCAGTCCTGACGATTCGTGATACCGATGTCGTCGAGGAAGATAGCCTGCGCCCCTTCCGAGAACGAGCAGAAGCCGATCCAGGTGAGGTGACGGTAGTCCGCGCTGCCGTTGGGGAGGTCTCGGAACTCCCGCGCGGGTTCGTTGGGGAGCTGCACCGTCAGCTTCCAGCGGCCTCGTCCCGATCTGCCGACATCGCCTGCGACGGTGAGGACCACCCACGTGTCGGCAGGTATGTCGCACAACGCCGCATCTCCCACCGTTACCTTGCCGTTTCGGATCCACAGGCTGGGTCCGACCTTGTATGAGGGGTCACGCCAGTCGCGCCACTCGTGGTGCAGGGTCGCCCCCGGCTCCGCGCGCACGGCGAATCGGCATGTCGTCGTGCCGCGCGTATGGTTCGGATAGAACGCGAGGTGTGGGTTGAAGGCGGACTGCAGGCCGACTGCGTCCTTGATGCGGAGCGATCGGTTGCCGGAGTGCGCGTGGAGATCGCTCACGGCGATCGAGTCTCCCTTACTCTCGACCATGGTGTCGGCGTTGGGACACGGGCTCCCCACCGGCACGTTCTCAAAGTCGAGCGACAGCGTGAGCGGCGGTGGCGGCGGCGGAGGCGGCGCAAAGCGCACGGCAGGATAGCGGAGCCCTCTCGCCAGCTTCACCCATGGCGCTTCGCCGTAGACGCCCGCGCGATTCGGATCGAACGGCTGGAAGCCGATCCTGTTCGCAGGCGAATCTGGCCTCAGGCGGATATCACCGTTGCGGATGTCGCGGAACAGCGGATCGGCAACGATGGATCCGATCTCTTTGCCGAGCGCTTGCCATTCGGCGAGCGGCTTACCGGCGAACAGGACGGGCTTGCCGAACCGCCAGTACAGGTTGCGCTCGGACGTCACGTTCGAATCGGACCATGTGCCGCTCAGGGGGTCGCCGTCATCCCAGACGACAATGTTCTGCGTGAACGTGAATGACCTGTGTTCCTCGGGCCGCGAACGCTGGATCTGTCCATCCATGCTGAACGCAAGGACGTTGTTGCGAACCACGTTCTCCTTGCCGTAGTGCTGGTGATAGGTGCCGGTCTTGACGTGGTGCACGAAGTTGTCGCGCATGAGGATGTGCGTGGTGCCCTCATCGTTGTAGAGCCCCCATCCGCCCCGCCCGTAGAGGTCGTAGCTGTACACGTGGTGGATATGGTTGCCGTTGACCGTCGTGCCTTCGTGGTTGCCGAGCGTGTAGACGCCCCCCATGTCGCTGAGCATGCCCCATCCGATGTGGTGGATGTGGTTGAAGTCAATCCGGTTCCTCTGCGCCAGCGCCGGCCCATAGCCCCACGTCCAGCCCACCGATACGCCGGTGTAGAAGAGATCGCTGATGTCGTTGTGCGTCACGCGATTGCCGCCGCTCTGGCCGATCCACACGCCGATGGCGCCATGATGGATCCGCCCGCCGCTCCGGATGATGTTGTTGTCCACCGTGATGGAGGAGGTTTGGTCGGGGCCCTCGGGACGGATCTCTCCTTCGCCGATCCGCACTCCGCCCGCGCCGAGGTCATGCAGATGGGACCGGGTCAGCGAGCAGTCCTTGCAGCCGCGGCGGAACCAGACGCCGTAGAGCCCGACGTGGCCTATCTCGCACAGGTCGAACCGAACGTTGCGGGCATAGTCGGCCATCACCACGGCAGGGATCGTGTACTCGGCCTGACCGTCGGCATGACCTTCGGGCGGAGTCACGTACTGGCCATGCCGGAATGTCAGCCCCTCGAAGGTCAGGTATTCGACCGGTCGCTGCGCCGTGCCCTCGATGCGGATGAACTGCTGGCAGACGGGAGCGATCACGGTCGCTGTGCGCATGCTCTCGCCGGGCAGCGTGAGGTAGTAGACCCTCCGAGTGTCCGCATACCATTCGCCGGGCGCGTCCAGAGCCTCGCGGAGATTCTCAATGTGGTAGCGCTGGTTGGCTCCCCAGTAGTGGAACGGCCACGGCGCGCCGTTCCCGGCCACGACGAGAGCGTCGCCATCCAGGCCGGCGATGTAGTGGCGCGATGTCTCCCAGGAATGATAGGCGACAACGACGGCCTTGCGCAGCCGATCAACGGGTATGTCCCGAAGGCGCGCCAGATCGTCGGCGCGCAATCGAAAGGCGCGGCGGGCGAGATCCGCCGCCGAGCCCGTGATGGGGTCGGTGCCACGTTCGTACTTGCCGCCGGAATAGGACCAGAACTCGTTGGGGGTGCGGGCGCGTACAGCGCGACGGCCGTTCACCCAGAGCTGCTCGAACGCCCACGATCCGCTGCCTGGCATGGGCGCCGACCAGACGCCGTCCTTGCCTCGTGTCCACCCCGTGATCCGGCGACCGCCCGTAAAGACGGCCTTGCCCGTCACTGCAGCCCGATAAGAGACTGGAGCGCTTTGCGATCCTCCATCCTCCGGGCCCAGGATGAGCGGGCTCTGCATCGGATAGGTACCGGGCAGGATGAGCACCGTGACCGGCATCGGCTTCGCGGCGCTCGATCGGACCTTACGCACGGCGTTCCGCGCACCCTCAAGCGACCGTACGGGTCCGTCGGTGCGAGGGCGATTCGGACTCGCAAGCCTGCCCGTCCAGCGGTCGTTGCCGTTGGGCGCGACATGGATCGTGATCTGAGCTGTGGCCGAACCCGCCGCGGCGATTGCCAGCGCGACTATCAGATGGCGCAGTCGGGACATGGGGGCGTCTCCTAGAAGTGCTCTAGCTCCAGAGGTGTACGACGACGCATAGTCCGGTTCCTGCTGGCCGGTTGCGGAGTACCCCTCCCCCTTGCCCCCACCCGCCAGGGGCAAGGGAATGTGGTGCCTGCTCGCGTTCCCGAGTTCCAAGGACCTCGGCTATCATCCACCGTCTCCGCGACGAACATCGAGCATGTTGTCGTCGCTACGCGGTGGGGTTGGGTACGGATATCGTCGCGTAGCGACGACGGATGGTAGCCGGGTGGCGCAAGCCCCCGGAACGACGGCGGCGCATTGTACGTGCGGGTTCAGGGATGACAAATGCGGAGTCTCAATGAGAACCGAACCGTGAGTCTCAATGAAAACTGAGCCACCCGTAGAGCCAACGGGGCTGAGAAGGGACGTGAGGCGCACGACCCAGGACTGCGCCCTGGGCTGAGCGGTTGCGGCCCTTCAGGCCGTATGCCCGGACAAAGGATTCGTCTTTCGCCCTGGAGGGGCGAGACCATCCTGCCCGATTTGTGCAGGACCTGCAAACCGGGAACATGGGTAACACTGCGAGGCGGTTCGGTCGCTCTGTAGTGATGATCCTGCGTCCCGGATGCCCGTATCGCCGGCGCCGGTGACCGAACAAGGAGGTCGGCAGGAGCGTTGCCCGCTCATGCTGAATAGGCGGTCAACGATTCCGGTCAGGGGGTAGCGATGAAGATAACCGAGGTCCGCGTGATCGTGACGTGTCCGGGCCGCAACTTCGTGTTCGTGAAGGTCATTACCGATTCGCCCGGGCTCTACGGAGTGGGCGAGGGTACGCTGGCCGGCAGCGAGACCATTGTGGCCGAGTCCCTGCGCCACATGAGCTACCTGCTCATAGGAAGAGATCCGCGACGGATCGAAGACACCTGGCACCTGCTCTATCGGCAGGGCTACTGGCGTGGCGGGCCTGTGTTCATGGCGGCTCTGGCTGCCGTGGACATGGCCTTGTGGGACATCAAGGGGAAGATCGCCGGTCTGCCAGTTTACGAACTGCTGGGCGGAGCTGCCCGCGAGTGTGTGACATGCTACACGCACGCCGGCGGGCGTGATGCCGTTGAATGCGAGGACAGCGTCCGAAGCATCATGGAACGCGGCTTCCGGCACATCCGGTGTCAGGTCGGCCCCTACGGCGGCGAGGGCGTGATAGGCGAGTTGCCGCCGGTCAGCCCGGGCACGCCGCCGACGCAGGTCTTCGAGCCGACTCCCTATGTGATCGGAGCGCCACGGCTGTTTGCGCATCTTCGCGATAAACTCGGCATGGAGGTCGAGCTGCTCCATGACGTCCATGAGCAGCTCAGCCCGATCGAGGCGGTTCGGCTAGCGCGTGAACTGGAGCCGTACCGGCTCTTCTACCTCGAGGACCCGCTGCAGCCGGATCAACGTGAGGCATGGCCTCTGCTCAGGGCGGCGTCAGCTACGCCGCTCGCCATCGGCGAGATACTGACGTCGCGCTGGGAGTGTCTGCCTCTTTTCGTCAACCGATGGATAGACTTCATTCGGATGAAGCCTCAACATGCCGGCGGCATCACCGAGATGCGCAAGATCATGGTGATGGCGGAGCCCTACAACGTGCGGAGCGCGTTCCATGGTGCCGCCGATATCGGGCTCGTGGGTCAGGCGGCATCGGTGGCGGTGCAGATGGTCATTCCCAACTTCGGCATTCAGGAGTACACGCGGCACCCCGAGCCTGCCTACGAGGTGACGCCCGGGGCATGTGAGATGCGCAACGGCGCTCTCTATCCGAGTGATCGTCCGGGCCTTGGCATGGACCTCGACGAGGACCTGGCGGCCCGATACCCCTACCAACGGAGCTTCATGCCGCTCGTACGCCGTGCCGACGGGACGGCGCACGTGTATTGATCGGAGAGCACACGGAGCCGTTCGCACGCTCTTCCTGACCGCCCGGTATACTGGGCGTGCGCGGCGGGAGCGATGCGACATGGCGCGGAGGTAAGGATGACACTCAGGGCATTCAACGTCGGGCCGATGGATAACAACACCTACTTGATCGGCGACGAAGCGACACGAGAAGCGTTCATCGTGGATCCCGGCTTCGGCACCGCGCCGATCATGGATCAGGTGAACTCGGACGGTTGGACTGTTCGGACGGTCCTGAACACGCATGCCCATCTGGATCACATCGCCGAGAACGCGCTGTTCGTCGAGGTGTTCGGCGCCGGGCTTGCTCTCCATCCCGCGGACAGGGCGCTCATGGATGCAGCCGGGGCCCAGGCGCAATGGTTCGGCGTTCCGCCCCCGCGGATGGTGACTCCAACCCACGACCTTTGGGACGGGGAAGAGCTAGCGTTGGGCGGAAGCTCGGTGCGCGTGATCCACACACCGGGGCATTCACCCGGGAGCGTGTGCTTCGCCGGGCCCGACTGGATCGTCGTGGGCGATCTGATCTTCGCGGGCGGGATTGGGCGCGCCGATCTGCCGGGCGGAGACTATGATACGCTGATCGAGTCCATCCGATCGCGCATCCTGACGCTAGACGATACGGTGAGGCTCTATCCAGGACACGGGCCGTCCACAACAGTCGGGCAGGAGCGTCGGACCAACCCGTTCCTGCGGTAGAGAGGGAGGTAACTATGGACCTGATTCGTCGCGACGGTATCGAGCTGACGCTGGCGGGAGCTCGCGTGGCTCTTGAAGCGGCCATCGAGCATGCCGAGAGCATGGGTCTGAAGATGGTGGTTGCCGTTGCCGATTCGGGCGGATGGCTGATGGCGCTCTACCGGATGGACGGCGCGAAGCTGACCAGCGTGGACATCGCGATGAACAAGGCGTTCACAGCCGCGGGCACACGTAAGCCGACCCACGAGTATGCAGCAATCGGCGGCGCCGGCGGTTCGGCATTCGGCATACATGCCAGCAACCAGGGCAGGTTCACGGTCTTTGGCGGTGGGGTGCCTATCCTGGTTGATGGGCAATGCATCGGCGCGGTAGGCTGCAGCGGAGGGTCCGCCGAGCAGGATCGCGAGGTGGCCGAAGCGGGCATTGCAGCCCTGGTGGAGAGGATCGGCTAGGGGCGCGCCGTCTCCTCGGCCTGTCTGCCGGCGGCCGTCGGCGCCGGATCCATTGCGACGCCGAGCTTCCGCGAGCATGCCGGCTGGAGCAACACAATGCGAGATGCTCCCGACCACACACGCCGGGACCGGTTCCAGTAGGCTACATAGGCCCATTTCCCGTCGGTGGTGGGGCACCAACCATCGGTGCCCCCACCCGAGAACAGGACAACCCTGGCGTAGGGCTTGACGAGTATCTCGCCCTTGAAGACGTACATCTCCTCGCACGCGTCGGCGATGCTGCCCGAGGAATAGGCATCGGTGGCAACCACCCAGCCATGCAGGGAAATGGTGGTCAGCCCCTGGTTCTGGAGAACGATGTACTCACCGTTCACCGAATCCGACAGGTGTACGTCTGCAATCTTGAGCATGCGCGTTCCTCACTGCATGGCGGTGATCACAATCGTGACGTCGGCTGTTAAGAACACCCGTAGGTCGAGCCGCAGTTCAAGCACTTGTAGCAGGCACCGTTCCGCACCATGAGCGCTCCGCACACCGAGCATGCAGGCGCATCTGCCTGCAACTGGAAGATCTCCTTCTCCCGAGCTTGCATGGAGCCTTCCTGAGGCGTCGCCGTGACGGGAAGCGATACGCCGTTCAGCGACCGCTCCTCTGCAGGCGGCTGCTCCTCCTTGGGAAGGAACTTCGTGCCCAACCACCGGAAAATGTAGTCGGGGATGGACTTGGCGAAGCGGATGTCGGGATTCGGCGTGATGCCCGAAGGCTCGAACCGCATATGGGCGAACTTGTTCACGAGCGTGCTCAGAGGCACGCCGTACTGGAGCGCCAGCGAGGTCATGGTCGCGATGGTATCCATGAGCCCGGAGATCGTCGAGCCCTCCTTGCTCATAGTCAGGAAGATCTCGCCGGGCTGGCCGTCCTCGTACATGCCGACGGTGATATAGCCTTCATGACCGGCGATGCTGAACTTGTGCGTGATCGAGCGCCGCTCGTCGGGCAGCTTGTGGCGCACGGGGCGGAACTCCCGAGTATCAGGCACGGAGTCGTCGCCCATGCATGCCGAGCTCTCGGGTTCGGCGCTGGCCTTGCGGGTGGAGAGCGGCTGCGTGCGTTTCGATCCGTCCCGATAGATGGCGATCGCCTTGAGTCCGAGCTTCCAACCCTCGATGTAGACCTCTTTGATGTCCTCGGGGGTCGCATCGTTGGGCATATTCACCGTCTTCGATATGGCGCCGCTGATGAACGGTTGCACCGCGGCCATCATGCGGACGTGGCCGATCGGCGCGATGGAGCGCGTGCCGCTGGCCGGTCGGAATGCGCAGTCGAACACTGCGAGGTGCTCGGGCCGGAGGCCTGGCGCGCCTTCGATGGTGTCGAACTGCTCGATATAGGCCACGATGGCCTGGACTTCATCCGTCGCGTAGCCCAGTCGCCGCAACGCTTCCGGCACGGTATTGTTGACGATCTTCATCAGTCCGCCGCCGACCAGGCTCTTGTACTTCACGATCGCGATATCGGGCTCGACGCCCGTCGTATCGCAGTCCATCATGAACCCGATGGTACCGGTGGGCGCGAGCACGGTTGCCTGTGCGTTGCGATAGCCGTACTTCTCGCCGATCGCGATGGCGTCATCCCAGCACTGCCTTGCAGCGTCCTTGATGTGCGTGGCGCCGCTCCGGGCGGCCACCGAATCCTTGATGCGGTCGACAGCGTCGCGGTGCATGCGCATGACGCCAAGGAACGAAGCGCGGTTCTCGGGATACCGAACGAAGGGGCCGCCTTGATCGCGGGCAATGATGGCCGACTGCCGATAGGCCTCGCCCGTCATCACGGCTGTGATCGCCGCGGCGAGAGCTCTGCCCTCCTCGCTGTCGTAGGGCAATCCGGCTGCCATGAGCAACGCGCCCAGGTTGGCGTAGCCCAGCCCCAGCGGCCGGAAGTCGTGACTGTTGCGCTCGATGGCGTCGGTCGGATAGCCTGCGTTGCCGACGATGATCTCCTGCGCGGTGATGACGATCCGGCAAGCATGCCGGAACGCTTCGACATCGAAACTGCCGTCGGGATGCCGGAACTTCATGAGGTTCAGCGACGCGAGATTGCATGCGCTGTCGTTGAGGAACATGTACTCCGAGCACGGGTTGCTGGCATGGATGCGATCGGTGGCCTTGCACGTGTGCCACTTGTTGATCGTCGTGTCGTACTGCAGTCCGGGGTCGCCGCATACCCAGGCAGAGTCGGCGATCGCGTCCATGAGTTCCCGCGCGCGCATGGTCTCGGCCTTCTCGCCGGTGAGCACGTAGCGCGTGGACCATTCGCCATCGTTCAGAACTGCCTGCATGAACTCATCGGTGACGCGGACCGAATGGTTGGCGTTCTGGTAGCTGACGCTGTCGTAGGCGCCTCCCGGAGCATTGAAGTTGCCGTCGTAGCCCGCGTCAATGAGAGCCCACGCCTTCCTCTCCTCGTCGGCCTTGCATGTGACGAACTGGCGTATGTCCGGATGGTCGGCGTTGAGGATCACCATCTTGGCGGCGCGGCGCGTCTTGCCGCCCGACTTGATGACGCCGGCGAACGCATCATAGCCCCGCATGAATGACACGGGGCCCGATGCCGTACCTCCGCCCTGCAGATGCTCCTGTGACGAGCGCAGCGTCGAGAGGTTGGTGCCGGTTCCCGATCCGTACTTAAAGAGCATGCCTTCCGTCTTGGCGAGCGTGAGGATGCTCTCCATCGTATCCTCGACGGAGTTGATGAAGCAGGCTGAGCACTGGGGTCTGGGCTGATCGGGCAGGCCGACGTTGAACCAGACGGGTGAGTTGAACGCAGCCCGCTGGTGAAGCAGCAGGTAGGTGAGCTCGTCGCGAAATGCCGCGAAGTCCGCGTCCGTCGCGAAATAGCCGTCCTTCTTGCCCCAGTCGGCGATCGTATAGGCCACCCGACGGATCAGATGCCGTACCGACGACTCGCGCTCCGGGCTGCCCGGGTGGCCCCTGAAGTACTTCGACGCAACGACGTTGACCGCGAGGGGTGACCAGTCCGCCGGCGCTTCTATGTCATGCTGCTCGAAGACGATGTCGCCCCGCTCTCCGGTGATAACAGCGGAGCGTCGTACCCACTGGACGGTATCCCATACATCCGAATCGGGCGAGGTATGCCATCGGTCCACGGTGATGCCCGGCGCTCCGTCATCTTTGGTTGGGCCTCCGCGGGCGCCGTTGCCCGCCGACGCGCTGCGCGCGGTCTCTGAGCCCGACTCTGCAGCTTCGAGAACACCCGTGACCGGGTCGTCCATCATGCTCATTGTATCCCTTCCCTCCGGTCGCCGTTTGCCCTCAGTTCGCGGCTGCTCACGGGCGACTGCGACGCGGCTTGTCTATCGTTTTCTGAGGTTCCGCAGCAACTCGCGGAACTGCGTAGCGTCTTCAAACTGCCGGTAGACCGAAGCGAATCGCACATAGGCGACCTGATCCATCACCTTGAGCTTTTCCATCACCATGTCGCCGATGATGTGCGACGCCACCTCCCGCTCCAGCCGATTGAGGAGCATCCGCTCGATCTCGCTGGCGGCGCTATCGAGATCCTCGATGCTCACAGGTCTCCCCGTGCAGGCGATTTGCATGCCTTTCAGGAGCTTGGCGCGATCGAACGGCTCGCGGGCCCCGCTTCGCTTGATGACGAACAGCTCTTGCTGCTCGATCTGCTCAAACGTGGTGAAGCGCCGACCGCACCCTTTGCACTCGCGCCTGCGACGGATAAACGTGCCGTCTGGCGACTCGCGCGAGTCCAGTACTTTGTCTTCGATAGATCCGCAGAATGGACACCGCATTGCGCGGACCCCTTGACAAGAACACAAGATGTTGTGGCGAGCGCCATAGTAACACACTAGATATGCTATGTCAAGAACTCAGCAGTCGATTCTGCCGCACTTGTTTCACTGCGCCCTCGGCCGCTTGCCACACAAGCGCGGCGCCTGCCTTTGGCTGGATTGTTGCCTTTTCGCTAAGCCGTGTGTTATGATACGGGCACGCGTGTACACCCCCGCCTCACTGGGTTGTGCCGGAGTACGGCCAACCTGATCTGAAAGGAACGCACGGATGTCGCATACCCGGATCGTGTCACAGTTACGCCTAGCGTGGGTTTCGGCTGCTGTTGCGTTAGTAGCTTCGATCGGCGCCCACGGCGCAACCGAAGATCCGGACAATTACCGCAAGCTTGCAGCCGCCGTTAAGGCTGAGAACATCGCCGAGACCGTACAGACCCTGGCGTCATACGGGTCGCGGGTGGCGGGCTACGAGGGTGATGCCAAGGCTGCGCAGTATGTCGAGCGGAAGTTCCGCGAGATCGGCCTCGAAGACGTCAAGGTAATGAAGTTCCCGGTCACGGTACCGGTTGATCGTGGGGCCAGCCTGACAGTGGCAGGCATCACCAAGCCTCTGAATGCACTCTGGCCGAACCTCGTCCGAACTTCGCAGTTGCCGCCCAACGGCCTGACAGGCCGGCTGGTCTATGTGGGCGACGGCAAGCTGGCGAACTTCAACGGCAAAGACGTCGAGGGCGCCATCGTTCTGGTGGATTTCAACAGCCGGGCCGAATGGCTGAACGCGCCGCGTCTGGGCGCCAAAGCCGTGATCTTCGTGGCTCCCGACACTTCCATGCGAGGCGAGGCCGAAGCCAAGTTCATCTCGATACCGATCTCGATCCCCAGGTTCTGGCTCAGCCGAAGCGATGCGCCGGCCATCCTCGCCATGGCTGCCGGCGAGACGGCGCCGGAGTGCACGCTGAAGTGCGACATGCCGTGGGAGACCCGGGAGTCCGCGTGCGTCTTCGGCAAGATCACGGGCACCGACCCCAAGATGCGCGATCAGATCATCGCCGTCCAGGGCTATTTCGATTCGATCTCGGTGGTGCCGGCCCTGGCCCCCGGCGCCGAATCGGCCTGCGGCATTGCCAGTCTTCTTGAGATCGCGCGCGTGTTCAAAGAGAACCCGCCGAAGCGAAGTATGTACTTTGTGGCCACGAGCGGCCACTTCCAGGCTCTGCAGGGAGTCCGTGAGTTTCTGAATGCCCACATTGACGAGTGGGTGCCGCCCAGTTTGGCCGAGAAGGCTGTCGCGCGCGAGAACGCCACCAAGACGGCGATCTGGCTCGGAGTCATCCTGCTCGTGCTGGCATTCTGGCTGCTCAGCAGGGTCAAGACGCCCGACCCAGAGACCAAGAAGCGCATGAATGCCGGCTCATGGGTCTTGGCAGCGCTCGTTCTGGTGGCGCTGGGCGTGAATGTGTGGTTCTATGCGCAGCCGCGCAACCAGTCCGTGCGCAAGCGCGACACCATCTACCTGTGGGCGGGCCTCGACCTGAGCAGTCAGACGCGCGGCGTAGGCATCTTCTACAAGGGCTGGTTCTACGATTTCCGCGAAGACATTCAGGGACGGTTCTCCGATATCGCCCGCGTGTGTCGCGAGAACGCCGAGAAGATCGGCAACACGCTGGGCTTTGACTCCAAGAAGGTGTTCGCCGACGGCGTCAATCCGGTGGACGGCAAGAACTGGCGCAACCACATTCCCGGCAAGCCGGCATTCGACTCGGAAGTGGTCACGATGGCGCAGGGCAATGGCGTCACCTTCGCGTCGGTGGATGATTCCCGCGCTCTGGTGGATACGCCGTTCGACACCGCCGATCGCGTCAATATCGCCAACGTCGCGTTCCAGACGAAGCTGCTGGCCAATCTGTTCTATCACATCACGCGTGACACGAACGAGCCGGGCGACGTGAACGCCCAGCGCATGCCGATCACCGAGCCCTCCAAGTGGTCCCGCATGGCGCTGCAGGGCGGGTTCGCGACGCTGCGCGGCCGCCTCACCATCTACAACCCGCGCAAGAGCTTCATCGCCTACGCCGATCCGCTGCTGGCCGGTTCGCTCGCCGTCATTCGCAATCGCACCAAGAGCTACATGGGCGTGCGCGGCAACATGATCCAGGGCGTGTATGACGAACCGGCGACCAATGAGAAGAACGTCTTCGAGTTCCGCGGCGTCGCGCCGCTCACGGCCTATGGCGGCAACGCCGTCACGCGTGTCGCGGCCTATCACCTCGATTACCGCGATGAGGTCCCGGAGATAGACCTGGCGACGAGCACGCCAACCGGTCGGATGATCCCCAACCCCGACAAGGGGAACATCAACTTCGCCCCGGACCTCGGCGTTACGGGCGCCAAGTTCATGCCGCTCGATGTTCAGGTCACCACCGCACAGAAAGAGGTGTCGGTCATCCTGTTCCGTTGCGTGCCGACCTCCGTATTCGATCTGGTCGATCAGCAGTCGCTGCGCGCGCTGGTGTCGATCACGGTTCTTGATGGCGATACCAACGGCGAGCCTCGTATGTTCGGCTACGCCATTGACCCGCAGGATCCCTGGCTCGTGGGATCGTACGTCGAGGATCTCGCGGTGATCTTCTCGCAGCCGGGCACGCGCCTGAAGATCCTGATGGGCGCGGGGCCGGGCGCTACGCGGCTGCTGCTGATCAATCCCGACAAGGAGAGACCGGAGGGGCGAGGCTACCTCGTCGGCGGCGATCCCAATCAGGCGCAGGATGCGGAGTTGCGCGGGAAGGTAACGCTCGACAAGTTCGATCCGGCGCGCGAGATCGCCCGTGGCGGCGCCATCTACCACACGGCGCTGCATGTGGCCAAGGACATCTGGCATCTCGACGACTTCCGGATCAAGCGTCTCGCCAAGTACCGCATCATCAACGAGGGTATCAATAAGCTTCACGAACTGGGCAAGCAGTCCATCGAGCGGGCAGAGAAGGCTCAGGCCGAAAAGAACTGGGAGAGGTTCGATGCCGAGAGCCGAGCCGCCTGGGGCTATGCGTCGCGGGCCTATCCGGATGTCCAGCGCACCGCCGTGGATGTGGTTCAGGGGGTCCTCTTCTACCTGGCGCTGCTGATCCCGTTCGCCTACTTCATGGAGCGGCTGCTGTTCGGCTCCTACGATCTCAAGAGGCAGCTCTCGGTGGCGGCCTTGATCTTCCTGCTGATCTTCATCATCTTCTCGCGCGTTCATCCAGCCTTCGATATCACCATGAATCCGGTGATCGTTCTGCTGGCCTTCATCATGGGGGCGCTGTCTTGCATCGTTATCGCGCTCATCGCCGGCAAGTTCGAGGAGCAGCTCAAGCAGATGAACCAGCAGGTGTCTGGGGTCCACAGAGCCGACATCGGGCGCGTTTCGGTCGCTCTGGCGGCGTTCAACCTCGGTATCTCCAACATGCGGCGCAGGAAGGCTCGAACCGTTCTGACCTGCATCACGCTCGTGCTGCTGACGTTCACGGTGCTCTCGTTTACGTCCGTGGTGCAGACGATGCGCTTCAACCAGGTCCCTGCGCCAGGGAAGCCTCGCTACAACGGTCTGATGATTCGCACCGCCATGTGGGATCAGTTGCAGGAGCCAGCCTACCGGCTTCTGGCGGACGAATATGGCAAGAAGAATGCCGTCGCCCCGCGCTCATGGTTCTTCGGCACCCAACTGGGCGAGCAGTCGTTCCTGACAATCAAGCGAGGCAACGCTCAGTACGACGCGAAGGCCTTGGTGGGATTGACGCCGCAGGAGTCCCGCGTGACGCGGCCGCAAGAGGCTCTCATCGCCGGCCGATGGTTCGAGCCTGACGACGTCTATGCCGTCATCCTGCCCGACGTCATTGCAGCCTCCTTGCGCGTAGAGCCTGAAGATGTCGGCAAGGCGACCGTCTCGTATGCCGGCGTTGACTATACGGTGGTGGGTATCTTCGACATCCAGCGGTTCAAGAAGGTTCTGGATCTCGACAGCGAGCCGCTGACGCCTGTGGACTTCATCCTGATGCAGAAGCTGACTCAGCAGGGCAGAGGCGGCGGCGAGACCGGTTTCCGCGAATACACGCACCTTGAGCCGGATGCGGTCTTCTTCGTTCCGTTCCAGACGGCAACCAATCTCGGCGCGGAGCTGCGCTCGATCGGCATTGACTTCGGTGACGCCGAGAAGGTCACGCAGACCCTTGGTCCCCTCATGCATCGGCTGGGTCTGAACCTGTACGCGGGACGCATACCGTCGGATCCGAACCTGAAGCCGACCATCGAGCGCTACTCCTCGATTGCCGCGACATCGAGCAAGGGCCTCGAGCTGGTGTTCTTCCCCGTGCTGATTGCGGCGCTGATCGTCCTGAACACCATGCTGGGCTCGGTATTCGAGCGGGTCAAGGAGATCCACATCTTCTCGTCCATCGGTCTGGCTCCGGCGCACATTGCCATGCTGTTCATCGCCGAGGCGCTGGTCTACGCCATCCTGGGATCGGTGGCCGGCTACTTGCTAGGGCAGCTAGCCACGAAGATCCTCGTGTTGACCGGCGCGTTCCAGGGGCTCTACCTGAACTTCTCGTCCGTTTCGGCAGTGATGACGACTCTGGTGGTGGTGGGCGTCGTGCTCCTCTCGACGCTCTATCCCGCTCGGAAGGCGGCTGAAGTTGCGACACCTGCCATAGATCGGACCTGGCGCGTGCCTGAGCCCGAGGGCGACGAGTGGTCCATTCCGCTGCCGTTCTCGGTCACTGGCGAGCAGGCCACCGGTCTGAACGGCTTTCTCGCCGAGTGGTTCGCGGCCTACGAGGAGTACAGCATCGGAGACTTCGTCACCCAGAACGTCGAGACCGAGGAGGTCGAGATTGACCTTCCCGCGCCTGCAGGTTCGGATGCCTCGCCCGGCAAGGGGCATGTGTATCGCATCCGCTGCATGACGTGGCTGGCGCCGTTTGACCTCGGGGTGAGTCAGAAGGTTATGATCGAAACCAGACCTACTACCATGGCGGACGTGTTCGAGATCCGGGTTGTGATCCATCGCGAGAGCGGCGACATCTCCAACTGGAAGCGCGTCAATCGCAGGTTCTTGAACACGCTCCGGAAGCAGTTCCTGATCTGGCGCACCCTGAAGCAGGGCGAGCGGGAGCGCTATCTCAAGGAGCAACAGGCGCCCACCACGGTTTCGACGGCGCCGCCGGCGGCGAAGCCCGCAGCGGCCACGGAGTAGAAGTCGCAATGCCGACATGCGGTTGCCGACCCGCCGGTGGATTGGCGTGACGGTCCGCGCACGGAAGAGGGAGGACTCAGCGCTTGGCTATTGACGACATTGCCCGAGCCAGAGCTAGCGTTGAACAGGCGTCGGTCGAGGAAGGCGCCGAGTTACAACAGGTTCAGTTTGAAGAGGGATTCACCGGCAAAACGGTGGTGGGTGCGCTCTTCGTCGGCTTCATCATGCTGCCAGGCGCCCTCTATCTCGGCCTCGTGGCGGGGCAGGGGCTCGGAGCCGCCGCCGAGTGGGTGACGATCGTTCTCTTCTCGGAGGTCATGCGGCGGTCCTTCCTGCCCATGAAACGGCAGGAAATCTACATACTCTACTACGTCGCCGCCATGCTCTCGAGCCTTCTGCTGGCGGACCGGGGCATTTCCGGCGGTCCGTTCGGCTACCTGATCTGGAACCAGTATTTCCGACAGGCTCCTCAGGCAGGCCTTGTCGCCAACGAGATCCCGAACTGGGTCGTCCCGCCGGCGGGATCGGCGGCACTGACGCAACGAACGTTCCTGCATCCGGCGTGGTTCGTTCCGATCCTTCTGCTGGTTGTGGGCGAAGTCCTGGGGCGGTTGAACTGGATGAGCATGGGTTACGTGCTCTTCCGGGTGACCTCCGACGTGGAGAAGCTGCCGTTCCCGATGGCGCCGGTGGCCGCATCAGGGGCGACCGCCCTGGCCGAGGCTGCGAGCAAGGAGGAGTCCTGGCGCTGGCGCGTCTTCTCCATCGGCACGGTCATCGGTCTCGTGTTCGGGTTCTTCTACGTGGGCATACCGGTGTTCACCGGCGTCGTCTTCAACCAGGCGATGCAGCTCATCAAGATACCGTTCTTTGATCTCACGCCGAGTACGGAGACCGTGTTGCCCGGTGCGCTGACGGGCATCTCGGGCGACCTCGGCAAGGTGCTGGTCGGCTTCGTCCTGCCCTATCCGATCGTGCTGGGCAGCTTGATCAGTTCGTTGCTGTGCAAGGTGTTCCCGGGCCCCAACATCCTCTACAGCATGGGGGCGTTCGGCTCAGCCGCGACGAACGGCTGGACGCGCGGTATGGACGCGATCAACACGCGCCTTGTCACGGACATCAAGTTCTGGATGTCCATCGGCATCGGCCTCCAACTGGCGGTCGCCATGATCGGGATCTTTCAGGTCATCAAGGCTCTGTCGCAGTATCGGCATCAGACGAAGGGGCGCGGCCTCTTCTCCCAGGTGCCGAAGGGCCGAGGCGACGTCGCGATCTGGATCCCGCTCAGCGTGTGGTTCGTCATTACGGTGTTCTACATTGTGCTGACGCAGTATCTGCTCGGCGTAGATGGTCATGGCGGCCAGTTCCCGTGGAGCTTGCTGATCTTCTTCGGGCTGATCTGGACGCCGATCAACTCGTTCATCAGCGCACGCATGATGGGACTGACCGGGTCGGGGGTGTCGTTCCCGTTCCTGCGCGAAGCTTCGATCATGAAGAGCGGGTATCCCCACGTGGACATCTGGTACGCGCCGATCCCCCTGGCAGACTATGGACCGTTGGCGCAACGCTTCCGCGAAGTGGAGCTGACGGGCACCAAGTTCAGCAGCATCGTCAAGGTGGAGTTCCTCGTGCTGCCGATCTTCCTGACGGCCTCGTTCATCTTCTGGGGGTTCTTCTGGCATACGGGCGCCATTCCGTCGTCGCAACATCCGTACGCTCAGCGCTTCTGGCCGCTGGCCGCCACGTTCCAGGCCATGTTCCAGACGATCAACAAGCCGGATGGCCCTAAGTGGGTGCTGGAGGGGATCAACTTCACGCGCATCGGATGGGGCATTGTGACGGGTCTCGGGTTGTATGGCGGGATGGTCTACGTCCTCAAGCTCCCTCAGTTGCTGTTCTACGGCATGGTAGGAGGCGTGGGGGCCTGGCCAGCCGACATCATCCCGACGTTCTTCGGTGCATGGCTCGGTCAACGCTACTTTGCCAAGCGGTTCGGCCTCGATCAGTGGCGCAACTACGCTCCCGTGCTTCTGGCGGGATTTGCGTGCGGAACCGGACTGATCGCTATGGTATCCATCGCGCTGTCGCTGATCGCGAAGTCGGTCAACTACCTGCCCTTCTAGGGTCGGTGATGGGGGCAGGTTGTCAGCGTGCGCCAAGAGGGTGATCGGAAGGGCTTAGGGACGGCGGCGGCGGCGACAGCGGCGCTTTCAGTGCCGCTCATCGTCGTGCCGGTGCTGGGACCTCTGATTGCGGCATGGGCTGGATGTCGTCGGGCCGGTCGAAACGCCATCGGCGCTTCAGCGCTGGTCGCGGCAGGATGGGGGGTTCTGCTGTGGTGGGCGTCCGGACATGAAGTGAATGTGGGCGGCACGTCGGTCTCGCTCGGACCGCTCATGCTCGTCATACCGGCGGTGGTCGGGGGACTTCTGGCAGGCGGGCTGCTGGCGACCGGACAGAGGGGCGGGACGCCGATCGGGATCGTGGTCCTGGTCGCAGGAGTTGCATGGACGGGCTTTCAGTTCGAACCGGTTGTTACGCTTGTACGCGAGTTCAAGCCCGCCGCGCCGCAACAGGCGAGCGCCAACACCGGAGGGTGCCCTGAGAACCTGAAGCGACTGTACACGGCTGCTCGCCTGTATGCCGACAGTTGGGACGACATGCTGCCTCCGCCCGACGTGTGGATGGACCGCATCACCGAGTATGCGCAGGATACGTCTGTGTTCCGGTGTCCTGCCGTCGCGCAGGGTTCCGCCGACCGTTACGGCTATGCGATGAACCGCGATGCTGGTGCGCGCGCGCTATGGGAGATATCGGCGCCGGCCGACGTTCCAGCGTTCTACGATTCAACGAGCCTTGGTCGTAACGCCAACGATGCGTACAGCAGTCTGCCGGTACCGGGGCGTCATGGCGGCTCCAACAACGTGGTGTTTCTCGACGGCCACGTTAAGGCGGTCGAATCGCCCTGAATGATCAGACGTCTGGGAGGGAATCCGGGTCCGGCATGCGGCTCACCGAAACGGCCAGCGCGTCGTGGCTGCGGCGTGCAGTTGCGACAGCCGCGCTCGTGGTGTTGGTCGGCTACGGAGTCCTGTGGCTCGCTGCCCGAGCGATCCGTCCGTACCAGGAGTGGAGCAAGTCGGTGGAGTGCCGGCGGAATATCCACATTCTGGTGCGGGGCTTCAACATGTACGCCGACGACTATGATGGCCGGTATCTGCCGGCAGAGCGCTGGGAGGACTGTGTCGAGCCGTACGCTCCGCCCAAGTACCGACGTTGCCCGTCGGCAGCGCCAGACGCCGCCGGGGCGGGTTATGCGGCCGACCTGGCGCGGTCCGGCGCGGAGCGTATCAAGCTCGACGACGAAAGCATGGCGGCCCTGCTGTATGACAGCGCGCAGTCTGTGCGAAACGCGGCTGGCCGCCAACAGGACATGCCGGTGCCGGGACGCCACATCACGCGCCGGCGGCAGGAGCGGGCCTCGGTTCGAGGCAACTGGATAGGGTATGCAGATGGCAGCTGCCGACTCAAACCCGACCATAATCCCGGGCCCTAAGCGGCCGGGAAGTCGGGCGCTGGGCGGCCAGACGGTGCTGCAGGACATGGGGTGGTATGGCTCCACGGGCCAAGCGCGACAATCAGACAGAGGATCGAGCACTGATCGGTTGGGATGGAATCCGATTCACGGTTCCGGGCGATTGGAACGTGACCGGCGTGTCCGCCGATCGAGCCAACGGCTATCTCAAGGTCGATTCGCCCCAGACGATGTTCTTGCAGGTGAAGTGGGCCGATCCTTCGGCTGCCCGACCCCGCACGCTGGCCGGGATGGTGACGCAGATGCTCAGAGCGGTGCGCAAGCAGCCCGAGCCTGCGTCGGACTCGCCCGACCTGCGGCCAACCCTGGAGGCGTACCTAAAGGAGACGGAACGAAGGGCGCGCAAGCAGAGGCAGCAGTTCGACTGCAAGATCCGGCCCCAGACTTCCGAGGCGGGCGGCGAGAGAGTTGCCGTTCACTTCACCTGGACTGGCGGTGGGGTCGGGCAGGGAAAGATATGGCGCTGTACGACATGCAGGCGAACGGTGATCGCGCAGGTTGTCGGACAGGGGAAGGACCCGGTGGCCGACGTGGCAGCGAGCGTGTTCAGCGACATGCGCGACCACCCAGAAGGCGGCTGGACCGTGTGGGGGCTGTTCGACCTTGTGATGGCGGTTCCGCAATCCTTCGTGCTCCGCTCGCACAAGTTTCTGTCAGGGTATATCAGGTTGGAGTTCGGTGATCGGCGCGAGGGGCGAATCCTCGCAGAACGGTGGGGTCTGGCCAGTATAGCGCGCAAGAAGTTCACGATCCGTGAGTGGCTTGGGCAGATGGGCGAGGCCCAGAAGCATGGGTCTGAGTATGCTGACGTGACGGCAAACGGGCATCCGGCAGTGAGGGCCACCGGACGCGTGTCCGGACTCCTGGCAACGCTGGGGGCCGTGCGCGACTCGCTGCCTTCAGTGCGTCCGGCGACCGAATACGAGGCCTGTGCGTGGGAATGTGACGAAACGAACAAGCTGTATGTGCTTCAGACATGGAGGCCGCGTGGAGCGTCCAGTCTGATGGGGGATTTGGTTGCGCGGTGCGAGTGCCACTAGGCGAGTTGCTGCAGTACTATGCGGCACGGTACCTGCCGTTCGTTCGAGCGAAACAGGTTCCCGATCGTGGTGCCCTGATGGGGCTGAGGCCGGTCCGGAATGATGCCATTACCTGGGAGGAAAACGAGTCCGGTGAGGCCGAACTTAGCATACCGTATCGCAAAGACAGGTTCGCGAAGGCTGTGGCGTTCCTCGTCCACTTACCCGAGGCTCGCAGGGTACAACTGGACGAGGTGGGCACGTTTGTATGGAAACTGTGCGACGGGTCCAACACCGTTGAGGGAATCGTTCGCGCCATGACCAAGCACTACAAGATGAACCGGGCGGAAGTCGAAGCATCGGTGGGGCGCTACCTGCAGATGCTGGCTGAGCGTCGGTTCATAGGGTTCTACCGTCGAGGGGGAGCACAGCGATGAGCGCGGAGAGTAACACGGCAGAGAAGGGCCGGGCGGGTCTGCGCCGGCAGATCAAGCTGCCAATGTCGAAGGCGATCGAGATCGCCTTCAAGAGCATCAAGATCCGGTTCTGGCGCTCCGTCATCACGGCGGCGGGCATCTTCCTCGGGATCGCGTTCTTCACGTCTGTCCGCATGTCGGGCGAGTTCAGCATGATCCAGCGCAAGGTGATCGAGGCCAAGCGCGACGCGATTGCGGCCGGCACCCTGAAACCGACCCCCAACGACATCCGGCAGGTAAACTCGCTGGCCACCGATCAGGCCGACGCCAAGGCCGCCGAGATGCGTCTCAAGTGGCTCTCGATCATGGCGCTCATCGTCTGCACGGTAGGCATCGCCAACTCCATGCTCATGTCCGTGACCGAACGGTACAAGGAGATCGGCACCATGAAGTGCCTCGGGGCGCTTGATGGACTTGTGGTCAAGCTGTTCTTCATAGAGGCGAGCTTCCTGGGGTTCTTCTCGTCGGTCATCGGGTTTGTGTTGGGCTGGCTGGTGATCTCGCTCATACGGCTGGCGACCGACGGCGTTGAGGTCTTCGGACTCGCGTTCTGGATAGCTTCGGTGAAGCTGCTGGGCCTGTCCGTGCTCGTCGGCACAGTGCTGACGTTCATTGCCACCATCCTGCCTGCCATGCGGGCGGCGCAGATGCCCCCGGCTGCTGCGCTTCGCGTCGAGATATAGAAAGGGCTACACGAAGATGCGCGCTAACGAGTACGTTGTCCGAACCAAGGATCTCGTCAAGGAATACACGATGGGCGATCAGACGCTCAAAGCGCTGAACGGCGTCAACCTTGACGTATTCAAGGGCGAGTACATCTCCATTATGGGGCCGTCGGGCTCGGGCAAGTCCACGCTGTTCAACGCGATCGGGGGCCTCGACAAGCCCAGCAGCGGCAGCGTCTTTATCAACGACGTGGACATGGCGCAGCTCGATGCCCAGGAGCTGGCCTATCTTCGGTGCCACACCATCGGCTACATCTTCCAGACCTTCAACCTGATCCCGGTGATGACAGCGCTCGAAAACGTCACGCTGCCGACGGTGTTCGCCGGCATGAGCACCGACGACGGCATTGAGCGCGGCATCGAGCTGCTGAACCTGGTGGGTCTTGGCGAGCGGCTCCATCACAAGCCGTCCGAGCTGTCGGGCGGCCAGCAGCAGCGCGTGGCCATCGCGCGCTCGCTCGCCAACAACCCGTCCATCATCCTCGCAGATGAGCCGACAGGCAACCTCGACCTGAATACCGGCAAGGAGATCATCGAACTGCTCAAACGACTCAATCGCGAGCAGGGCGTGACCATCATCTCCGCCACACACGACCTGAAGATGCTCGACGTGTCTGACCGGATCGTGTGGATCCGTGACGGCCGCATTGCCAAGATCGAGGATCGCAAGGACATTGACATCCGCATCGGCGAGATGGAGGGACAGGGCGAGCTTCACTGACGAGCCTGGAACCCGTCGCATGTTGCAGGCGGCCATACGCCTGGCCGTTGTCGCCGCGCTGGCGTCGAGCCCGGCGCTTGCGGCGTGGGCCGACCTTCCGACGCCGGAACAGGTCGGATTTCATCATTGCGCTCTGATCTACGAGCGGAAGACACGGTCGAAGGCTGACCTACTGCCCTACGTTAGCCATGTCGCGTCCGGTCGTCCGCGGGCGTGGCTGTTCCATGCGTTCCTGTTCCTTCATTTCACGGCGCGCTCAGGCGTTCGGACCGACGACGGACCAACGACCCGTTCGGACTGGGAATACCAGCTCGACCAGTGGTTCGCGCCGGGCCGGGACCTGCATGCCCTCGACGAGGCAGTGGCCGAGGCGGCGCGGCGTCTTGGCAAGCCCCCTCGGCCGCGGTTGGTCCTGCTCACGATCCCCTACCCGAATCCGACGGTCCGTGACTTCGGCGCCGGTCTGGATGGCGCATCGCTCGACCTGCAGGACCAGGACGGGGTCCGCAAGGCCGCCGAGTGGTATGTGGGCGAGGCTGTCCGCCGCTTCGCGAGCGCTGGCTTTCGTCACCTCAAGCTCTGGGGCATCTACTGGATGCGCGAGGAGATGCCGCTATCCGATGAGCCTCGTGTCAGAACGGTTGCCGATGTCGTGCATCAGGCCGGCCTGAAGTTTGCGTGGATCCCATGGTGGCGGGCATCAGGCTTCGATCGCTGGAGGGTTCCCGGCTTCGATGTTGCCTTTCTCCAGCCGAACTATGCATTCCACGCGTGGACCCACGGAGGATCCGTGCGCCGCAACCGTCTGGCGGCTGCCGCCGATCTCGCCGCCAAGCATGGGCTGGGGATCGAGATGGAGGCCGGCGATGTGGTGAACAGCGAGGCCGACAGGCTGGCATTCCTCCACTATCTGGCCGACGGTGCGACGGGCATGCTCGACTACCAGCGCTCGGCCATGGCCTATTACCTCGGCACCGAGACCATCGAGCGAATCTCCACATCGAACAGACCGCAGGACCGACTGGTATACGATTCTCTGGCTCGCTATATCGCGGGGAATCGGGTGCCAGATCCCTCGCCTCGTCTTGCGCTCAACCGGACCGGCGATGTGCTGGAGGCGCGACTCTCCTCGCAGCGCCGTATCAGCGCGCTGGACATCCTGCTCGATGAACCTGACAGGTCCGCGGCATGGACCGGGCAGGTTGAAGTGCTTGTGCGAAAGTCGCGGGCTGAATCGTGGCGGGCCGGAGGATGGGCGATCCGGTCAGGTTACGACGAGACCGCAGGCAGCCGTCAGGTGATCACGGTTCCCATAGGCCAGGTCGCCTCTGAGTTGCGCGTGGTTGCTCATGGCCAGAATGGGCGCCCGCTCGTGCCTGCGCGCCTCGTCGCCGAGACGCTAGAGCGAGAGACGCCGCGGTCTCATGCTGCGCGAGGGTGCGCCTACGTGGTGTCGCCGCGAGCGTCAGGAGTATATGATGACGACGGCGCCAAGCTCACGGACGGCTATGTGCCGGAGCGTGGGTTCTCCGAAGGCCGCTCGGTGGGATGGACGTCGCCCTCTGTTGCCGTTAGCTTCGATCTCGGCGCTTCGCGCCGCTTCGATCGCATCGAGGCTGTGTGTCAGGGCGGCTCGTATGCCGCTGTCAACTGGCCAGCCGACGCCATCGCGATGATCTCGGATGATGCTCCTCCTCCTGCGTCGCTGACCGGCCAGGGC
>JAAYVH010000322.1 GCA_012517255.1 Chthonomonadales bacterium
GAGCCGATCGGGAGAGCTGTTCGGCGGGCAGGCCGGCTCGCAGGCGACGCGGCGCGCCGCGTTGGCACACAGGTTGTGGGGACTCTCTCGCGGATAGGCGGGACGCTAACGGGATCGCGTCCCGTCGCTCGCGCCGTGGCCGGCCCCCTTGTTGCCGGCCCGATCGGCACTCTCGCAGGGCGCGCATCGTCCGCGCTTGCCGCGGTGATCCCGGCTCGCATGACGCCTGGCTCCATGGTTGGGGCTGTCGCGCGGCAGACGGTCTCCACCGCGCGTTCCGTTGTATCGGCGCTGGGGCGCGGTCTTGGCCTGTTCCGGGATGCTGTTCCGGGCGCGTCTGGTACTCCAGATGGCATAGATCCTGCGCTGTTCCGGCGACGCCTCATCGCCAGCGGCGGAACAGGTGCGCCTCTTGACATGAGCATGCTGACGACGATGCGCCACAGTCTCGGCCACGACTTCAGCAACGTCCGCGTCCATCGTGACCCGACCACCGCTCGCGCTGCAAGCGCCATCAACGCCCAGGCGTTCACGATCGGCTCGGATGTGTTCTTTGGCGCGAACCGGTACGATCCGCACTCGCCGGCCGGACAGAGTCTCATCGCCCACGAGCTAACGCACGTCGTGCAGCAGTCCACCGGCCGAACGAAAGGCATCAAAGAGTTCTCCCGGCAGGGCGGCGACACCCTCGAACAGGAAGCCCAACTGGCCCCCAAGCATGTATTGGCCCGGGTTGGGCGACCAAACGGGCTCGTGGTAGACGACTACGCGCGGACCTACGAGACGGAAGACGACTCGGATCTAGCCACGTCCGATCAGAAGCGCCTGGACACGATCTCCCTCATGGCCCTGAACCTCGCGGAACACGCTCTGGACCGGCGAGGCTATCGGAGAGACGTCACCATACCGGTCCTTGATGTGGACCTGTCGCTCGATCTGGGCGAGTTGAGCGATCAGCAAGCGGCGCAGGCCTGGGCTGACGCTATCGTAGCGCAGGTGCTGGCAGAGCAGGAGCAGGCGCGAATCGAGATGCCGGCGCAGGCGCCTCGAATCATGCGCGCACCGAAGCAGGAACCGGAGCGACAGAGGCTGACGATCACCGAAGAAGCCAAGGCGTCCATACGCAAGGATGTCGAAGCCATCACCGCCAACGTGCGCTCGTGGTGGCGGAAGCCGTCTGAGATGGTCGCGCCCATGCGCCGGTGGTACGAGGAGGACGTTCGGCTGTTCGGCGGCCAGGGAACGCCGCACCTCGACTGGTTGATCTTCCTCATGCATCAGCGCCTGTTCGACAAGGGCACCGTGATCACGCGCTTCACCTCGACACTCGACGAGGTCGAACGGTATCTGGCCGATCGGCCCGAGGGCGCAGCGTTCAAGCTATACAAGGGCTTTAGCCAGCGCTGGAAGTCCTACCAGCCTGCCAAGGAGATGGAGAGCGCCCTCAGCTACGTCGGTAAGCGTGAGCTCTATGCCGGCTGGATGATCATCAAGGGCATGGGAACCGCGCTGACCGGACTGGCCGATGTTGGCATCTGGGCGTTCTGGAAGACCAGCGGATGGCCTCTGAGGAAAGTCCTGGAGAAGTTCGGCGTCAAGGCCGACAAGCTCTATCTGACCCCCTACATCGACAAGAAGTTCGACGAGACCGCCGACATCCTTCAGAAGGAGCTGGGGATTGACGCCAACGAGAAGCTCTTTGGCAGCGTCAGCCTCAAGACGTTCTCCGAAGGGGGAGGCAAAGTAGTCGGCGGCCTGATGACTGCGGGCGCCCTGGGCCAGGTGGCTAAGGCTGGACAGGCCGCGCAGGTCGCCGGCAACCTCGATAAGGCTCGCAAGATTCAGTTGGGGCTTCAGGCGGTCAACGTGACGCAAGGCCTGCAGCAAGGCGAACAGCTCGCCGATCGCATCAAGCAACTGCGCGAAGGACCGCCGCCTCAGTCATGGTCGGACATCGTAAAGAGGCCCGACGTATGGAGCCAGGTCGTCGGCATCATGGGTACCGCTGTCGGGGCCAAGATGAGCTGGTCTCAGGCTCAGGGAATGGTGTCGAAGACCGCCCAGCGGCTCGGATTGGCGCTGAACGCGACGCAGACCGGTCTGCTTGCCGGAGCCTACGGAGCCGTCGAAGACGATCCGACGCTGAGCGCGGAAGAGAAGCAGAAAGCCCGCGCGGAGATCCTTAGCCAGATTGTGACATCAGGCGCTCTGATGGCGGATTCCGTCTGGGGAGCCAAGTACGAGGCGTGGAAACAACGGCGTGCCGAGGAGCGGCATCAACAGCTTGCGGCAGAACGCAAGAAGCAGCTGGAGAGTGGTCAGCCTCAGAAGGCGTTGCTTGAGCCTGACACAAAGGCGAAGCAGGCCGCAATCGCGGAGCCTCATGCAAGGCCTGAAGACGTTCCGGAGCCAGCGCAGAAGTCCAGGGTCAAACCCAAGGCGAAAGCCGCTGAGGAGCGCGCCGCCAAGGAGAAGCCTCCCGCTCGTGCAGCCCGAGAGGGCCTTGACGAGCTGAAGCAGATGGGCGACTGGGATGAGATGCTGAAGCGCCATGGCGCCGGCTCGAAGACCGCCAAGCAGGCCCATGCGGCACGTGAACAGATCATCAAGGACATCACCAAAGAGTACGGCGCATCCGCCACAGGAACCGCAGGTCCTGCCAGCGACGTTGATGTAACGTTCCCGACCGAACGCGCGCTCCACGCGGCCAAGCGTCAGATGGAACAGCGGTACGGACCGCACTGGGAGAAGCTGTTCAAGGCGAGCTTCAACTCAGACGTCACGCGGGCGCATGCCCATCTTGATCCGCGTCTCAACCTGACGCCTGAGCAGAAGGCGTCCATAGAAGCGCGCCTGAGCAAGACCAGCGAGCGCATGATCCTCGAACGCCTGAAAGCCGCGGGGGCGCACAGCGACACGGCCAAGGCGGCATTCAAGGAGGAAGCGGCGAGGCTCGGCGTTCACAAGCGGGAGGTCGAGATACCGCGACTCACCAAGGCGCAGGTGCGCGCGATGGAGCTCCAGCAAGATGCGGCGGTGGCCAACTACGAGAAGACGTTGAAGACGCTCGAGGCCGCACGGGCACGCGCAAATACGCCGCCGGACCAGCTTGCGGCTCTTCAGGACAAAGCGATCCGGCAGAGCGTCGCCATCACCGAGCGGCAGATGCGGATCAATCAGGCCTATCCCGACCGATACATGACCCCGGGCGGAGTGAAGGGCGCTGTGTCGGGTGAACTGCTCAGCAAGTTCGATAGGACCGCCTATGCGCAGAAGGTGATGGAGCAGCTCGCGAAACAGCAGGACCCGAAGTCGCCAACCGATCCGAAGGCCCTGTGGCAGGAAGCGTACAGACGCGCGAGGCTGGAAGAGGCGCGCACGCGGCAATGGCGTGAGAGTTTCAAGGAACTGACGCCGCAGGAGGCGTATCAGCGCGCTCTCATGGAACGGCTGGAACTCGTGGAGCAAATGGCCAAGGCCGAGACTGAGGTCCGGCAAGAGCGGGGTGCGGGCGCCCGCGTGTCGCGCGAGGAAGTGTTGCAGCGCGTCTTCGAGCGTTACGAGTTCTCCAAGTACGCGGCGCGGGCCATGGAGACGGCCCAGAAGCTGGGGATCGGAGGATTCGATGATCTGGCGTCGGTTGCCAAGGGCATCTACAAGCCTCCCAAGACAGTGGGCGGAACCGAAGCTCGCGGCGCTCAAGTCGAAAAAGAGGCCAGCC
>JAAYVH010000323.1 GCA_012517255.1 Chthonomonadales bacterium
CTCCGGAGGCCCGTAGGGGCGAAGCAACCGCCGAACGGAACCCTCGAGAAGAGGACCGCGGGAGCGCGCGGTTGTTTCGCCCAGCTCAGCCCGTGACGCCGCTGTTCTTGGGCCACGGGCGTACCAGCCGGTTGTGACCCCGCATCATCTGATCGCACCATCGGTCGTCCGGCTGATACGCCCCTGCGTGGTGCCCACGCAGCCCGCCGGTGATTGAGCCGGCGCGAAGCTCCGTGTCGAAATCAAGGCGGGCAATGTTCGTACCGATGGCGGTCGTTCGGCCCGCAGGCCCGGGATTGTTCTGATCGGCCCTGACTGTTCGGGATCGCGTCGCTTCGCTCGCGATGACGTGGGCGGATCGTCGCTCGACACGGACCGCGCGCTCCGCAGGCCCGTAGGGGCGAATCAGCCGCCGAGCGGAACCACGATGAAGAGGAACGCGGCAGCGCGCGGTTGGTTCGCCCAGCTCAGGCTCTGACCTCGCCATTCGTCGGCCAGGGGCGTACCAGCCGGTTGTGACCTCGCATCATCTGATCGAAGCATCAGTCGTCCGGCTGATACGCCCCTACGGGGCGCGCTCGCAGCCCGCCTTGATTTCGACACGGCGCTTCGCGCCGGCTCAATCACCGGCGGGCGATGTTCGTCCGGATGGCGGTCGTTCGGCTGATACGCCCCTACGACAGTCGCGCGTGCCGCGCCATGACACGACGGGCAACCGTGCAGGGCCACGCGTGAACGTGTCCCAACCACTGCCGCCAGCCCACGATCGTCATCCCCGCGAAGGCGGCAATGATGATTGACAGCCGCTGCGCCGATGACGAACGGGCGGCACATGCGGGGAGGACCAATAAGAGGCCGATTCGATGAGTGCAGGAATCGGGGTCAGCTTGCCCGAAATCCGATTACGTGAGCTCTCGTTCTCGAAGATGCGTGTTTGGCCTCGCGTTGGCGGCAGCGCTCTGTCTGCTGTGCGCCGGGTGCCGCCGCGAGCCCGAGAAGCCCAGGGTACGGCTGACATTCTGGACCATGTGGTCCGGGCCCGAGGAGCGCAACTTCCTGAATGTGCTCAGGCGCTACGAGGAGACGCATCCGGGGGTCGTCATCGAGAATCTGGGCGCGATCCGGGACGACACGAAGACGGTGCGCGCTATCGTGGCAGGCGTGCCGCCCGATCTCTTCACGCTGGCCGACCCGCTCTATCTGGGACCGCTCGCAGCCAACGGCGCGCTCATGCAGATGGACGAGCCGTTCCGGGCTTCGGGCCTATCCGAAGAGGATTTCACCCACGCGTCGCTCTCACAGTGCCGTGTGGACGGCAAGCTCTTCGCCATGCCGTACCTGATAGACTGCTACGCCCTCATGTGGAACAAGGCGGCGTTCCGAGAGATCGGCGTGGACCCCAACCGGCCGCCGCGTTCGCTAAAGGAGCTCGCCGACTATGCCGTGAGGCTAACCCGGAGCGAGCGCGGCAACGTGAAGCGGCTGGGTCTGCAGCCTCTGTCGGACATGTTCATCATCAATCAGGCGTTCGGAGGCAAGCTCTTCGATCCCCAGACAGGCCAGGTAACGCCCGACCATCCGGGCTGCGTCGCTGCGCTCAAGTGGTACATGAACGTGGTCGAGCGCATGGGCGGCTATCAGCAGGTGAACGGGTTCGCGGCGGGTTTCGGGCAGGCTCAGGGCACGAATAATCCGTTCTTCACCGGCCAGGTTGCCATGATGATCAATGGCGAATGGAACCCCTACTGGTGCGATCGCTATGCGCCTGACCTCGACTATGGCGTCGCGCCCTTGCCGCCGCTGGAGGCTGGCTCGAAGGAGCCGCCGGTCACGTGGCTCGGCGGCAACATGATCTGCATCCCACGGGGCGCAAAGCACCCGCGCGAAGCATGGGACGTGCTCGTCTGGATGCAAACGGACGAGGCGCAGCTTATGTTCGCCGAAGCGATGAACAACGTGCCGAACATGCGCCGACTTCTGAAGGCGAAGCGCCTGCGCGAAGGCGCCGACTATCGCCGTAAGTTCGGCATCTTCCTCGACATTGCCGACAGTCCCAACGGAGGGCACTTCCCGGCATTGCCCATTTCGAGCCTCTACAGCAACGAGCTCATGACCGCCCGCGATCTCGCGCTTGCCGGCGACAAGACTCCCGAGCAGGCCCTCCGTGACGTGCGCATTCGCGTGCAGCGCGAATACGACCGTTATGCGCGGGAATAGAGACATGAGGGAGACGCGATGACGCCAGCCAACGTCCCGCCTGCACTCCACATGGACCTGCGATACTACCACCCGCCGGCTGCGATCGTTCGGCGAACCGTGAAGGTGGACGCTTGCGTGTATGGCGGCACTGCTGCCGGCGTAGTGACGGCCGTGCAGCTCGCCAGATTGGGCCGCTCGGTCATTGTGGTCAATCCGGCCACGCATGTCGGCGGCATGACGACAGGCGGCCTGAGCTGGACCGACTTCGGCAACAAGCGAGCCATCGGAGGGATGGCGCGAGAGTTCTACCAGCGGTGCGGCGCGAAGTACGGCGTTGCCGAGGAATGGTGTTTCGAGCCCAGAGTCGCCGAAGCCGTCCTGCAGGAGATGCTGGGCGAAGCCGGCGTCATCGTCTATCCGAGGGAGTATCTGCGCTCGGCGCGCCTGCGTGACGGTCGCATCCAGAGCATCACGACGGAGTCGGGTCTCACCGTGCAGGCCGGCGTGTTCGTTGATGCGACCTATGAGGGCGACCTGATGGCGCGGGCCCGCGTGTCGTTCACCGTTGGTCGCGAGAGCAACCGCCGCTACGGCGAGACGCTGAACGGCGTGCAGTATCGCGACAAACATCAGTTCGAACTGCCCGTCAGTCCCTATGTCCGCGAAGGAGACCCGTCCAGCGGCCTCCTGCCATGGGTCGAGCCGCGGGCCCGCGAACGGACCGGCACCGGCGACCGGCGCGTCCAGGCGTACAACTTCCGGCTGATTCTGACGCGCAAGGCCGAGAATCGCATCCCCTTCCCGAGACCCGATGGCTACGACCCGCTGGAATACGTGCTGACTGCGCGCTACCTCGCCGCCGGATGGACGGGCGCCTTCAGCAAGTTCGATCCCATCCGGGGCGACAAGGTGGACAAGAACAACGCCGGAGCTACCTCCACGGACTACATCGGGGCTAACTACCGGTGGCCGACAGCGTCCTACGTCGAGCGAGAACGCATCTTCCAGGCCCACGTGCGCTATGTGGCGGGGTGGTTCTGGTTCATGGCCAACGACCCGAGCGTGCCCGAGCCCGTCCGCGCTCGTATGGCCGAGTGGGGGCTATGTAGGGACGAGTTCTGCGACACGGGCGGCTGGCCCCATCAGCTCTACATCCGGGAAGCCCGGCGCATGGTGAGCGACTACGTTATCACCGAGCACGACTGCCGGGGCCAGCGGCGCGCTGCGGACTCGGTTGGCCTTGGCAGCTACGGCATGGACTCGCACAACTGCCGCCGGTACGCGGTGGGTGGCCGGGTCATGAACGAGGGCGACGTTCAGGTGGGCGGATTCCCGCCCTACCCGATCTCCTATCGCTGCATCGTGCCGAAGCGCGGCCAGTGCGGCAACCTTCTCGTGCCGGTATGCATCTCCGCATCCCACATTGCCTACGGATCGGCCCGCATGGAGCCCGTGTTCATTGTTCTGGGTCAGTCCGCCGCACTCGCTGCGCACATCGCCCTCGATGGGAACGTTGCCGTGCAGGATGTGCCTTACGCGGCGCTGAGGACACGCCTGGAAAGCGCGGGACAGATACTGGATTGGACTCCGTGAAGAACCGGGGACGGCCGTTGGCTGGTCCGTCCCCGGGCTGACCGTTCCGCTGGACCGCGCGCGTAGGGCGCCGTGCTCTGCGCTACGCTGGGAACAGCCGGTCGATCTCCTCCAGCGTCTCCGGGCTGAGCTTCTTGCCCGATGCGCCGGCATTGTCGGCGATCTGCTCGGGCCTCGATGCGCCGACGATGACGCTCGAAACTTCCTCGCGGCGCAGGATCCATGCCAGCGCAAGCTGGGCCATGGTCAGTCCCTCGCGCTCTGCCAACGGTCGCAGTTGCTGCACCTTTCGGAGCATGTCGCCGTCGAGCTGGCCGCGATTGAGGAACATGTTCTGGTTCGGGTCGGCCGCGCGCGTTCCGGCAGGCGGGGGTTCACCGGGCGTGTACTTGCCGGTCAGGACGCCCTGCGCCAACGGCGAGAACACGATCTGACCGATGCCGGCCCGATGACATGCGGGCATCACCTCTTTCTCGATGTGGCGGCCCATGATGTTGTAGTAGGGCTGGCTCGACACGAACCGATCGAGGCCCATCCGCTGCTGGATCCCCACAGCCTCGGCAATGCGCGATGCCGGCCATTCGCTGAAACCGATGTAGAGCGCCTTGCCGGCGCTGACCAGATCGTCGAGCGCGCAGAGGGTCTCTTCGAGCGGCGTCGTCTCGTCGTAGCGGTGGCACTGATACAGATCAACGTAGTCAAGCCCCAGCCGTTTCAGGCTTCGGTCGCACTGCTCTCGGATATGCTTGCGCGAGAGACCCCGGTCGTTAGGCCCGTCGCCCATGGGGAAGAACACCTTGGTCGCGATCACATAGTCGTCGCGATCGTACTTGCGGAAGATGCGGCCCCAAACCTCTTCTGCCTTGCCGCCCGCATACACATTCGCGGTATCGAAGAAGTTGATGCCCATCTCGAACGCCTTGTCCACGCATGCCTCGGCGGTCTTGTCATCCACCGCTCCTCCATACGTCAGCCACGACCCCAGACACACCTCGCTGACCTTCAGGCCGCTCGCCCCCAGTCGTCGGTATTCCATCGTTGCAGTCACTCCTTCTCGCGGACACTGCGGGCCCGCGTTGATGACGCCTATATGTACGGGGAGCGAGCGGGCGATTGCGTCATGGCGGGCCACTGGTGGCCGATATGCGACCGGCATGATAGAGCTTCGCTGCGCATCGTTACGGCCGCAGGCCGTGTAGCCGCGGGTTCACCCCGTGCGCCGCACGTCATCGCGAGCGAAGCCACGCGGCCGCGGTGGGTGTTTCAGAAAGCGTGGAGAGCTTTCTTAGGAGTTCGGACGCGGCGTGGCCGCGGTGGGTGTTTCAGAAAGCGTGGAGAGCTTTCTTAGGAGCGAAGCGACGCGGCCGCCGTAGGGGCGTATCAGCCGGACGACCGATGGTGCAATCACATGATGCGAGGCCGCAACCGGCTGGTACGCCCCTGGCCGGCGAATGGCGAGATCACAGGATGAGCAGGGCGAACCAACCGCGCGCTGCCGCGTTCCTCTTCATGTTGGTTCCGGTCGGCGGTTGATTCGCCCCTACGGGCTGCCGTAGCGCACGCACCAGGACGAACAACGATCCCCCCACGTCATCGCGAGTTCGGACGCGGCGTGGCCGCGGTGGGTGTTTCAG
>JAAYVH010000324.1 GCA_012517255.1 Chthonomonadales bacterium
ACTGTTCCGTTTCGTAGGCCCCGGGGTTTCGATACGGCCGGCGCGGCGATCACTCTGCACTCCGTGCGATGGGTGCTCCCCGCGCCGACCTACTCAACCGCCGGGGCGCCCTCCCCGCGCCGACCTACTCAACCGCCGGGGCGCTCCCCGCGCCGACCCACTCAACCGCCGGGGCGCTCCACGCGCCGACCTCCTCAACCGCCGGGGAGCTCCCCGCGCCGACCTACTCAACCGCCGGGGCGCTCCTCGCGCCGACATACTCAACCGCCGGGACCCTCCACGCGCCGACCTACTCAACCGCCGGGGGCGCTCCCATCACACGATTACCCAACGTGTTGGGAAACGACAGCTAGAGGATCGTTAACGTCGCTTCGCCGTATCCGGCCTCCACCCAGGCGTCTCCCGCGAACTCGCACCGGATGGTATGCGGGCCGGGGGGCTGCACCGTGGTGTAGTTGTAGCGGGCTATGCCGGCATCGGCTCCCGTGCCGGTAACGACATTGGCGATCCATGTGCCGTCAATGCGGAACGTCACGGTCTTGCCCTCTTGCTTCTGGTAGTCGGCAAGCCTCCGGAAGTAGGCGTACAACCGCGCGACGCCCCCGCTGGCGACCGAGCGAGGCATCACCCAGATGTAGGGCAGCGCCTGGTAGACGGTCAGCGTGTTCGTGCATGATGACGGCAGATAGCCGCCGTCGCCGGCCCATTCCGCTCGGATGGTGCGCGTTCCCGCGCCGGCGCCGTCGGCGATGGTATAGCCCACCTGGGCGAGGCCGGTCGTGCGCGTCACGTCTGTGCCGACCACCGTGCCATCGAGCTTGAATGTGATCGGCTTGCCAACCACCGGCGTATTGTCGAGGCGATACAGCCAGGCCTTGAAGATCCGATAGGAGGTGATCCGTCCGTCGCGGTTCGTGCCGAACATCTTGGTGGCATGCGTCTGGGCAGTCAATGTGGCATTCGCCGAGCTGCCGTTGTAGGCGCCGTCGCCGGCAAACTCGGTGGTAATCGTGCGCGTCGCCGGTCCGTCGGTGACTATCCAGTTCAGGGTGCTGTCGCCTCCGGCGTTCGTCGTGCCCGTGCCGACGGCCGTGCCATCAATGCGGAAGGTGATGGTCTTGCCCGCCAGCATGGCGTTGTCGGTGGTGCGCTTCAGGTCGAACTGGCGCAGGATGGCAAGCTCCGTGATCGTGCCGGTTCGATTGATGGTGTAGTGCGTCGTGTTCGCCCTGGTAACGGTGAGGGTGGCCGTATCCGATGCCGCCGCGTGATGCGTGTCACCCGCGAAGCTCGCCTCGAGCTGCAGAGCGCCCGACCCTATAGTATCGGCAATGACGTAGCTCGTTGTGGCTACGCCCGATGCGTTGGTGACGGCGGAACCCGCCGGAGTGCCTTCGGCCGTGAAGGTTATGAGTCTGCCGTCGAGCGGCGCCGACGTGTCGGTACGGATCAGCGTCGCCGACAGGGTGGTCGAAAGCGAGACCGTGCCCGCGGCGTCGTCAGCGGTGATTGCAGTCGGCCATGGTATGACGTCCAGCGTGCCAGAACCGGCGGCGGCGTTGTGGTCTGCATCGCCGGTCCACGATGCGCCGATGGCCTTCGCCCCAGCCCCTGGAGCCTCAGGGATCACGTACGTGACAGAAGCTGCGCCGGATGCATCGGTGACGCCGTCCCCGACGCCGGTCCCTTCGATGCTGAACGCGACCGTCCTGCTCGCCAGAGGAGCCCCATCGGTAGCGCGTGTCAACGTTGCCTGGAGATCCACGGCGTCGCCGAAGCGTCCCGAAGTGTTCTGCACTGCGAGCGCTGTATCGGCCTTAGCGATGATGAGATCAGCCGTGTCGGTAGAGCCGTTGTAGAGCGCGTTGCCGTCGAACCCGGCGCTGATCACGTCGGTTCGGGGACCGCCGGCCACGGGGATGGTGTAGGGCATTGTCGCAACGCCCGACGCGTCCGTCATGTCGCTGCCGACCAGCGAGCCCGCCACCAGGAACCGAACCGAACCATCGGCCACCGGCGACAGCCCCTCGCCGACGCAACTGAGTGTCGCTGTTAGCGGGGCGACGCCTCCGAGCTGACCATTCGCATCCTCCGCGACGAGAACGGTGTCGCCCTTCGAAACCGTCAGACTGGCTGTCCCGAGGCTGGGCAGATGGGCCGCATCGCCGCCGAAATCGGCCCTGGTGGCCGATGTTCCGACACCGAGGCTGCTCGGGATGACGAAGGGAAGGGCAGCCACGCCAGCCCCGTTCGTCGTCGCGCTGCCGACGCCCGAGCCTGCCACCTGGAAGGAGATGCTCCTGCCCGTAAGCGCTGCGCTGTCCGTGTTGCGGGTCAGGCTCGCGGTGAGCGTGACGCTCGCACCGATCTTGCCGGCGGCGTCCTGCAAGACCGTCGTGGTAGCGGCTTTGGACACCGTCAGATCGGCCGTACCGAAGCTCGACAGATGCGTCGCGTCGCCGCCAAAGTCGGCGCGCAGGGTCTTGGTGCCGATGCCGAGGGCTTCAGGGATGACGTACGCCAGCGTCGCAACGCCGGAAGCATTGGTCGGCGCGTTTCCGACCCCTGTGCCCGCCACCTGAAAGGCCAGAGTTCGACTGGCGAGCGGCGCGCTGTCGGTGTTGCGCGTGAGCGTTGCCGCGAGATTAACGCTCTGACCGACGGCGCCGGCCGCGTTGGAGGCCGTCGTCGTGGTTGCCGCTTTGGACACCGTCAGATCGGCCGTGCCGAAACTGGCCAGGTGCGTCGCGTCACCGCCGAAGTCGGCCCGCACGGTCTTGGTGCCGATGCCGAGAGCTTCGGGGATGACGTAGGCCAGCGTCGCAACGCCGGAAGCATTGGTCGGCGCGTTTCCGACCCCTGTGCCCGCCACCTGAAAGGCCAGAGTTCGACTGGCGAGCGGCGCGCTGTCGGTGTTGCGCGTGAGCGTTGCCGCGAGATTGACGTTCTGACCGACGGCGCCGGCCGCGTTGGAGGCCGAAGTGGTCGTGGCAGCCTTCGAGACGGTGAGCGTATTGGCGCCGCTGCTGGCATTGTACGGCGGGTTACCGGCGAAGGTGGCGCCGATGGTGAAGCTGCCGATGCCGCCCGCCTCGGGGATCGTATAGGCGACCGTCGCCACGCCCGATCCGTTGGTGGTGCCGCTGCCTGCCGAGACGCCGTCTACCGTGAACGCGATCGTCTGGCCTGACAGCGGCGTGGAGTCGGAGGAGCGCACCAGAGTCGCCTGCAGGTTCACCGTCTGGCCGATGGAGCCCGATGCCGCATTGACTGTCAGCGTTGTCGCGCCTCCTCCGGCTGTGACATTGAAGCCGTCCGTGACGGTGGCCTGCTGTCCGTCGGGATTGGTGAGCACGATGTTGCGCGAGCCAACCGTCGCATTGCCGGCGATATCGAAGGTGACCGTGACGCTGGTGGGGCTGTTGTAGGTCACCGCGTAGTTGCTGATGCCGTTGACGGCGCCGCCCGTGAGCTGCACGGCCAGCCGGTTCGGGAAGCCGGCGCCGGGGTCGAAGAAGCCCGTTCCCGTCAGGTTTAGCACGACGCCGGTCGTGCCCGCAGCAGCCGAGCCGTTCGGGTTATTCAACGTAGGAGCAGGCGCCAGCAACTGGGCGACCCACGTGCCCCAGATGTCCTTTGAGGCGGTGGCGTATTCCTGAATGGTCCAGATCGAGAGATCGTCGTTCGGATCCACCGACGTCGTACTGTAGTCTCCCCACCGGTTGAAGCCGCCGGAGACGCGCACGTAGGTATTCGCTCCGGACTTGATGCTCATGATGGACTGAAGCGTGCCCGGCGTGTCCGTGGCGAGACGGCCCGCAGTCTCGGCGCCGACGTAGCGGTTGCCGTTGCTGTCGGAGAACGACAGAGCCATCTGGCCCAACCCGTTCACCGCCACCGAGGGGTAGTAGAAGAACACAGGCGATGAGGGGGCGCCATCGTAGAGCCTGCCATTCTGCACAATGGTAGCCGAAGCGCCCGATACGTCGAGCTCCACCCACTCGGCGGCCGTCCGGTCGGCTCCTGTCGCCCCGCCCACCGAGTTGACGCCGACGGTCCGGCACGTCCACAGACGACCGCCGCGCATAAATGCGCTGTGCATCCGCATGTCGCCGGCGTCGATGTCCGTCGTAGATCCCTTCTGGGGAGCCGTGGGGGGCGCGGCGAACGCGGGCAGAGTCAGGTTACTGACCGCGCTGAACGTTGGTGCGCCCGTTGGGGGCCAGGTCAGATAACCGATTCGCATGTCGCGGTAGAACGACGGGTTCGATCCGACGAACCATGCCTTGCCCGTTGACGGCGTCGCGTCGAGGCTGACGGCTGCCACCGGCGTTGCATAGTACTCCTGTGTGTCGGGCGAGAGATAGACGGTGCCCAACGAAGGCGGCGAGCCGATCAGCGACGCCTTGCGCGTGGCTGAGATCGTCTTGACCGAGCTTGTCGCGCCGAACAGCGTCACCGGTATATAGACGCCGTTGTCATCAATCCCTAGGGTCGGATAGTCGGTGAACCATCCGCTTCTGCCCACCTGTATCACGTACTTGTCCCAGGTGCCCGTAGGGTCGGAGGTCCGAGAGACGGCGAGGATCGCATGGTTGTTGTTGCCGCCGTTGTACTCGAGCGCCGTGATGAACCATCGTCCGCTCCGGCGGTCGTAGACGCACCGAGGGTCAAACGCGTAGCTTCGCGGATACGTGACTCCGCCCGAGGACACAGTCAGGAACGAGTTCAGCGAGACATGGCTTAGCCGCGTGCCTGTCCGCGTGTAGGCTGCTACCGAGCCGTTGATGACCTCGAGGAAGTGGCTCGGGCCGATAGCCCCCCCGGTGTCCGGCGGTATCCAGCCGCTGCCCATGGAGAACTGATCCTGCATGTTGATGCCGATGAAGCTCGCGCCGATGTTCTGGGGGGCCAGCAACCGCCAATCCTGCATCTCGCGGAGCTCGGGATCAGGATCGAGGAAGACAGCGGGCAGGAAGAACGCGAAGGGACCGTCGCCGTCGCTCTTGGGCAGTTGCCCGCGCACATGGTTGCCCGCGGCGATGACCCGGGGCGGCCTGGGACGGAGGCCCGCCTCGATCTCGGCGCGCCACTGCGCATCGCGCGCGACCATGGCGGCCATCGTTTCCGTGAAGGGCCGCTGCGGGGCCTGCAGCGCAATGCCTTGCGCGCCGCCGCCCTCCCGCTGCGCCTCGCCTTGAAGAGGCCAGCATACGGCCAAGACGATAATGAGTGCCGTGCTAGAGCGCATGCGTCGCTCCCTTCGATGAAGAACACAGCCCAAAACCCGACTCTGGCTGCTCGCCCCAAGCCTACATTCTAGATAACGAGCGCCTTTGAGACGCTGTTCCCGAACCGTCAGACGATCGGCGCTGATACCTCAGGCGGCTGAAAGGCGCGGCACGCCGACCTCGTTACCCAGCGCGACGATGACTGCCACTGCGACACGCAGCGCGAAGGCGATCACGATCGCCGCCTGCCATCGGCGCGAACCCGACGCCCACGTCCGCTCGCACCACGCGGCAAACGGCAGCGAGGCCGCGGGCAACGCCGCTACAGCATGATACCCCTGAGCGCAGACCGGCGACAGAGCCGAGGCGATCAACAGCGCGGCGCACATGGCCATGCAATGGGAGCGCAGCCAGGCATGGGCATCGGGCTCGCCCTCTTCGCGACGTCCTCGGAAATACCAGCCCGTGGCGGCGGCGCTGATCAGCACCGATCCAAAGGAGAGAACGATGCTGCCGTTGAGGGCCAGCAAGAGCAGCAGACCGCGTACGTCATGCCGCGACTGCGCTTCGCGATAGAGTCTGTTCTCGCGCACCTGTCGGTTGAGGTCCGAGGACGACATGCGCAGCCAGAAACCAGCGGCGCGCACGATGGGGTAACCATGTCTCAGGCCATACCCGAACCGGGCTCCGGGATGGCGCTTCGTCGCCACGGCATTGCCGATCGGATCGAGGGGCCGCCGTCCCACCGGGGGCCACAGCGTCACGGAACCGACGGCGGCTCCGATGGCAAAGGCGATCCACGCCACGCGAACCTGCCGACGCAAAGCCTGGATGGCATAGCCGATGATCACCACGGCGAAGGATGCGTAAGCCTGGAACGACGCCGCCAAGGCCCATCCGATTGCGCCGGATGCCCATGAGGACGCCGATCGGCGCAATCGCACGGCGGCCGCCATCGCGAACGCCGTGATCAGCATCATCAGACCCGCCTCCCACACCTGGGAGGCGTGATACATAGTCCACGGGGCAACGCCGTACGCGGCGAGAAACCACAGGGCGAAGCGACCGGAGACTTCTCGCCTGAGCGTGGCCGTCACCACGCCGGCGCCCAGCAGCGCAAGGGCAAGCGCGAGCATCCGCCCTGCCAACGGCGACGGGGCAATCAGCCCCCCGAGACTGTAGACCGCATGCACAAGCACGCCAGCCGGCGTATGCGAGATCGTTTCGGACCCGGGGGCCTGGGATCGCACCGCTCCCGAGCGCGCATACTCGCCCGCGATTCCGAGAACGTTCAGCTCATCGCCCGTGATGGGCAACCGGATCGCCGCGAACGTCTGAATCGCGACATAGAGCACGATGAGCGCCGCCGCGGACCAGACAGGACGAGGTCGCACATTCATCGGCAGTATCACTGAAGCGCTACGACGCCGCTTGGCGCCGATCAGTACATGCAGTTCTCGCGATATACCTCCAGCGAGTAGAGGTAGTCGTGGTAGCTGATATTCGTGGACAGTGAGTGATCGGAAGCGTAGACGAAGCGCGCGCCGCGCGCCTTCATTCCGTTGATGAAGTCGGTCACGCCCTTGCGGATCACCTCCCGGTCGCCGCTCTCGAGGATGCGGGCATCAAGCCCGCCGACGAAGCAGAGTCGGTCGCCCCATTTCTCCACGAACTCGAAGATATTGTTGCCGGCCTTCACCTCCATGGGATTGAGGCCGTCGAACCCGGCGTCCACGATCAACGGCAATGCCGCTGCCTGATAGCCGCACGAATGGAGGATCACGGGGAGGTCGTAGCTGTGGAAGAACTCCACCATCTCGGCATAGTAGGGGAAGATCACCTTCTCCAGCACTTTCGGGCTGCAGAACAGCCTGTCCCGATAGCCGAGGTCCTCATACAGCCATATTCCGTCGGGCTTGCCGCCCTCCTCGATCATGATCTTATAGGCCGCCTTGTAGAGATCGGTGTAGACCCGGCAGTAATCATGGATCCAGTCCTGGTCCTCCACCAGCGCTGTGTACATGGTGAAATCGCCCAGGCTGCCGCGCATGTTCTCCCAGATGAACTGGTTGCCATAGATGCACCAGCGCCCTTTGGCGCGCCAGCGCTCGAGATTGCGGGTCATGGCGGAGACATCGCCGATCCGCTCCCGGTCGAATTCCCCCACGAGGAGCGGACGGTACTTCTCCTCCCACACTTTGCGGCTCGTCATGTCAAAGTCAATGTGCTCGGGCGTGCCGGAGTGGGTCTTCCACCACTTGAGCAGCCCGCCGCTGCCGTTGCGCACGATTCTCCACTCGTCGGTCTCTTCGACCGTCTCGCTGTAGCCGCGCATGGGCTGCCAGTCGAACCACCCTCCGCATCCGGCCATGTCGTAGCCGAAATGCTCGGTTACGTCCACCGGCGAACCGTCTTCGTTGGTGGGCATGCCTTCGGATACCCATCGAGTCAGCGTGTCGCCCCACGGCGCGTCGTTGTTGGGGATATGATCGGCCGGCTTCTTCCGGACGATGTTGTCGAAGGCTTCGCGGCCTGACTGCATGGTGTTGTCTCCCTGAGCGGATGAGGTCACTTGCGACGCTTGACACGGGTCGTCGGTTGAGACGGCCGGGGGGCTTCATGGGGCGCGCTCGTGAGCCGGCGAATGCCTCCGAACGCCATGCCGATGCCCGGCACCGTCAGCAGCAAGAGCCCTGCAGCAACCGCCGGCACCCAGAACGCTGAGTCCTGAAAGGCGAGCGTCGCGCCTGCGGCCCATATCGCCGCAGGCAAGAGCGCCGTTGCGACGCCGGTCGCAGCCAGCGCCGCAGCGGAGGGACGCGCCTTCTTCGGGATCCGCCGCGATGCCCCCAGCACCAGCGCTCCGAGCGCGACGAGAATGGGCCCGAACAGGCGCACGGTCAGCGTTGAGGGCATGAGCGCGGTCTTGGTCGGCAGGATGGTCTCGCTCATGCCGACGATCCCGACGATCACCAAACACACGCCGATGATGGTGGCCAAGCCGCGCGAAGTCAGTTCGCTCACGTTAGGTGCGCCTGCCTTTCCTGAGAGCCGCCACGGACGACCTCGGACCGCTAGCGTTGTATGAGATTCCCCGTGAATCGCGCATTTTCAACGCTGCACACAACGCTGGACTAACGATGGGTCCGTACTATGGTACTCAGGCGCACATACGGTGGTGTTCGTCGGCGCCCAATAGCACGCAGAGCTTGGAGTATCGCCTGTGGAGGGTCTCATCACGATGGACATTATCATAGCTGACGACGGGGTTGCCGAGCTTCAGTTCGCCCAGAGGGTGGTGAGTTCCTACTTGCTGAACCCGGTCCATGCCGTTCGCAACGTGAACGAGGCGCTCGAGGCCGTGTTTCCTCCGGGCGAACACGAGGCACGCGTACCCCAGCTTGTCGTGGCCAGTCTGGATCTTCCGCCAACCAGCGGCATCGAGCTGGTGCGCAGCCTTCGGTGCGACTCGCGCACGGCGATGGTCCCCGTGGTCCTCGTGGCACGGTCCAACGAGGAATGCGAGCGGTACCGCTCGCGGCCACTGCCGCGAACCACCTGCATTGCGGGGCCATTGGACCTCGCCAAGCTCTCCGACGCCCTGCGGGAGATCGGAATGTCGTGGGTTCTCATGGACAATCCGATGACCGCGCCTCTGCCCTTCGTCCTGCCTTCGCGCAGGCCGATCGTCCCTGCCGTCGTCTGAGGACGCCTGGACCCCGGCGTCCTCATGCGGAATCCTCGCGCCTACGTGTTGGCCTTCAGCCATTCCAGGATCTCCTCTCCCGCCTTGCGGTTGGGAGCCCAGGTCTCGTAGTAGAGCAGCTCAGGCTTGAGCTCTCGGTGATAGATGGGGATCTCCTCGAGGCTGCAGGGAATCCAGACGGCCACGCCGCGCGACTGAATGTCCTTGAGCAGGTCCATCCATTCGATGAACGGCTTGTTGCGCGCGCCATGCACCCACTGGATGCAGTCCAGCCCCGCTATCGAACACAGGTCGGGGACGTGGACGATGCACTCGGGCCCGTCCAGATGGTAGACGCAGTGCCCGAGATGAGCCGCCTCCTCTTCAAGGGCGGGCATGGCCCACGTGCGGAACTGGCGCGGGCCGATGAGCGCCGCGAAGTCACACTGAATGGTATTGGTGCGGACCGGATGGTAGGCATGCACCCAACCCGTCGTGCCCGTCGCGCCCATATTGCCCGCATCGTAGAGGGCGTCGTAGATGGGCGCATAGAGGGCGCGCACGTCGGCCATGGCCCGATCAATGACCTCGGGTACGTCGGCCAGATCCAGGCACAGCCTGTCGCCGCCGCGCATGGCCAGCAGCGTATCCATGTTGCTGTGCAGGTCGAGATGCGCCACGACCATCTTGCCCCGGAACGTGTCGGCCAGGATGCGGCAGAACTCGAGCATCCGCTGCCACCACGGGTTGGCCGGGTCGAGACGGATGGGCAGCGCGGCCTCCCAGTCGTCTATGCACGGCACGGCCCAGCTCGTCCCGTAGTTGTCTTTCGGGAATTCGAGTTCCGCCCCGAGCCACGCCGCCATCATGTCCGGCCCGAAGCTGGGTGTGTAGCTGGGGATCGCCTCGCCGCCGTACCATACGCGTGAGCTCGCCTCCAGCGCTTGCTCGGCCACGGCGCGCATGTCGCCATGGGCGCCGGCCATGTAGGGCGGCCAGTCGGGTGCGGGTCCGGCATCGTCCAGCGGCGCTCGGACGACGCACACCGGTCGGTCTATGATCTCGTGGTTCCAGAAGGCCAGCCAGCGTTCGGTGGCTTCGGCCAGGTCGGGCTTGAGTTCGAGCTTCGGCGTTGTCGGGATAGTCACGATGGCTCCTCGCAGGTGGGAAACTCGGTGATGCGCAGGTTCGCGCAGCCGTATGGGATGAGTTCGATGTCATCAAGCGGAGCGTCGGATGCGACGGGGGACTCCGGCGTCGGCCCCGCCGAGTTGTCCACAAGCCCCCATTCGGGCACGCGGCGCGCCTTTGCGCGGATAATCACCGGCGGCTCCGACGGGTCAAACGGCTGATCGCCCGCGGGCCGCTGCTGCAGCCGGTACCCGTGGCTGGGGCACAGGGCGTAGTTCCAGGGGGTCGTCGGCATTATCTCCCAGTCTGGACTGCGCTCGGCTGGAGCAGGCTTGGCCTCACCCGCGATGAGCCTGCGTTCCTCGCCGATCCGCAGCGAGAAGACCAGGGGTCCCCGATGGAGAGCGATCGCATTGCGATAGCGCCGCTCCTCGCGCACCGCCATCGGCAAGGCGACCGCTACCTCATCGCCAGCCTCCCAGGTTCGGCGGATGGGGGTCCACGGCGCGTCGAGACGGACGATACGCTCTTCGGGCGAGCGCGCGCTCAGAACGACGGCGACTGCCTCGTCGGCCCAGGCGGGCTTACGGAGCACGAGCGGGAACTCCGCCGGCTCGGCGCAGTCCACCGTGAATCGGACGACCGGATCGAACGGATACTGCGTATCTGCCGAGATCTTCACCGGAACTCCGCCGATGCGTGCGTTGACCTCGCAGGGACCATAGGCCGTGGCGGCCAGGCCACCGTCGGGCGTCGCCATCCACAGGCTACTGACAAACTTGGGCCATCCCTGATGGTAGTTGGCCGTGCAGCAACCGAAGTTCGGCTCGAGCCCGAAGATGTTGGAATCGTCGTTGTTGTTGGTCCAGTGGCGCGGGGCCACGGTGCAGAGCGCCTGGTTGGCCTGCTGGTCGTATTGATGCGCCCACATATCGGCCGTGAAGGTGCCTGGCAGGGCATTGTAGGCGATGCGCTCCAGCCGGTCCGAGAAGGCCGCATCTCCCATGATACCGATCAGCTCCTCCAGCGAGAACATGTACTCGACGACGGCGCACAGCTCCGTGCCCTGCGTCGGATCTAGTCCTGCATAGTGCTCGTCGCCGGTGAAGATGCCCGTCGCCTGTCCGTGGTACCGGTCGAGCATCTCGATGGTTCGATAGACCGCCTGCCGGTCGCCGGTGTCGCCGCTTTGCCGCCACCACACGCCGCATGTCTTGACCGCCATGGCGTTGTTGACCACATGGGTGTGGAGCACGCAGCCGTCCCGCGGCGTCTTGCCCGTGTGCCGAAAGTCCTCGAAATGCATGCGCCAGTCGTAGCCCTGCAGCGCAAGCTTGCCTGCCACGTCCAGCAGCCACTCATCTCCCGTGCGGTTGTAGAGCCAGTGGAGGCTGAGCACGGCATCCGCCCACCGGTGCTGGCCCCAATCGCGCAAGGGCCGCTCGTCGAGCGTCTGATGCAGGTAGCCGAAGAAGCGCGTCATGAACGGGATCACCCGCTCGTCGCCCGTCGCCTCATGATGCTGCGTCAGGGCCTTGAGCACGATGAACACGGGCCATTGATCGTATGGCGCACGTCCGGGGGCCTGTATGGGCCCGATCCAGCCGTCGGCGTCCTGCATGGTCAGGATGGAATCCACCCAGCGCTGCGCTCGTGCCAGCAGAACACGATCCACCAGGACGTGCGCCAGGGGCACGAGACCGTCGAGATAGTACGGGCCGCGCTCCCAGCCCTCGGTCTTGCCTCCGAGCCACATGTTGTCGGGGCCGAGATCGGGCCACGCCGTTTCCAGGTGGCCCGTGAGGCCGTCGGCCTGGATGCGGCACTGGCGCAGGAGCCATCCGAGCGGGCGCACGCTGCCCAGAGGCAACGGCACAAATGCTGCCGGTTGGAGCGGACTTCGGTTCGGTACGGGTGCGGTTATCAACGCTTGCCTCTCGCTGTCAGTGATCGGTACACGCACATACATTCCACGCTAAGCTCTGCCGCTCCTGTCCGGAGCCGGTCGTGACCTCGCATCATGTGATCGCAACATCGGTCGCCCGGCTGATACGCCGCTACAGGGTGCGCGCGGAGCTCGCCGGTGATTGAGCCGGCGCGAAGCGCCGTGTCGAAATCAAGGCGGGCGATGTTCATCCCTATGGCGGGCCGTTCGGCCTGTAGGGCCGGGATTGCTCTGTTCTGCCCGCAGGGCCTACGATCGCGCGCCGCGGCGCCGGTAGGGGCACGGTCCAACGTGCCCGTACCAATTGCCCTCGCGACTCATGCACGTCATTGCGAGCGAAGCGCGGCAATCCCCCCTGCACGTCATTGCGAGCGAAGCGTGGCAATCCCGCCTGCA
>JAAYVH010000325.1 GCA_012517255.1 Chthonomonadales bacterium
CGGGCATCGCGCGCTCTCGCAGACAGTGTGGAGCGAGGCAGCGCGAATCATGTTATCCACCTCGGCGACGATGGCCGGGCTGGGAATGCGCTTGGTGAGCCAGGAAGGTAAGTTGCGATTCATAGAGAGCCTTTCTGTGTGTAGCGTACCGGATAGGCACTCAGGCGTCAAGACTTCACGGGGCACGTGGACACTCACGAGAGAGGCATACCGGAAATGCCGGAACGGTCACAGACCGACCTCGGGCCGAGGCCAGAGCCTCGCGACGCCCCGAAGGCTGGGCCGAGAGACGCCGTACCCGAGGCTGTGCCGTATGACACGCGGTATGCCGTAGATCGCCCCTTCGGACTCCGAGAAGCCCGTCAGTATTGCCGCCGTCTTGCGCGGTCCCACTATGAGAACTTCCTCGTGGGCACGCTGTTTGTTCCCCATCATCTCCACGAGCACTTCCACAGCATCTATGCCTATTGCCGCGTCGCGGATGACCTCGCCGACGAGAGCCCTTCGCCTGAGCGGGCTCTGCAGCTTCTGGATTGGTGGGAGCGCGAGCTAGACCTCGCCTACGCAGGCGCTCCTCGTCACCCGGTGTTTGTCGCGCTCGCCGAGACGGTGGTAACGTTCGGCATCCCCCGCCAGACGCTTGCGGACCTCCTCGTCGCGTTCCGCCAGGATCAGGTTGTCCGTAGGTATGACACCTTCGATCAGCTCCTTGACTACTGCCGCCACTCCGCGAATCCCGTCGGTCGCCTCGTGCTTCACCTGTTCGGGTACACCGATGATCATCGCCGATGTCTCAGCGACGCCACGTGCACGGCCCTGCAGCTCGCCAACTTCTGGCAGGATGTCGTGCCCGACTTCGAGCGAGGACGCATGTACATTCCTGCAGAGGACATGCGGCGATTTGGAGTGACCGAGGAGCAGATCGCCAACCGCGAGTGCACGTCGGGCTTTCGGGAGCTTCTGAAGTTCGAATGCGCCCGCGCGCGCGAGCTCTTCAGCCATGGGTCTGCGCTTGCCTCCGTGGTGCCGGGGCGTCTGCGGCTCGATGTGGAGATGTTCACCGAGGGAGGCCTCGAAGTGCTTCGTCGGATCGAGCGACAGGGATACGACGTCCTCAGCCGTCGTCCAGCCATCCCCAAATCGCGCCAGGCGGCTCTCCTCATCGGCAGGCTGGCACGTTCGCTTACGCCATGGTCTCGCCGATGAGCGTCACCCTGGAAGAGTCCTATCGTCATTGCGTCGCGGCGTCGCGGACGGCTGCCCGCAACTTCTACTATGGGTTCCGTCTGCTCCCACGCGACAAGCACAGGGCAATCTGTGCCGTCTACGCCTTCATGCGGCTGGCCGATGACGCCGCGGACGACGCGTCGAACCATGGCGGCGAGGCCCTTGCGCGCTGGTCCGCCGCTCTGGACGCCGCATACTCAGAGGACGAGACGATCTCGACCGCATCGCCCATCCTTCCGGCGTTTCGCGATACCGCGCGTCGCTACGAGCTTCGCAAGGAGTGGTTCCTCGAGCTCATGGAAGGCGTTCGGACCGATCTCGGCCCCGTCCGGTTCGCCAGCGTGGCAGAGCTCGACCGCTATTGCTACCGAGTTGCCGGCGTCGTCGGGCTCGTCTGCCTCCGCATCTGGGGAGTCACCGACTATGACAGAGCTGATCCGCTCGCCATAGACTGCGGCGCGGCATTCCAGCTAACGAACATCCTGCGCGACCTCAAGGAAGACGCCCAGCGCGGCCGCCTGTACTTGCCCCAGAGTGACTTGATGCGGCACCAGGTCCACGAGGAGGACATACTGGGGTCTCGTCCCTCCGATCATGTTGTTGATCTCATCGCCGACGAGGCCGATCGAGCCGAAGGGCTCTACGAGCGCAGCGCGCCGCTGGCCCGCATGATATCTCCCGATAGCCGCCCAACGTTTCTGGCAATGTTCATGATCTATCGAGGGCTCCTCGCGCTGATCCGTCGCGACCCGGCAGCCGTCCTGCAGCGTCGCGTCAGCCTGCATCCCCTTCGCAAGATCGCCCTGGCGAGCCGAGCGGTCATGCTGGCTCGCCGTCACAGCACAGAATGACTTCCATACGACGATCTCCTCGACGCGGCCAGACGGCGCATTGCGATCTGCCCCACACAGGAGCATCGCATGCCTGACCGCTGGGATGCCATCGTAATCGGCGGCGGCCTGGCGGGCATATCGTCGGCAGTCCGCCTCGGGCAAGCCGGTTCCCGCGTTCTCCTGCTGGACAGGCGGCCGTACCTCGGAGGGCGCGCCTCCTCGTTCGTAGACCGAGCGACCGGCCAGGTGACCGACGTGTGCCAACACGTGACGCTAGGGTGCTGTACGGCGCTCGATCGCCTGCTCCACGACCTCGGCGTACACGATCGTCTCAGATATCTTGATACGATCACGTTTCAGGATCGTCAGGGGCGGCGCGCCAGTCTGAAGGCGGCGGCGCTGCCTCCGCCCTTGCACCTCGCCCCGTCCCTGTTGAGGCTTCCCTGGCTCTCCCTGCGCGAGAAGGTCTCCAGCACGCGACTCATGGCCGCCGTGTCCGGCGACGCCCCGGCGCCCGACGATGCCACGGACTTCCGGTCGTATCTCATCGCACGAGGCATTCCCATTCGCTTGCTCGACCGACTGGTGGAGCCGCTTATTGTCTCAGCATGCAACGCTCCGAGCGCGCAGGTCGCAGTCCACCATGGCATCGCCGTGCTTCGCGAGTCCCTGCTCCTGACGAGGACCGGTTATCAGCTCGGTCTTTTCACGCTGCCCCTCGGCGAGCTGTTCACGGAGCCGACGCGCGAGCTCCTTGCACGATCCGGAGGCGAGATACGCTCTCGAACCATCGTGCGAAACGTCAGCCACAAGCCCCGCGAGGGCTTCACCGTGACGCTGATATCAGGCGAGACGCACCGATCGGACGCCTGCGTTCTCGCAGTGCCCTCAGACGCTCTGCCGGATCTCCTGCCGCACGGAGCGCTCGATGCTCAGGTTCTCGGCAACTCGGTCGCTCTCCGCCATGCGCCGATCGTTGCCGTGCATCTGTGGTTCGATGACGAGCTCGACTGCCCGGAGGCGATAGGGCTGCTGGACCGAGACGTGCACTGGGTGTTCAACAAGAGCAGAACGTGGACATCGCCTCCGTCCTCAGGAGCCTATCTGACGACGGTCACCAGCGCCGCCGACGAGCTGGCTTCGCTGCCGAGCAGCGAGATCCTGCGACGAACGCTGAACGATGTGCGCGACTCACTGAGGCTCCCGCCCATGCTGGCCCCTCACCATTCCCGAGTCGCCATCGAGCGAAAGGCCACACTGGTGCCCGCTCCGGGAACCGACCGGCTCCGACCAGGTCAGCGTACGCTGCTCCCTGGACTGGCGATTGCCGGCGACTGGACCGCGACCGGCTGGCCCTCCACGATGGAAGGCGCCGTCCGCAGCGGCCGAATCGCCGCAGAGATCATCCTGCGCGACACCCGCTAGTCCTCCGCGATTGGCGGAACCTACGAGCCATACCGACCGTATGTTAGGCTGATAGACCTGAGTATGGTACACTCAAGCCATCTTAGTATGTGCTATGAATATATGTGGCGCGTGCAGCCACGTGGAGGCGTCCGTTGGACACGAACAAGCTAACCGAAAAGTCCCAGGAAGCGTTGGGCATGGCCCAGTCGCTCGCGCAGCGGCTCGGCCATCCAGAAGTAGACGGAGAGCACCTGTTCCTTGCGCTACTCGAGCAGACAGATGGTCTCGTCAATCGCCTGCTGCAGCGGTTGGGAGTCGAGACATCGGACTTGCGGGACCGTGTCGCCTCCGAACTGCAGCGCCGTCCGCGAGTCGGCGGTCCCGGCGCCGAGATTGGCAAGACCTATGTGACCCGACGGCTCGGTCAGCTACTGACCGCTGCAGAGGATGAGGCCCGTCGGCTCAAGGATGAGTACATCAGCGTGGAGCATCTCGCCCTCGCGCTCATTGATGAGGGCACCTCAACGCCGGCGGGGCGGAGTCTCAATGAAGTCGGAGTTACACGAGATCGATTTTTGGAGGCTCTGACGCAGGTGCGCGGCAATCAGCGAGTCACCAGCGCCGCCCCCGAACAGACCTATGAAGCCCTTGAGAAATACGGGCGCGATCTCGTTCAAGAAGCTCGGCAGGGCAAGCTTGACCCCGTCATCGGTCGTGACGCCGAGATACGCCGTGTGGTACGCATCCTTCTGCGCAAGACGAAGAACAACCCGGTCCTCATCGGCGAGCCCGGCGTCGGCAAGACCGCCATCGTCGAGGGTCTGGCCCAGCGGATCGTCCGCGGCGACGTGCCCGAAGGTCTCAAGGACAAGTCGCTTTTCGCGTTGGATATGGGCGCGCTGATCGCCGGCGCCAAGTATCGCGGCGAGTTCGAGGAGCGCCTCAAGGCCGTGCTCAACGAGATTCGCCAGAGCGAGGGCAGAATACTGCTGTTCATTGACGAGCTCCACACGATCGTTGGTGCCGGCAAGTCCGAAGGCTCCATGGATGCCGGCAACATGCTCAAGCCCATGCTAGCGCGCGGCGAACTGCACTGCATCGGCGCCACCACCCTGGATGAATATCGGAAGCACCTCGAGAAGGATGCGGCTCTGGAGCGGAGATTTCAGCCCGTGGTGGTGGATCCGCCCACGGTCGAGGATGCGGTCTCCATTCTGCGCGGGTTGCGAGAGCGCTTTGAAGTTCATCATGGCGTGCGCATTCAGGACAACGCTCTGGTAGCGGCTGCCACGCTGAGCAACCGGTACATCACCGATCGGTTCCTGCCCGACAAGGCCATAGACCTCGTGGATGAGGCCTGCGCAATGATCCGATCGGAGATGGACTCCATGCCGGCAGAGCTGGACGAACTCACGCGCCGCACGATGCAGCTCGAGATCGAGGAGCAGGCGCTCAAGAAGGAGAAGGACCGCGCCAGCAAGGAGCGGCTTGAGGCCCTGCGCAAGGAGCTTGCCGAGCTTCGATCCAAGGGTGACGCCATGCGCGCCCAGTGGCAGGCCGAGAAAGAGGCCCTAAAGCAGGTTCAGCAACTCCGAGAAGAGCGCGAGCAGGTCCTGCGCGAGCTTGAGGTGGCTGAGCGTCAGTATGATCTGAACAAGGCCGCCGAGCTTCGCCATGGCCGGCTCCCCATCATCGAGCGGCAGATCCGCGAGGCCGAGGCGGCGGCGGCATCCTCCACCGGCGCAAGCCGTCTCCTGCGCGAGGAGGTGACGGAAGAGGAGATTGCCGAGATCGTTTCCCGCTGGACGGGCATACCGGTCACGCGTCTGATGGAGGGCGAACGGGAGAAGCTTCTGCATCTGGATGATGTGCTGCATCAGCGTGTGGTCGGGCAGGATGAGGCCGTGTCTCTGGTCGCCGATGCCGTCATTCGCGCTCGTGCCGGTATCAAGGATCCGCGGCGCCCCATCGGATCGTTCATTTTCCTGGGTCCGACCGGCGTCGGGAAGACCGAGCTTGCGCGCGCATTGTCGGAGGCTCTGTTCGACACCGAGGAGCACATGGTGCGCATCGACATGTCGGAGTACATGGAGAAGCACACGGTCAGCCGGCTCATCGGAGCGCCGCCCGGATATGTGGGCTACGAGGAGGGTGGCCAGCTCACCGAGGCGGTGCGGCGACACCCGTATGCAGTCATCCTGTTCGATGAGTTCGAGAAGGCCCACACCGACGTCTCAAACGTCCTGCTGCAACTGCTCGACGACGGGCGTCTCACTGACGCCCAGGGCCGAACGGTGGACTTCAAGAACAGCATCATCATCATGACGAGCAACATCGGCTCCCAGTACCTGATGGATGGGATCGGCGTGGACGGCTCCATTTCCGATGCCACACGGCGCAGGGTCATGGATGAGCTGCGCGCGCACTGCAGGCCGGAGTTCCTGAACCGCGTGGATGAGATCGTGCTGTTCAAGCCGCTCACCCTCGCGGAGACCGAGCGCATCGTGGATCTGCAGCTCGAACAGCTCAAACGGCGTCTCAAGGATCGCGACATCGAGATCACTGTTACGGATGCAGCCCGCACCCATCTGGCAAGAGAGGGTTATGATCCGACCTACGGAGCGCGGCCGCTCAAGCGGCTCATCCAGCGCAACCTCGAGACGCGCATCGGTCGAGCGCTGCTGGCGGGAGACATCCCCGACCATGCTGTGATCACGATCGATGCGGCCGACGGTGAACTGCGATTGGCCGTCGAGCGCAAGGTCGCTGCGCATGCCGAGGCGCATGACGAACCGTCCGACACGCCGCCAGGGCCGACGGAGTCGGACGACGACACGATGGAGGTTTCGTTCTAACGGAGGGCCGCAAGGCGGCCCCATCACAAGAAAGGAGATCGGTTCGTATGTCGTGGAGGAACCCTTGGAGCGAGTTGGAAGTACTGCGCCGCGAACTCGACCGTGCGCTGGGAATCGAGCCCGGGCGCTCGTCGACGCCGCCTCGCGTGGCGTTTCTGCCGGGCCGCGCCGCGCGGGCCTATCCGTTGACCAATGTCAGCGAGGACACAGAGAACATCTACGTTCAGGCGCTGGCCCCCGGGCTCGACACGGACAAGCTGGAGCTTACCGTGCTGGGCAACGCGCTGACGATCTCGGGAGTCAAGAAGGGCATTGAGGGCGTGCGGCCCGAGGCCTTTCATCGCAGCGAGCGGGCCGCCGGCCGGTTCGTTCGTTCCATCGAGCTCCCCAGCGAGGTGGATGCAGATCGCGTGACGGCGCGATACGCCAGCGGTCTGCTGACCATCACGCTGCCCAGGGCTGCCGCGGCAAGGCCCAGACAGGTACAGGTGACCCTTGGATAAGCGAGGAGGAAACGAGATGGCAGAGAAGACAGTCGCTACCCCCGTAGAGGCCGCGGGACAGGCATCCGAGAAGGAGACCACGCGGGCTGAGGAGCGCTATATCGCGCCCCCCGTGGACATCTATGAGACCCCTGACGGATTGACCCTCGTCGCAGACCTGCCCGGCGTCCCTGTCGACGGCATGAACATCCAGGTGAAGGAAGGCATCCTGACGATCGAGGGCAACGTGAAGGTGGAGAGCCCTGGCACGCCGGTCTATCGGGAGTATGAACTCGTGAACTTCTTCCGGCAGTTCCAGTTGGCCGATACGGTAGACACCGACCGGATCACGGCCCAGCTGCGCAACGGCGTGCTGGAGCTGACGCTGCCGAAAGCCGAGGCGGCCAAGCCCAAAACCATCAAGGTGGAGCTCGGCTAAGTCGTCGCGCTGACGGCATCCCGCATCCTCCGGCAGTATGGTCGGGAGGCCGTCAGTGCGCAAGCTGCCCGAGAATCCGCTCGACCTCCGCAACGCTGACAGCCCGCATCATCTCCTCGCGGGCGCGCGCTGCGCCAGCCATGCCTGCGAAATACCGCGGCAACTGACCGCGCAGATGGATGACTGCGTGTCTCTCGCCCATATCCTCGGCCAGCGCTCGAACGTGCCATAGCGCAGCATCCATGCGCTCCTCCCACGTCGGCGCTGCCGGCGCTCGCTCGCCTCGGAGCGCCGCTGCAGTATCCCGCAGGATCCATGGGTTCCCGATCGCCGCCCTACCGATCATAACTGCGTCGCAACCCGTGGCGCCCATCATGCGAACCGCATCGTCGGGATGCCGAATGTCCCCGTTCCCAATCACAGGAACATGGACTGCTGCCTTCATCTCGGCGATCCAGTTCCAGTCCGCACTGCCGTCGAAGCCCTGGATGGCCGTTCGCGCATGCAGCGTGAAGGCCGCGACGCCGATGGCCTCGAGTTCGCGAGCCAGGGAGACTGAGGTCAGCGCCTCAGGGCTCCAGCCCGCCCGCATCTTGACGGTAACCGGGATGCCCACGGCCTGCACGACGGCGCCGACTACGCGCAACGCCTGAGCCGCGTCACGCAGCAGCGCCGCGCCGGCCCCTTGTCGGCATGCCTTCGGGACCCAGCATCCCATGTTGATGTCCACGATGGCCGCTCCGCGACGCTCAACGTCACGGGCCGCCATGGCCATAGTATCGGGATCGGCGCCAAAGACCTGTGCCGACAGGGGATACTCCTCATCCGACCACCGGAGCATGGTCTCGGTGCGCGGTCCCGCAAACCGCATGGCGGCGCTGCTGACCTGCTCGGTGCAGAGCAGCCCGGGCCCGCCAATCCGCTTACACAGGCGCCGGAAAGCCCTGTTGGTGACGGCCGCCATGGGCGCAAGAACCAACGGAGGGTCCACACGAATGTGGCCGATCATCATCGCCGTCGGATCGCTGTCAGGCGCTATCGCTCGCCGCCGCCTTCGCCCCGCATGTACTCAGAGGAGTAGTTCGGAGGCTCCTTGGTGATCCAGACGTCGTGCACGTGGCTTTCGCGGAGGCTTGCGCCGCTAATGCGCACGAACTCAGCCCGGTCTCGCATCTCCGCGAGAGTTCGAGCCCCGACGTAGCCCATACCGGAACGAATGCCGCCCACCATTTGGTGCAGCGTGTCCGAGACAGCGCCCTTATAGGGCACGCGCCCTTCGACGCCCTCGGGGACGAACCGCGTGCCAGGCTCGTGCGAGTAGCGGTCGCTGGAGCCCTCGCGCATGGCGGCTTCCGATCCCATGCCTCGATAGTCCTTGTACGCCCGACCCTGGTAGAGGATCACCTCTCCGGGAGCCTCGTCGGTGCCTGCCAGAAGATTGCCAAGCATGACGGCAGAAGCTCCAGCCGCCAGCGCTTTGACGGCATCACCCGAGAAGCGTATCCCGCCGTCGGCAATCACGGGAACGCCGTGGATGCGGGCTTCGGCTGCGCATTCCATCACCGCCGTGAACTGCGGCACTCCGACGCCGGACACGATCCGCGTGGTGCAGATGCTGCCTGCTCCCAGCCCGACGCGTATGCCGTCGGCGCCGGCCTCCACGAGAGCGCGCACGCATTCGGCCGTCGCAGCGTTGCCGCCGATGACCTTGAGCCGCGGAATGGCGGCCTTTATGGCCGCAACGGCGTTCAGGACTCCCTGCGCATGGCCGTGGGCTGCGTCAACCACCACCACGTCCACCCCGGCTTCGTACAACGCTCCGGCCCTGCCCACGGGGTCGCGCAGGGGACCGACCGCTGCTCCCACGCGGAGGCGTCCTCGCTCATCCTTCGTCGCATTGGGATGCTCGCGGACCTTCTGGATGTCCTTGATCGTGATGAGCCCGAGCAGTCGGAAGCCCGAATCGACGATGGGCAGCTTCTCGATGCGATGGGCCTGGAGGATGTCCTGAGCCTGCTCTAGCGTCGTCCCCTCAGGAGCGGTGACCAGCTTGGACTTCGGAGTCATGAGATCGCTGATGGGCCGACCGAAGTTGGTTTCGAAACGGATGTCCCTGTTGGTCAGTATTCCCATCAGAACGCCGGACTCGTCTGTGACCGGTACGCCGGAGATGTGGTACCGTTCCATGAGCGTCAGCGCATCCTGAATGGTGCGCTCCGGTGTCAGGGAGATCGGGTTGACGATGATGCCGTGCTCGGAGCGCTTGACTTTGTCCACCTCGGCGGCCTGCACTTCGATGGGCATGTTGCGATGGATGATGCCCAGACCGCCGTCGCGGGCGATGGCGATGGCCATGCGCGCTTCGGTCACCCGATCCATGGGCGAGGATACAACGGGAATCGCGAGCTCGACGCCATCGGCTATCACCGTCCGCGTGTCGGTCTCGCTCGGCTGCACCGCCGTGTCGCAGGGGATCAGAAGCACATCGTCGAAACTGAGACCTTCTTTGATGGTGTACTTCGTGACCGCCATGGCTACGCGCTCCTTGCCTGAGGTCCGGCTATTGTACCGATGCTGCCGCGCTAAGTCAACGCCGCGCATGCGTCCCGGGGAGATGCGATGAACATCGTGCAGACCCACGAGCTGACGAAGATCTACAACAACAAGGTAATCGCCGTCAACGGCGTGAACCTTTCGGTCGAGCAAGGGTGCATCTACGGCCTGCTCGGGCCCAACGGAGCCGGCAAGACCACTCTGCTGAAGCTCCTGATGGGTCTGCAGCGGCCGACGGCCGGCCGGGCGGAGGTGTTCGGCAGTCGCGTGACGCCGAACGCCGCCCCGATCCGCCAGCGCGTCGGGTACCTCCCCACGAACCCCAAGTTCCCGCCGCACCTGAGCCCCATCGCCTATCTCGATCTGATCGGACAGCTCTTCGGGATGCCTGCCGAGGAGCGCAAGCCGCGTCTCGCCTCCCTCATCCGCGCGGTTGACCTTCTCGGAGCAGCATCACGCCCCATCCGCAGCTTCTCGACCGGCATGACGACGCGCCTGGGCATCGCGGCTTCTCTCATCAATGACCCGGAGCTGCTCATCTGGGACGAGCCCACGGCCGGCCTCGATCCGGCTGGCAGGAAATACACGCTCGATCTCATTCGGGAGCTCGGCAAGACCAAGACGGTCATCGTCTCGTCACACATCCTTTCCGACATTGACCGCGTGTGCTCGCATGTCGGGGTGCTGCATGACGGACAGATCATCTACTCAGGATCGGTTCGTGAGCTCAAGCAGACCATCGGTCGCAATCATGTTGAAATGGAAGTGGACGCCCCTGACGAGAGCCTGGCGCGTCTGGAGGCCTGGCTTGAGGCCTCCCCCGACGTCATCGGGCATGCGATGCGCGGCGACTGGCTGGAAGTTCGGTTCAACCCGGAGTCCGAGCTCGCACAACCCTTAGTGCGGACGCTGCAGGCAGCCGCCGATTGCGGGGTCAGCGTCGTGTCGCTGAGTTCGACGAAGGCACAGACCGAGGACGCATTCATACAACTATTGGAGGCAGATCAGGCCGATGGATTCTCACGCGCCTACAACACCGTTCGTGCGCAGCCTGCTGGCGTCAACGGCGCTGATCAAGGCTGACCTCGCGCAACTCGCACGCAACTGGGTCCTGCGCGGGTGGCTGATCGCGCTCGTCCTCGTGCTGTTCTTTGGGCTGACATCCACCCTCGTGGGAGCTCGTCTGATGAGCGTTCCCGCCAGTACGGTGGTAACCACGACCCTCGCAGGCTTCCTCGTGATATGGAGCATGGTCATCATCGTCCTGAGCGCCGGTTCGGTGGGTCCCGAGGCAGACATTGTCTCGGACAGCATTCTGAGCCGAGCCTGCACCCGAAACCAGTACATTGTGGCCAAGCTCATCTCGCGCGTGATCGTGGTCCTCGGCGTCTACACCGTTGCTGCCTCCGTCGCAGGCTTCGCAGCCTATCGGTACGCAGCGTGTGATGTCACCGTATCCACGCTGATTGTCGGCATCTCCATCGTCGGTCTCGCTATCTTGCTGCTCGTCACGTTCGGCGTGCTGTTCAGCGTGATGTTCAACAACACCATCGTCTCTGTCGTGGCCCTGCTCCGGCTGTGGTATGTGGCTTCGCCGGTCTTCAGCTTTCTCGGCGCGGAGTATCTCTCTCCAGCAAGTCTGATCCGCAACTTGCCGGCAATCCTCAAAGACCCTCATGCTCCGCAGGTAGTGGAATGCTCCGCGACGCCGACCAGCATCAACGTCGTCTTCTCCAAGCATGTGGACCCGCGCTCGGCAGAGAATCCGGGCAACTACACGATTGAATGTCCGCCAGGCGTCAACCACATGGCCGAGGCCGCCACCTATGACCGGACGAAGACAACCGTCGTGCTCAGTGGCCTCACGCTGACTGCGGGCGAGACGGTGCAGGTCACGGCTCGGGGCGTGACCGATCCGGGCGGCACTCAGGTGAGCGCTGCCTCAGACACGGCGACGTGTGTGGTTCCCGGCGAGAAGCCCGCGGCCGCCAAGCCCGCGGCGAAACCATCTCAGGCTGACAAGACGCCTCCCAGACTGGTCCGCATGGAGGCTGCAATGTCGAGCATCCGGGTGACGTTCAGCGAGCCGCTCGACCCCGACGATGCAGAGGACACCGCCAGCTATCTGATCGAGAACCCCGTCGGACGCCAGCATGCTGCGCGCGCCGCTACCTACCGAACGGACAACCGGAGCGTCCTGCTGAGCGGTCTCGACCTCGATCTCAACGTGCCCATCAAGGTGACGGTGAAGGACGTTCGCGATGTCGCGGGCAATGCGATCTCCGCGCGAGGCAACTCGCTGGTGCACAGCGAGGTGACGCCCTGGAAGTATGTTCTGGGCTTCGGCTTGCCGGCGCTCATCGCAGCCGCGCTTGCCGTTGCGTGGTTCAACCGGAGGGACCTCTAGGGCGCCCGGAGCCGCACCGGCATGCCGAACGTCGTGTGCTAAACTATCGCGGTTTGCACCATCGCGTTCGGAGTTGCCACCAACATCATGCCCGAAGTCCAATCCATTCTAGCCACCGACTGCGGAAGCACCACCACCAAGGCGATCCTTATCGAGCGGCGGGGCGACGAGTATCGGCTCGTTGTCCGCGGCGAAGCCCCCACCACGGTTGAAGCTCCCTTCGACGATGTGACCGTCGGCGTCCTGAACGCTGTACGCGAAGTCGAAGAGCTATCCGGCAAGAAGTTGATCGGCGATGAGGGCCGTGTGATCACCCCGTCCGCCGACGGCCAGACCGGCGCTGACCTCTACCTCTCGACATCCAGCGCAGGCGGCGGCCTCCAGATGACCGTCGCCGGTGTGGTCAAGGCCATGAGCGCCGAAAGCGCTCAGCGAGCCGCTCTGGGAGCCGGCGCCATCATCATGGACGTGATCGCCGTGGACGATGGTCGCCGGGACTTCCAGAAGGTCGAGCGCATACGGGCGCTGCGCCCCGACATGATCCTCGTGTCGGGCGGCACCGACGGCGGCACGATCAATCACCTCGTCGAGCTCGCGGAAATGCTGGTGGCCGCCGATCCCAAGCCCCGTCTCGGCATCGGCCTCAACCTGCCGGTGATCTATGCGGGGAACAAAGATGCCTATCCGGCGGTCGAGGACCTCCTCAAGGGCAAGGTTGCCCTCCGCCAGGTCGAGAACCTCCGCCCGACATTGGAGCGGGAGAACCTTCTGCCGGCGCGCGAGGCCATCCACGACCTGTTCCTCGAGCACGTCATGCAGCAAGCTCCGGGCTACAGCAAGCTCTCTTCCTGGGTCAGCGCCGGCATCATGTCCACGCCGAATGCCGTGGGCAAGATCATGCAGACGATCGCTGCCCAGCGGAACATCACGGTGCTGGGCGTGGACATCGGCGGCGCAACGACGGACGTGTTCTCGGTGTTTCGGAACCCCAAGGGCGAGAGCATCTACAACCGCACCGTGTCGGCCAACCTCGGCATGAGCTACTCGATCTGCAACGTGCTCACCGAGGCGCGCTCCGAGAACATCCGACGCTGGCTGCCCATCGAGATATCCGAAGAGGAGCTGCGCAATCAGCTCCGCAACAAGATGATCAGACCCACCACGATCCCTCAGCGGCTGGCCGATCTGCACATCGAACAGGCGGTGGCGCGCGAAGCCCTTCGATTGGCCTTCGAGCACCACAAGTCCCTCGCTCGCGGGCTCACGGGCATTCAGCAGCAGCGAACCATCGGCGACGCCATGACGCAGGAGGGTTCGGGCAAGACCCTCGTCGACCTGATGGCCCTCTACATGATCGTGGGAAGCGGCGGAGTGCTCTCGCACTCGCCCAGGCGCGCGCAAGCCGCCATGATGATGATGGATGCCTATCAGCCGGAAGGGGTCACCCTGCTGACCGTGGACTCGATCTTCATGATGCCGCAGCTCGGCATCCTCTCGACGGTTCACCCGGCCGCCGCCACGCAGGTCTTCGAGCGCGACTGCCTCGTGTATCTGGGCACATGCATTGCTCCCGTCTGCGCCGGGCGTGACGGCGACGTCTGCGTTACCGTCAAGGTAGGTTCCGAGACTGTCCCGGTGCCATTCGGAAGCCTCCGCGTCATCCCCCTTGGCTACGACGCCGACCACAACCCGCTGCGGGTCGAGGCCCACATTCAGCCTGCACGCGGCTTCGATGTCGGCGCCGGCCGCGGCAGAGCTAAGGATGTCACGGTTACCGGCGGCGAGGTCGGGGTGATCATTGACGCCCGAGGACGTCCCCTGACCCTTCCTCAGGACGATACGGCTAGCGTGACCCGCGTTCGCGAGTGGTATGCGGCGATGGGTCTGCCGGTATAAGAGAGGCGTTGGGCGCGTCCGGCTCGCACATCGGACGGCAGCCCCATAGGAGATGATGAACATGCGCACACGCTTTGGCGTTCTGATCGGTCTGGTTGCCGCCGCCACGCTGGCGGCATCGGCGTCGGCCGAAGTGAAACTTTCACCCATGTTCGGCGACCACATGGTGCTCCAGCGCAACATGCGCGCGCCGATCTGGGGCACCGCGGATCCGGGCGAGTCCGTCACGGTGGCCATCGGGCCGCGCAAAGTCGTCGTCCGAGCCGACAACTCGGGCAACTGGATGGCGCGCGTGGGTCCGTTCCCGGCGGGAGGCCCCCACACCATCACCGTGTCTAGCCCGGCCAACAGCATCACGCTGTCCAATGTGCTGTTCGGCGAGGTGTGGATCGCTTCGGGCCAGAGCAATATGGAGTGGCCTCTGGCTGCGGTTCGCAATGCCGACTATGAGGTTCGCAACGCCGCCAATCCGAAGATACGCCTGTTCGTGGTAGCCAAGGCGGTGAAGCCCGAGCCCACGCGGGAACTGGTCGGCTCCTGGGCCGAGTGCACTCCCGAGACCGCTCGCGGCTTCTCGGCTGTCGCCTACTTCTTCGGGCGCGCCCTCTTCCGACGACTACAGGTCCCCATCGGGCTCATCGAGACCGCGTGGGGCGGAACGCCCGCCGAGTCCTGGACGGCTCGCAAATGGCTGGAGTCCGATCCCGATCTGAGCCCGATGCTCGCAAGGATCCCGCCTCCAGGTCAAACCGTCAAGGCCGATGATCCTTCGAAGCCCGCCTGGGACGCCTGGACGCCCACCGGACTCTACAACGCGATGATTGCCCCCGTGGCGCCCTACGGCATTGCCGGGGCCATCTGGTACCAGGGCGAGTCGAACGCCAGCCGGGCCTACCAGTACCGCAAGCTTTTCCCGGCCATGATCCGCTGCTGGCGCGAAACCTGGGGCCAGGGCGACTTCCCGTTCATCTGGGTACAGCTAGCCAACTTTATGAAGCGCCAGCCGGAGCCGGGCGAGAGCGCGTGGGCCGAGCTCCGTGAAGCTCAGACCATGACGTTGAGCCTGCCCAAGACCGGTCAGGCCATCGCGATTGACATCGGCGAGGCCGACGACATTCACCCGCGGAACAAGCAGGACGTAGGCATCCGCCTGTGCCTCGTGGCTCAGCACATGCACTACGGTGACAAGGATGTTGTGGCGTCGGGGCCGACCTATAAGAGCATGTCCATCAAAGGCTCCCAGGTGACCCTGACCTTCACCGACATTGGCGGAGGACTGATGACGCGCGACGGTCTGCCCCTCGCAGGGTTCGCTGTGGCAGGCGCCGATCGCAAGTTCCACTGGGCTCAGGCCAAGATCGTCGGCTCGACGGTCGTCGTCTCCTGTGATGCCGTGGAGAACCCTGTTGCCGTTCGCTATGGATGGGCCGACAACCCGAACTGCAACCTCTACAACGCCGCAGGGCTGCCGGCCGGTCCGTTCCGGACAGACAACTGGCCCGGACTGACGGTGAACAACAGGTAGCGCATGAGCCTCTTGCTGCCCGTAGTCATGGAGTTCGGTCGGAGCGATGAGCGTTGAGCGACCCGGTGCCCAAGCCCTCGGGTCGCGCAACGCTGCGTCTCGGCAATCGCGAGCGCGTACGGCTGCAGACCGCGGTGATACTGGTCATCATCGGCCTGCTGGCCATAGCGCTCCGACCGCTCTTCGTGCGGCTCGTTGAAGTCCGCGACTTTCAGACATGTCAGACCAACGTGCGCAAGATGGCCCAGGCGCTGGGAATCTACGCTCAGGAGTGGGACGACACATTCCCTCTGGCTGACGTCTGGCTCGACGCCGTTCGCGGTCGTATGGCTGCAGTAGATCCGGATCGCTATCTCAAGTGCCCCAAAGACCATTCGAGCGCTCCATCCAGCTACCTCTATAACGAGACCATGGCTGGCCTGAGCCTGAGCGTGCGCCGCGACGACCCGGAGAGCACGGCGCGAAGGCGCCAACTGCGTCGCCTGGACCGAGCGGCATTGGTGATCGAGAAGCACGGCTCAGCAGAGAACGCCCATGCGCCTTTGCCTGACTGGGATGCGGTCGCCGCCAGCATGACGTTGCCGCACAACATGCCCGAGGCCACCGGCTCCATCATCTTCGGCAACGGGCGTGCATGGTTCCGCAGTCGGGAAGCCCTGCAGAGCTCGGCGGGCCGACGGTTCTGACGTGACACGCCTGCCAACTTAAGTATCGAGGACACACGAAGGTGGGAACTGCATATACTCCGGGGCTGAAAGTTAGCTCCAGCACGGTGATCGAGAAGACGCGCCGTCTGCCCCTCAAGGGCACGGTTCTTGTGAAGGTCGGCGATCGCGTTGAGCCCGACACGATCGTTGCCCGCACGGAACTCCCCGGGCCGATGCAGACCGTGAAGCTCGCCGAGCAGATGGGCGTGGAACCCGCCGAAGTCAAGGCCGCTTTGAAGGTCTCGGTGGGAGACACCGTGGAGAAGGGCACGCTGCTTGCCCAGACCAAAGGGCTGTTCGGATGGTTCAAGAGCGAGTTTCGATCGCCGGTTGCCGGCAAGATCGAGATGCTCTCCGAACAGACGGGTCACCTTGGCATTCGCATGCCGCCGACGCCCGTCGAGAAGGATGCCTACATCAGAGGCACCGTCAAGGAGGTGATCCCGGAGGAGGGAGTTGTCGTGCAATGCCGGGGAGCGCTCGTTCAGGGCATCTTCGGCGTCGGCGGCGAGCGTCAGGGCCGCATCGCGGTAGCGGTCGATTCGCCCGACGCTGTGCTCACCGACACAGTCATCACCGCCGAGCATGCAGGCTGCATCGTCGTCGGCGGTTCCAACGTGACCGCGCGAGCCTTGCGCAAAGCAGCCGAGGTCGGCGCTGCCGCCATCGTCGTCGGCGGCATCGTGGATCGTGATCTCATCGAGTATCTGCGCGAGACGCTGAAGGACCCTTCGTTCGACATCGGCGTCGCGATCACAGGGCATGAGCCTGTGCCGTTCACAATCGTCGTCACCGAGGGGTTCGGGACGATCCGCATGGCGGGCCGCACGTTCGATCTGCTGCGGTCGCTCGGTGGCGCCTCCGCATCCGTCAACGGTGCCACACAGATTCGCGCTGGCGTGATCCGTCCCGAGGTCATCGCCCCTTCCGAAACCGACGAAGCCATCCGCGTTGACGCGCCGGAGTCCGGCCAGCTTCTCGAAGGCACCCACATACGCGTGATCCGAGAGCCCTATTTCGGCGAGCTGGGAGTGGTTACGGCGCTGCCGCCCGAGCTGCAGCAGGTGGACTCCGAGACCCATGTGCGTGTCCTGCATGCACGCCTCGAAGATGGCCGCGACGTTGTGGTGCCCCGGGCCAACGTCGAGATCATCGAGGCAGCCTGAGTTATTTGTGAAATCCGGTGCAGATGGCTGCGATAGCGGGTACAATGACGGGCGAGAGCAACACCCCAGGTCAACGCAATAGTGCCCCCAAGCAATACTTGCACGTACGTTCAACTTCAGGTTGCCGCCGGATCTCAGTCACGAGCAACCGCGCCCTGTTCTTCTATCCGTCGCTCGTATCACCAGGCAAACACCCCTGTACTCGGTTCCCATGGACGATGGGAAGCGGCCCACCTCTGTTGCCGATCGTCTCAAGCGCCGAGCCATGAGCGTGCCGGTAGAACGTCAAGGAGACATGCATGACCGTCGCACCCCCTGAAAAGCCGGCAGAAGCCGGCAAGCCCGTCGCCAAGGGGCATCCCAGCGGCGACAACCGGTTCAAGATGCTCGAAGCCACGATGAAGCGGCATCAGTATCAGGCGGACGCCCTCATCGAGGTCCTTCATACGGCTCAGGAGCTCTTCGGCTTCCTCGAAATGGACCTGCTTCTGCACATCGCCCACAGCCTGAAGGTTCCGCCGAGTCGCGTGTTTGGCGTAGCCACGTTCTATCATTTCTTCTCGCTCAAGCCTCAAGGCGAGCATACGTGCGTCATCTGCATGGGCACGGCATGCTACGTCAAGGGCGCCGGCAATCTGGTTGCCGCCATCGAGCGTCAGTGCAACATCAAGGCTGGCGAGACCACGCCCGACGGCAAGGTCTCACTGATCACGGCCCGTTGCCTCGGCGCCTGCGGCATAGCTCCCGCCGTTGTGCTCGATGGGCAGGTGGCCGGCTACCAGACGCCCGAGTCGCTGACCGAGATTGTGAAAGGCTGGATGTCCTGATGGACCTATCCGATCTCCAGGAAATCGCGCAGAAAGAGAATGCAGCCGCCAAGCCGATGCGCATCCGATGCTGCACGGCCGCGGGCTGTCTCTCTCAGGACGGCCAGGCGCTCAAGAAGGCGCTGGATGAAGCCGTCGCCGCCGAAGGGCTCTCCGATAAGGTGGAAGTCGTCGGCGTTGGATGCATGGGGCTGTGCAGTCAGGGACCGCTCGTCCAGATAGACCCCGACGGCCCGCTCTACGAGAAGGTGACCCCTGCGGACGCGCCATCCATCATCGCGTCGCTCAAGGGCGAGAAGTGCAAGGCCCGTGTGGGTGACCCCACCATACCGTTCTTCTCGAAGCAGGTTCCCATCGTTCTCGAGAACAGCGGGCGGATCAACCCCGAGCGAATCGAGTCCTACATCGCCGTGGGCGGCTATCAGCCGCTATGCCATGTCGTTCGCGAAATGCAGCCCCTCGAAGTGTGCGACCTGATCACGAACAGCGGGCTGCGTGGCCGAGGAGGCGCAGGCTACCCCACGGGGCTCAAGTGGGCGACCGTCGCCAAAACCGACGCGGAGCGCAAGTTCGTCGTCTGCAACGCGGACGAAGGCGACCCCGGCGCGTTCATGGATCGCTCCGTTCTCGAGAGCGACCCGCACCGGGTCCTCGAGGGCATGGCCATCGCGGCCTACGCGGTCGGCGCCAGCCAGGGCTATGTATATGTTCGCGGCGAGTATCCGCTCGCTATCAGCCGCCTCAAGACCGCCATCGCCCAGGCCCGGCGCCTGGGCATTCTCGGCACGGGCGTGTTCGAGACGCGCTTCGACTTTCGCGTGGACATCCGCATCGGCGCGGGCGCTTTCGTCTGCGGCGAAGAGACGGCCCTGATGCGTTCCATCGAGGGTCAGCGCGGCACCCCCCGACCCCGACCTCCGTTTCCTGCGGCACGTGGTCTCTGGGGCTACCCGACCGTGATCAACAATGTGGAGACGCTGGCCAACGTTCCGGCGATTGTGAGAAACGGCGCAGAGTGGTTTGCCAGCATCGGAACCGAGAAGAGCAAGGGTACCAAGGTCTTCGCTCTGGCCGGGAAGATCACGAATACCGGACTGATTGAAGTGCCCATGGGGACCCCGCTCAAGACCATCGTCGAGGAGATGGGCGGCGGCGTTCCCGATGGCGGCAAGGTCAAGGCCGTGCAGACGGGCGGGCCATCGGGCGGATGCATTCCCGCCGAGCGCTTCGACACGCCGGTGGACTACGAATCCCTCGCGCAACTCGGCTCCATCATGGGATCGGGCGGCATGATCGTCATGGACGAGAAGGACAACATGGTGGACGTTGCCCGGTTCTTCATGGAGTTCTGCATGGACGAGTCCTGCGGCAAGTGCGTCCCGTGCCGCGCGGGCACGGTGCAGATCTATGAGATCCTGACCAAGATCCGCGAGGGGCGCGGCAAGCCCGAGGACCTCGAGGTCCTGCGTGAGCTGTGCGACATGGTGAAACAGACGAGCCTGTGCGGCCTCGGTCAGTCGGCGCCGAACCCCGTGTTGAGCACGCTGCGCTACTATCGGCATGAGTATGACGCCTTCATCACGGCCAAGTCGGGCAAGGCCGAAGCGGAGGCGAACGCATGATAGCCCGAACGAACGAGGACAGATAGATGGCCGTCAAGACACTCACGATAGACGATAAGCCGGTGTCGGCGCGCGAGGATCAGACCATTCTGGAAGCGGCGCGTGAAGCGGGCATCGGCATTCCCACGCTCTGCCAGCTCTCTGGCGTGGCCAACCTCGGCGCCTGCCGATTGTGCCTGGTGGAAGTTGCCGGCGTGCCCAAGCTGCTGCCCGCCTGTGTGACCCTCGTGCAAGAGGGCATGCAGGTGTTCACCAACACCGAACGGCTGCGCGAGTACCGCAAGATGATCGTCGAGCTGCTGTTTGCGGAGCGCAACCATGTATGCGCCGTCTGCGTGGCCAACGGACACTGCGAGCTGCAGAATCTGGCCATTGCAGTCGGCATGGATCACGTCCGCTACTCCTATCGGTTCCCCAAGCTCGAGGTGGACACGACTCACGAGAAGTTCGGCATTGACCACAACCGGTGCGTGCTCTGCGCTCGGTGCGTGCGGGTCTGCGACGAGATCGAAGGCGCGCATACCTGGGACATCGCCGGGCGCGGCGCGAAGTCGCACATCATCTCGGATATGAATGTGCCCTGGGGCTCCGCCACTAGCTGTACATCCTGCGGCAAGTGCGTGCAGGCGTGCCCGACGGGCGCCATCTTCAAACTGGGCGCGACGGTCGCCGAGCAGATCAAAGACCGCACGCGCCTGGACTTCATCGTGACGGCACGGGAGAAGAAACAATGGGTCGGCTGAGAGTAGCTACTGTCTGGATGGGCGGCTGCTCGGGCTGCCACATGTCGTTCCTCGACATGGACGAGTTCCTGATTGATCTCGCCGATCTGGCGGATGTCGTCTACAGCCCCGTGGCCGATCCCAAAGAGTATCCCGAGAACGTGGACCTGTGCCTTGTGGAGGGCGCCGTCGCCAACGACGAACATGTTGAGCTTGCTCACACCATCCGTGAGCGCACGAAGATCGTCGTGGCATTCGGCGACTGCGCCGTGACGGGCAATGTGACCGCCATGCGCAACCCGTTGGGAGCCGTTGAGCCGATCCTGCAGAGGATCTACGTGGAGGCCGCCACGATCCATGGTCGGATCCCCTTCGAGAAGGGGATCGTGCCCGAGCTGCTGGATCGCGTCGCTCCGCTGCACGAGATCATCCCTGTGGACGCGTTCCTGCCGGGATGCCCGCCGCCTGCTCCCCGCATACGCAAGATGCTGGAGAAGATCGTGGCGGGCGAGCCTGCGGTCCTCGAAGGCGACGATCTGAAGCCCGGCTAGTCGAGAACAGGGCTGAGCGCCAGTGAGCATCATCGCCGTTGCTTCGCTGCGCTCGCAAGGACGTGGTGCGCGACGCGATGAGCGCCTCGCTGGTACTCCCCCGATAGCGGGGGAGGCGCAACGACGATAAGGAGTAACCGATTCCATGTCACAACGGATTGTGATAGACCCCGTCACGAGGATCGAAGGCCACGCGAAGATCAGCATCTTCCTGGATGATGAGGGCCAGGTGTCCGATGCACGGTTCCACGTGACCGAGTACCGCGGCTTCGAGAAGTTCTGCGAGGGTCGCCCGTTCTGGGAGATGCCCGGCATCACGGCACGCATCTGCGGCATCTGCCCCATCAGCCACGTCCTTGCGTCTGCAAAGGCTGGCGACGGCATCCTCGCAGTGCAGATATCGCCGACCGCCAACAAGCTGCGTCGGCTCATGAACCTCGGTCAGATAACCCAGTCGCACGCGCTGAGCTTCTTCCACCTCAGCTCGCCCGACTTCCTGCTGGGGTTCGATAGCGACCCGGCAACGCGCAACGTGTTCGGTCTCATCAAGGCCGATCCCGAACTGGCCCGTCGGGGCATCCGGCTCCGGCAGTTCGGCCAGGATGTCATCAGCTATCTCGGCGGATCGAAGATACATCCGGCCTGGGCAACTCCCGGCGGCGTGCGCACGCCCCTTACCGAGGAAGCCAGAGCCGACATCAAGGCGCGGCTGCCCGAGGCATTCGAGACCACGCGCATCGCGCTCGATCTCTTCAAGAAGCTCCTGGACAAGTACGGACGTGAAGCGCACATCTTCGGTAACTTCCCCAGCCTGTTCATGGGCCTCGTGGGCCCCAACGGCGTGTGGGAACATCACGATGGCACCCTTCGCTTTGTGGATTCGTCCCGCAACATCATTGCCGACAACCTGCAGGCACGGGATTACCAGAGCTTTATCGGCGAAGCTGTCGAGCCGTGGTCCTACCTGAAGTTCCCCTACTACAAACCCATGGGCTACCCCGACGGCTGCTATCGCGTGGGTCCGCTGGCCCGGTTGAACGTCTGCGACCACATGGGCACGCCTCAGGCGGACAAGGAGCTGAGCGAGTTCCGGAGCGCCTCGGGCGCAGTCAACTCGTCGTTCATGTATCATCAGGCGCGCCTGATCGAGATCCTGTGCGCCCTGGAGACCATTGAGATACTGCTCGACGATCCCGACATCATGGGCGACAGGCTGCGAGCGGACGCCGGCGTCAACCAGCTCGAGTCGGTCGGCGTCAGCGAAGCTCCGCGCGGCACGCTGTTCCATCACTACAAAGTGGATCGGGACGGACGGCTCGAGTTCGTCAACCTGATCATCTCGACGGGCCAGAATAACGTCGCCATGAACCGGACCGTCGCCCAGATCGCCCGACACTACGTGCGCGGCCCCAAGGTTGAGGAGGGCATGCTGAACCGTGTCGAAGCCGGCATTCGATGCTTCGACCCATGCCTGAGCTGCTCGACGCACGCCCTGGGCCAGATGCCGCTGGAGGTGGACATCGTCAGCGCCGACGGCGAGGTGATCCGGCGCATCGCCCGCTAAGGATGCCTGCTATGGGACCCACAGAGCCAACGGGACCCATATGCGATCAGAGGAGGCCGGAAGCTGCCGGCCTCCTCATTGTTGCTTACGGCAACGACTTGATGGGCGACGATGGCGCCGGACCTGCCCTTGCCGTCCAACTTGGCGACGATCTGCCCGAGGGGGTACGCGTGATCATCCGGCATCAGCTCACTCCAGAGCTTGCGGACGATGTGAGCCGGTCCGCCCATGTCGTGTTCGTTGATGCCAGAGTCCCCGATGGCAACCTCGATGCCGTCCTATCGCCGCTCGTCGGGCACGGCGCCGGCGCTATCGGGCATGTGTGCGATCCCGCATCGCTCATGGACATCGCGCGTACTGTCTTTGGAGCGGCGCCCGACGCATGGCTGCTGTCTCTGCCGACCAGCTCCATGGCTCTCGGCGAGGGTTTGTCCGAGATCGCGGCGGACGGCGTTCAGCACGGCATCAGCCTGTTGCGCCAGCACATGCGGTCGTTGGGCTACACTGCGTAGGATATGCACGAACTCAGCTTGATGGACAATGTGCTGCAGATGGCCGCCGAGCATGCTCGGGCCCAGGAAGCCACCGCTATCCATAAGATCACCATGCGCATCGGTGATATGTCGGGCGTGTCCATTGATGCGCTGACGTTCGCGTTCGACGTGCTGGCTCGGGACACCATGGCGGCGGGAGCCGAGCTCCTGATCGAGCCGGTCAAGGCCCGTTGCCGATGCAAGGCCTGCGCTGCGGAGTTCACCCCCGACAGTCCCATCACCACCTGCCCGGGCTGCGGCGCTCCAGGTGCAACGCTGATCGAGGGCCGGGAGATCGAGCTCACGTCCATGGAGGTATCCTGAGGATTGAGCGAACCGGCGAAAGCGAGGATGAGAGATCGGAAGATGAGTGATTCAGGCGCGCTGCGTACCATTGTGATCAAGGAATCAGTTCTCGACAAGAACCGAACCATCGCTCGAGCGAATCGCCAATGGTTCGATGAACGACGCTGTCTGGCGCTGAACCTGCTTTCATCTCCGGGCGCTGGCAAGACCTCGCTGCTGGAGCGAACGCTGACCGACCTCGCAGATAGCCGGCGCATGGCGGTGATCGTCGGCGACCTCGCTACAGACAACGATGCTCGCCGCCTCAACGATCGAGGCGCGGCGATCGTTCAGATCAACACGCTCGACATCTGCCATCTCGACGCGGATATGGTTGCCCGAGCCTGCAGCACGCTCACGGAGGTCGAGCCCGAAGTCTGCTTCATCGAGAACGTGGGGAACATGGTGTGCCCGGCGTCGTTCGATCTCGGCGAGCATGCCCGCGTTGTGCTGCTGTCCGTAACGGAGGGCGAGGACAAGCCGGTGAAGTACCCCACCCTGTTCCGGACTGCCGATCTGGTCGTCATCACGAAGTGCGACATAGCCGATGCCGTCGGCTTCGATCGCGACGCCGCAATCCGATCGGTAAGAGCCGTCTGTCCCGAGGCGGATGTTATCGAGGTGTCTGCCCGAACCGCCACCGGTCTGAACGCCTGGTACGACTGGATCGAGAAGCGACGATCCCATGCAGGTTTCGGTCCATCCCCCGTCGAACATGGGACTCAGGAGTAGGGTGCCCCTTCTGCCCAACGCACATCCAGGCTCCAGCGGGTGATTTGCCCCGCGTCACGAAAGGCGAACTGTCATGAGTACACTGAGCAACGAGGCTCTGGCGTATCACAGCCGCCCGCCAGCCGGCAAGCTGGAAATCGCACCGACCAAGCCCTGCAGTACCCAGAGAGACCTGTCCCTCGCGTATACCCCCGGCGTGGCAGAGCCGTGCCGGCGCATTGCAGCCAGTCCGGAGGACGTCTATCGCTATACCGCCAAGGGCAACCTGGTGGCGATCATCACGAACGGGACAGCCGTTCTCGGTCTGGGCAATATCGGCCCGCTAGCCGCCAAGCCGGTGATGGAAGGCAAGGCTGTGCTGTTCAAGCGGCTGGCGGACATTGATGCCATTGACATCGAGGTGAACACCGAGGATCCCGACGAGTTCGTGCAGACGGTTCGACTGCTTCAGCCGTCGTTCGGCGGGATCAACCTGGAAGACATCCGCGCGCCCGAGTGCTTCGACATTGAACAACGGCTGGAAGCCGCCTGCGACATTCCGGTCTTTCATGACGACCAGCACGGAACCGCCATCATCACGGGCGCGGCCCTCATCAACGCTCTGCAGATAACGGGCAAGCGCATCGAAGACATTCGTATTGTCTTCATGGGCGCAGGCGCGGCCGCCATAGCCACGGCTCGCTTCTACCTGCTCCTCGGCGCTCGCAAGGAGAACATCGTTCTCTGTGACCGCACAGGCGTGGTCTACGAAGGCCGCGAAGAAGGCATGAACCCGGTGAAGCAGGAGTTTGCTGCGCGCACTGACGCGCGAACGGCCGCCGATGCGCTGGCGGGTGCGGACGTGCTAGTCGGGCTATCGTCGGCTGGCACCGTCTCGCAAGCCATGGTGAAGAGCATGGCGCCCCACCCAATCATCTTCGCCCTCGCCAATCCTGATCCTGAAATTACCTTCGAGGAAGCGAGAGCCGCTCGGCCCGACGCCATCGTGGCAACAGGACGGTCGGACTTCCCCAATCAGGTGAACAACGTGCTGGGCTTCCCGTTCATCTTCCGGGGCGCGCTGGACGTGCGGGCCAGGTTCATCAACGAACCGATGAAGATCGCAGCTGCGCGCGCGCTCGCGGATCTGGCACGAGAGGATGTGCCGGATTCGGTCGTTAGCGCCTATGGCGGCTCCGCCCTTCAGTTCGGTCCCGACTACCTCATTCCCAAACCGTTTGACCCCCGCGCGCTTCTATGGGTTGCGCCGGCCGTGGCCCAGGCCGCGGTGGAATCGGGGGTTGCACGCATGCCGCTCGACGTCCCGCGGTATCGCGAGTATCTCGAAGCTCGGATGGGCAAGAGCCGCGAGATGATGCGCGTTGTGATGAACAAAGCCAAGCGCGCGCCAAGGCGCGTGCTGCTCGCCGCCGGCGATCACGAGAAGATGATCCGCGCTGCACATCAGCTTGCCGACGAGCGCCTCGCGCATCCGATCCTTCTGGGTGACCCGGACATCATCCGCCGCAAGGCGTCGGATCTCAGGATCGATCTCGGCGCTGTGCAGATCGCGGACGCATCCGACCCTGCGCTGCGGCAGCGATGCGCCGACCGGATCTATGAGCTCCGGTGTCGCAAGGGAGTGACGGCCTCGGAGGCCATGGACCTGCTGAACAACCATGACTACCTCGGCGCCGCCATGCTCGATCTCGGCGAGGCCGACGCGCTTGTGACGGGCCTCCAGCACAACTACGGCGATGCTCTTCGGCCCATGCTGGAGATCATCAAGGCCCTGCCCGACTGTCGTATCGCTGCCGGCGTCTACCTCATCGCCACGCGCTACGACGTGCTCTTCTTCGCCGACGCTGCCGTCAACATTGACCCCGACCCCGACACGCTGGCCAACGTGGCCATACGCACGGCTCGACTCGCGAGCGACTTCGACGTGACGCCCAGGATCGCCATGATCAGCTTTTCCGACTTCGGCAGCGTGCGGCACCCCGAGTCGGAGAAGGTTCGTCTCGCTGTCGAGCTCGTCCGCTTGCGCCAGCCGGACCTCATCATTGATGGCGAGATGTCCGTCGAGACTGCGCTGAGTACGGCAGCCCTGGTGGAGACCTACCCGTGCAACCGGCTGCGCCAGCGTGCCAACGTGCTCATTTTCCCGACGCTGTCGGCCGGAACTGTGGCATGTCATATCATGCACAAGCTCGCCAACGCCGACGTGATCGGCCCGATCCTCGTCGGCATGCGCAAGGCGGTTCATGTTCTCATGCGCAGCGCGGAAGTGCAGGACATCGTTAACCTTGCCGCTATAGGCGTCGTTCAGGCCCAGCAGCGCGAGGCCATCAGCCACGAGATCCACTGGGCGTAAGCGGGCTGCTGCCATCGTAGTAATGGTTGATATGTACGGGATGGATGCGGCGGGCCGTTGACGGACTCCGTGCGAGTTAGGGTCGCCTTCAGGGGTGTCGTTCAGGGCGTCGGTTTCCGACCGTCCGTCTTCCGGCTGGCGACCTCCCTCAACCTGACCGGATGGGTCGTGAACACGCCGGACGGCGCGCTGGCCGAGGTTGAGGGTCCACGCGGAGCCGCCGAACGCTTCCTGCTTGAGGTGAAGGGAGCCCTCCCACCACGCGCATCGGTCTACAGCATGGAGGCCACCTGGCTGGACCCTGCCGGATATGCAGACTTCGAGATCCGCGAGAGCATCCAGCTGGGCTCACGCATTGCGCTCGTACCCCCAGACATCGCCACCTGCCACGAGTGTCTGGCCGAGATGCGCGACCCGAACGATCGGCGCTATCGGTATCCGTTCGTCAACTGCACCAACTGCGGGCCGCGATTCAGCATCATCGCGCGCCTGCCGTACGACAGGCCGCACACGACGATGGCCGGTTTTGCCATGTGTGCGGCGTGCCGGCGCGAGTATGAGGATCCACTCGATCGGCGGTTCCATGCCCAGCCCAACGCATGTCCGGCGTGCGGTCCGCACATCGCGCTCTGGTCGTCCGACGGCGCGACGCTTGCAGAGCGCGACGCAGCCCTCATCGGCGCGGTGGAGGCGTTGCGTGGCGGCCATATCGTCGCCATAAAGGGACTGGGAGGCTTTCACCTCTTGGCGCTGGCCGACGCCGACGACGTGATACGGCGATTGCGCTCCCGCAAGCGTCGCGAAGAGAAGCCCCTGGCGCTCATGTGCCCATCGCTGGACTGCGCTCGCGCGCTCTGCCTCATGGAGCCGCTTGAGGAACGATCGTTGACAGGCCCCGAGCATCCGATCGTCCTCATGCGCAAGCGCCCGAGCCCTGACCGGGCCATCTCCGAGCTGATCGCGCCGGGAAACCCGTATCTGGGGATCATGCTCCCCTACACGCCGCTGCATCATCTGATCATGGCGGAGCTCGACGGGCCGGTGGTGGCAACGAGCGGCAACGCCAGCGACGAGCCGATCTGCACCGACGAGCATGAGGCGCTCGAACGGCTCGCGGGCATCGCGGACTGTTTCCTTGTCCACAACCGACCCATCCATCGCCATGTGGACGATTCCATCGTTCGCATCGTGGCCGGACAGGAGCAGGTGCTCCGCCGAGCGCGCGGCTTCGCTCCTCTGCCGGTTGCTCTGCCGCATGAAGGGCCGGTCACCCTCGCCACCGGCGCGCATCTCAAGAACGCCGTCGCTCTGGCCACGGGCAGTCAGGTCTACATCAGCCAGCACATCGGCGACCTCGACACGCGCCCCGCACGCGAAGCTCATGTTCGGGTCGCCGAGGATCTCCTCACGCTGTATGAGGCTGCACCTGCTCTCATAGCATGTGACGCTCACCCTGACTATGCATCGAGCATCGAAGCCCGGCGACGATCGGATCGCGCGGCATCGGCAGAGCACGGCCAGCCTCTGCCGCAGCTTGTGAGGGTCCAGCACCACTACGCCCACGTCCTGAGCTGCATGCTGGAGAACGGTCTCGAGCCGCCGGCTCTGGGAGTATCGTGGGACGGCACCGGACTCGGCGATGACGGCACGATCTGGGGCGGCGAGTTTCTCCAGATCACGCAAACCGGCTACGCCCGAGTCGGGTATCTGCGCACCTTCCGATTGCCGGGAGGAGACGCCGCCATGCGCGAACCACGGCGCAGCGCTGTGGGAGTTCTCTACGAGATCGCTGGCGAGCGGGCTCTGCGCATGGTGCAGACGGACGATCCATCCTGGGATGACACATCCGCTCCAGTCCTGGCCAGAATGCTGGAGTCGGGCGTGAACTCGCCGCGAACATCCAGCGCCGGGCGACTGTTCGACGCCGTTGCCTGCCTGATCGGGCTGCGCAGTGTCTCGCGGTTCGAGGGTCAGGCGGCCATGGAACTCGAGTGGGCTATCCGGAACGATGTGCCTCCCGCTTCGTACAGACTAGCGGTACGCGACGAAGGTCTGGCCGCGATCCTGGACTGGGAGCCGATGATCGCCGCCATTGGCGACGATCATTCGGCGGGCGTGCCGTTGCCCGCGATCGCCCGCGGGTTTCATGAAGCCCTCATACGAGGTATTGTTGACATGGCGATCCGAGTCGGCCTGGATCGCGTGGTTCTGTCGGGCGGATGCTGGCAGAACCGCTACCTGACGGAGGGCGCCATCGCAGCGCTCACTGAGGCGGGTTTCAGGGCCTATATCCACCAGCGCGTCCCACCCAACGATGGAGGCATCGCTCTCGGCCAGGTGGCTGCGGCCCATGCGTCGCTGGTCGGTTCCGATGGTCGAGAGTAGAGGGGGTTTGTCCTATGTGTCTGGCAGTGCCGGGCAAAGTCATCGCTATCGCCGAGCCTGACGGGGCCGACGCTTCACCGCTCCTGCGCACCGGTACGGTGGACTTCGGCGGCGTGACCAAAGAAGTGAACATGGCCTACGTGCCAGATGCCAAGATGGGCGACTACGTAGTGGTCCATGTAGGCTTCGCAATCAGCGTGATGGATGAGAACGAGGCCAACCAGGTATTCGAGTATCTGCGCCAGATGGATGAGGCCGGCGATCTCGCGCCCGACCGTTCCCCGACAGCATGAGGTTCGTAGACGAGTACAGGAGCTCGGCCGACGCGCAGCGCCTGGCCGCGCGCATCGCCGACGTTGTGCGATCCGACTGGACGATCATGGAGGTCTGCGGCGGCCAGACCCATTCCATCGTCAGGTTCGGCCTCGATCAGATGCTGCCGGAACAGATCACGCTCGTGCACGGTCCCGGATGTCCCGTCTGCGTGACGCCGTTGGAGATGATTGATCGCGCCATCGCGATCGCGTCGCGCCCTGAGGTGATCTTCTGTTCGTTCGGCGACATGCTGCGCGTGCCGGGCTCGTCGCAGGACCTGATGTCCGCCAAGGCATCGGGCGCGGACGTGCGGATGGTCTACTCGCCGCTGGATGCGGTTGAGCTGGCCCGGGCCAACCCGGACCGCGAGGTGGTGTTCTTTGCCGTCGGCTTCGAGACGACGGCTCCCGCCAATGCCGGAGCCGTTGAAATGGCGCGAGTCCAGAACCTGCGCAACTTCTCCGTGCTCGTGTCTCATGTGCTCGTCCCGCCTGCCATCACAGCCATCCTTAGCTCGCCGGACTGCCGCGTCAACGGGTTCCTCGCAGCGGGCCATGTGTGCACGATTACCGGCTGTCTTGAGTACGAGCCGATCGCCGCGCAATACCGAGTCCCCATCGTGGTCACGGGTTTTGAACCGGTGGATATCCTGCAGGGCGTGCTCATGTGCGTGGAGCAGTTGGAGCGCAGACGGCACACCGTCGAGAACCAGTACGCGCGATCGGTCCGCCGTGAGGGCAACCCCGCAGCCATGGCTATGATCGGCAAGGTCATGGAGGTGACCGATCGGACGTGGCGCGGGATCGGCGCCATTCCCATGAGCGGCCTTCGGCTTCGCGATGCCTATGCGGATTTCGATGCCGAACGCAAGTTCGACGTCGGCTCGATCACGGCGCAGGAGTCGCCCGACTGCATCAGCGGGCTGGTGCTCCAGGGCCTCAGACGGCCCAACCAATGCGCGGCATTCGGAACGATGTGCACGCCAGAGCATCCGCTGGGCGCCACCATGGTCTCGTCGGAGGGCGCATGCGCTGCATACTATCGGTATCGGCGCACACCCGCCGCTGGCGCTGCCCAGCCGACGCACGCCGGACATCAACCATGAACATAGAAGGCCCCGTCTGCCCTGTCCCGCTGTCGCGATACCCGGCCATCGTCATGGCTCACGGCGGCGGCGGTCGCCTCATGCGCGACCTCATCGAGAACGCGTTCATCAGCGCCTTTGGAGCCGTCGGCGACAGGCCTGCGCATGACTCCGCGGCGCTGGATCTGCCAACCGCAAGAATAGCCTTCACCACCGACTCGTTCTTGATCAGGCCGTTATACTTCCCGAACGCGGACATCGGCGAGCTCGCCGTATACGGCACGGTCAACGACCTTGCGATGGGAGGCGCCCGCCCGCTCTATCTCAGCGCATCCTTCATCCTCGAGGAAGGGCTTCCCGTCGACACTCTGATGCGTGTCGTCCAATCCATGAGCCGGGCAGCAGCCGACACGGGTGTCGCCATTGTCACAGGAGACACCAAGGTCGTGGAGAAGGGGCGGTGTGACGGGATGTACATCACGACTGCGGGCGTGGGCTCTCTGGAGTGCGTCGGCACGATCGGTCCTGCCGAGGTGCGAGAGGGAGACACGGTGATCGTGAGCGGCGACCTCGGTCGCCACGGAATCGCAGTCATGGCCGTGCGGGAGGGCTTCGCATTCGGCACCCAGATCGTGAGCGACTGCGCTCCGCTCTGGGATCCTGTTCAGGCGCTGCTGGCCTCTGGTGCCGAGGTGCACTGTCTGCGAGATCTCACCCGAGGCGGTCTTGCGAGCGCGCTAGTCGAGATCGCCGAGTCAGCCCATATCGAAGTCACGGTAACCGAGGAGGCCATACCGGTTGCCGACGCGGTGCGTTCTGCCTGCGAGATACTGGGATACGACCCTCTGCACGTCGCCAACGAAGGCCGTTTCGTGGCGTTCGTTCGATCGGATCACGCCGATCGGGCCATCGAGGCTCTGCGAACCTGTGCGGTGAGCGCCGACGCCGTGTCTATCGGGCGGGTGACCGCGCGCGGCGAAGGCCGAGTGTTGCTCCGCACGGTGGGCGGTCTTCGTCCAGTTGACATGCTGAGCGGCGAGCAGCTTCCCCGCATCTGCTAGAGGAGTCTCACAGAGCCTCGGCGAACCTCACGGTGACAGGCTAGTGCCGCCGTCAACGCACGAACCGGGCATTGACGGCACGCGTCACTTCCTGCAGATACGCGGAGGTACCCATGACCCGAATCATCTACCGGCGCCTCGTCCTTGTTGGCCTGGCGCTTCTCCTGTGTGCCGCCGTTGCGCATGCCCAACGTCGCGACGGCTTCGTTGATCTCTTCAATGGCCGCAACCTCGACGGCTGGCAACTGCTTGACAAAGCCGGCGTCGGCTACATCGTCGAGAATGGCGTCCTGGTCGCTCCATCGGATGGCGGCGGCAACCTGTACTCCGATCGCGACTACTCGGACTTCGTGCTCCGCTTCGAGTTCAAGCTCGACAAGGCCGGCAACAACGGCGTAGCGATCCGAACGCCGCTGGGCGGCCATGCCGCCTACGATGGCATGGAAGTCCAGATTCTGGACGACTACGACCCCATGTACGCCAACCTCGAGCCCGGCCAGTACTGCGGCTCGATCTACAAAGTCGTGGCCGCCAAGCGGGGCTCGACCAAGAAGGCTGGCCAGTGGAACACCGAGGAGATCACCGCCATTGGCCGCCGCATTACGGTCAAGATCAACGGCAAGACGATCGTGAATGCTGATCTCAACGCGGTGAGCGACCCGGCAGTTCTCATGGAGCACCCGGGCATGTTGCGCAGCACCGGCAGGATCGGCTTCATGGGTCATGGACCCAGCCGCGTCGAGTTCCGCAATATCCGCATTAAGGATCTTGCCAAGCCGGAGAAGGACAACGTCCCCCCGCCGGGCTTCACGGCCCTGTTCAACGGCCGTGACCTCAAAGGGTGGAAGGCCCTGGTGGGCGACCCGCCATCGCGGGCCAGGATGACGCCGCAAGAGCTGGCAGAGGCGCAGCGCAAGGCGGATGTTGAGATGCTCAAGCACTGGACCGTTCAGGACGGCGCGATCGTCTATGACGGCAAGAACAACAGCCTGTGCACGGCCCGCGACTACGCTGATTTCGAGATGCTCGTTGATTGGAAGATTCCGCCCGAGGGCGATAGCGGGATCTACCTGAGAGGCACGCCGCAGGTCCAGATCTGGGATCGTCCCGACGGCTCCGGCGGGCTGTTCAACAATCAGAAGAACCCCAGCAAGCCGCTCGTCAAGGCCGATCGAGCTCCTGGCGAATGGAACAGGTTCCGCATTATGATGGTCGGCGAGAAGGTACACGTCTTTCTGAATGAGACGCTGGTTGTTCGCGCCACTGTCATGGAGAACTACTGGGAGCGCGACAAACCGATCTATCCGACGGGTCAGATAGAGCTCCAGCATCACGGCAGCCAGCTCTTCTTCAAGAACATCTACATCCGAGAGATACCGCCACAGAAATGAACGCGCAGATGACCGACTCACCGTGCCGCGGAGCCTCCGGCGACGGCGCAACGCGGCGAGAGTTCCTCACGGCAGCGGCATGCGGCGCTGGCCTGCTCTTCGGCATCTCGCCGGCCGCAGCGCGCACCTATCAGGCCAACAGCAAGCTCTCCATCGGCGTCATAGGGGTGGCCAACCGCGGACGCGACAACCTGCAAGGGGTGGCCTCGCAGCAGATCACCGCCCTCTGCGACGTCGACTCCGCCTACCTCGATGCCGCCTGCGCGGCATTTCCGGGCGCCGAGCGCTTCGCCGATTTCCGAAAGATGCTCGATCGAGTCAAGCTCGACGCGGTGGTGATCAGCACGACGGACCACACGCATGCCCCTGCTGCCGCTATGGCGCTCCGTAAAGGGCTCGATGTCTACTGCGAGAAGCCTCTCACGCATACGGTCCATGAGGCTCGGGTGGTGGCGGATCTGGCACGGCGTCACCAGCGGGTCACGCAGATGGGGACCCAGATTCATGCGGGATCCAACTACCGGCGCGTGGTCGAGGCCATCCGGGCAGGCGTCATCGGCCAGGTAGCCGAGGTCCACGTCTGGTGCGACGGCGGCAAGAGCGGCGGCGATCGGCCTACGGAGACGCCTCAGGTTCCCCCAACGCTGGACTGGGATCTATGGCTCGGACCGGCGCCTGCACGGCCCTATCATCCGGCCTACGTCCCGCACAACTGGCGCGGCTGGTGGGACTTCGGAAACGGTACGCTGGGCGACCTCGCCTGCCACCACATGGACCTTCCGTTCTGGGCCCTCGATCTGCGCCACCCGGTAACGGTGGAAGCTGAGGGGCCGCCGGTCCACCCGGAGAGCACGCCGAGCTGGCTCATTGTCCGCTACGAGTTCCCGGAACGCCAGTCGGGACCCGCTGTAAGCCTGACCTGGTACAACGGCGACCGCAGGCCACGCTACTTCGCCGAAGGCAAGCTCCCGTCATGGGGCAATGGCACGCTCTTTGTGGGCAGCAAGGGCATGCTGCTGGCGGACTACAACCGCCACGTGCTGTTGCCGGAGGGCGAGTTCGCCAACTATCAGCCGCCGCCGCGCACCATACCTGAGAGCATCGGGCACTACGAGGAATGGATCGAAGCGTGCAAGAGCCGAGGCTCGACCACCTGCAACTTCGACTACTCGGGCGCGCTTACAGAAGCAGTGCTGCTCGGAAACGTGGCGTATCGCAGCGGCGAGCGGCTGAACTGGGATGCGCGCAGCCTCCGGGCCAAAGGAGCGCGGCACGCGGACGAGTTCCTGCGCCGGCGCTACCGACGAGGCTGGCGTCTGTGATTCAGACGGCATGACACAAGCCGAGCCGGAGCCGCCTCCCGCTCGCTATGTCCTGCCGGAGACGGTCGCCATCGCAGCCGTCGCCCTGGCCGATCTGCTGGTGACCTCATGGCTGCTCGCCTCGGGAGCAGCGTATGAGGGCAATCCGCTGATGGCCCATGCCTTGCGCCGATGGGGTCCACAGGGCCTCATCGGCGCCAAAGCCATCCTCATCGGCATCCCGCTTGCCGTGGCTGAGACGGCACGCCGGCGCAACCCGGTTCTCGTGAGGAGCCTGCTTCGAGCGGGCCTCGTGCTCTACGTTGTCCTGTGGATCATCGGCTTTACTGCGCTGAACCGTTGAGGGCTTCCGGGTCTGCCGCCCTTTGCTGCAGGTGATGCGCGATCCGGAGCCAGCATCGGCATTCAGATCCCCGACGTCGCAGCGTCAGCGTCAAGTCGCCAGCACCTCCGATACAGCCACAGGTCTCTTCTCATCCGCCGAGCGATAGGCGCATTCTGCCATCGCCACGGCCATCCTGCCGTCATGGCCCGTGAAGAGGGGCTTGGCATCGTTGGTGATCGCCTCTATCCACGATGACAGCTCGCGGTCGTAGGGGTTCAGGCCGCTGATGTCGGCCTGCAGCACCTCCGTCACCTGACCGTCCACCGGCTGGTAGCGGAGGGAGCCGCTGAAGCCGCCGTGCACGAGGTTCCCCTTCGTGCTCTGCAGATGGACGCGGTATTCGCCGATGGGCGACGACATGCTTGTGTGGAGGCAGCCAGTCCCGCCGTTCTCGAACTCGAGCAGGACGTAGGCCTGGTCCTCATAGTCCATGCCGCGCATGATGTTGTCCATGAGTGCGTACACGCGCACAGGCTCGCCCATGATGAACCGCATGTAGTCGAGCTCATGGACGTTGACCTCCAGCAGCAAACCTCCGGCGAGCTTGCGCTTCGCTCGCCACCCCGAATGGAACGCTTGGCCATAGCCGGCGCGGATCACCGATATCGCCCGCGGTTCGCCGATGTGCCCCTCGTTGATCACCGAGCGCGAATAGGCGAACAGCGGGAAGAGCCGAAGCACCTGACCCACAAACAGCAGGACGCCAGCCTCGTCGCAAGCCGCAATCATCTGGTCGCACTCCGCCACGGTCACGCCCAGCGGCTTCTCGCAGAATATAGGCCTTCGAGCGGCGGCGGCGGCAAGCACGTTGTCCAGATGCGCCCCCGGCGGAGACCCGACGATGACGGCGTCCACGTCAGGTCGGTTGCAGAGTTCCTCGGCAGAGGCCGCCGTATCCGCCATGAACTCCGAGGCGGCAGCCGCGAGGCTTTCGGGATCCGGGTCGGTGACTGCCGCGACCCGGCACCGCCCAAGCTTGACGCACCGACGAGCAAGATCGCGCGCCATGTTGCCGCACCCGATCACACCGATGTTCACGTAGTCCACGGCCTCACCTCCTGTGACAGATGTGGGCGATACTAGAGCATCATCGTTCGCGTTGGCCATGTTGCACCAAGAGTCCTACCGTCAGATTCCCGCAGCATGCGGGGAGACTACCGCACCGCAACGACCTTGCCCGACTCGGCAGACCGATAGGCCGCAAGCGCGACTTCCACAGCCCTGAGCCCGTCCTCGCCGGTGATCGGTACCGGCGTTCCGTCGCGAACTGCCGCGACAAACGACTGCAGCATGAGCAGATCAATGTTGCTGCCCCAGGGTACCCAGCTCACCCCGCCGGTCCGGTCCGAATACACCACAAGGTTCTGCGAGAACATGTCGAGGGTCAGGACGCCTCGCTCGCACGTAACATTCATGGTCACGTCGCCCCACGTCGGGAAGGACTTGGGCCTCGACCACGATGAGTCGAGCGTCGCAAAGACCCCCTTGTCGAAGGCCATCGTCAGAAAGCCGATATCCTCGAAGTCCTGACCGAACATCCGGTTGGATGTCTCGGCGTAGACCTCGGCAACCTCCTGACCGGTGATCCATCGCATCAGGTCCGTGACGTGCACGGTGTGGTCAATCACGGCGCCGCCGCCGCTGAGTTCCTTCTGGACGAACCAGCCGAACGGGCATCGGCCGCGATTGGTGCCGCGGATGGCCAGAATGGCGCCTGCCTGTCCGCTGTCCACCGTGGCTTTGAGGCGGGCCATGGCCGGACTGAACCGGCACGGAAAGGCCGTCATGAGCTGAACCCCCGCATAGCGACACGCCGCGATCATGGCCTCGGCGTCCGCGACGGTGGTCGCGAGCGGCTTCTCGCATAGAATATGCTTGCCTGCCGCGGCCGCCATCTCGCACAGTTCGCGATGGCGCACATTCTCCGAACCGATCACCACAGCCTGGATGTCGGCTTTGAGCAGGTCTTCGTAGCTGGCGAATGCCTGAGTGCTGAACTGTGCCGCCGATTCGCGGGCTCTCGCCAGATCATGGTCGGCAATACCGACCAGCTCCGCCTCGGCTATCTCGTTGATGGCGCCGGCATAGCTGTACGCGTGCATGTGCGCCATGCTCATGATTCCTATGCGTACTGACATGGGTTGTCTCCTGTCCGTTCCTGTCATCAACGCAGCGCCACAGCCTGGTTGTGTGCAGCCGATTCATTCACTGCGAGCGCGATCCGTACCGCCTCCATGCCATCCTCAGGTGTCACCGACGGCGCAACGCCTTTGGCCAGGCAGTCCAGGAAGTGCTCCAGCTCCCGCTGGTAGGGGTTCACGGCCGTCGGACTCTCGGGAACCGGCACCGCAGCGCGTCCCGAGTCGGCCAGTTCCAGCGCGGCAATGTAGGGCGGCGATGCCGGCTGGTTGAAGGAGTACTCGAGGAGCCCTTCGTTGCCCGCCACTTCGAAGCTAACCTTGAAGCCGCCCGGATCGGCCCACGTACCCTCGACATGGCCGATCACGCCGGAGACGAACCTCAGCGTGACCAGCGCATAGTCCTTTTCGACCTCCAGCTCAGGATTGGTCGCGCTCTGGCCCGCCGACAGGCCCCTGGCATACACTCGCTCCACCTCGCCAAAGGTCCAGCGGAGCCAATCGAAGTCGTGAATGATCAGGTCGAGAGCAATGCCGCCGCTCCAAGCGTACTTGCCGTACCAGTTGCGCCATGCCCGAGGGAATGGCCCGCCTCGACGCGTCCGAACGCAGGCTACCTCGCCAACGGCCCCTGCCAGCACCTGCGAACGCGCGGCGGCGAACTCGGGAAAGAAACGCAGGACCTGAGCGGGAAACAGCGGCACCCCGGCTTCGGCACATGCTGCGATCATCCGCTCGCAATCCGCGATCGTACGCCCCATTGGCTTCTCAACGACGATCCCTCGAGGCCGATGCGCAGCCGCAAGGCACACGTACTCGGCGTGCCACGGCGTCGGCACGCACACGTCCACGATGTCGGGCTTGACAGCCGACAGCATGGCATCGGCGTCGGTGAACGGCCTGGCGCCGATGGATGCAGCCAGCCGCGATGCCGCCTCCGAATCGCTGTCCATGACCGCCGCCACTTCGGCGCCCGGAATGTTTCCATAGCAGCGCGCGTGGGTTCCGCCCATGCCGCCGCACACAATCATGGCTATTCTGAACATGTCTAACCCCTCTCTCCGCTGCCGATCACGCGTGACCGAGCCGGCAGAGTCGTCCCAACACGGATCGGCGCCCGGCACAGTCAGCAACGGCGCGGACGCCTCACCTGTCACGTTCTCCGCATCGCGCGGGATTCCTCCTTGGCGCTGAACGAATCTCGGGCTCTCAGGTACCATCGTAAGCGATCCTCATCAGACAGTGCGGTCTCGAACCCGTTAGGAGGCAGCCGACGTGTTATTGCGACTGGGCCACAGCCCGGATTCCGACGATGCTTTCATGTTCTGGGCCCTGGCATCTGGGCGCGTTCAATCTCCCGGATTGGAGTTTGAGCACATCCTGCGCGATATCGAAACGCTCAATACCTGGGCGCTTGAGGGCAGGCTTGAGTGCACAGCGGTATCCGCCCACGCGTACGCTCATGTGGCGTCGCGCTATGCCATCCTCTCCCACGGAGCGAGCATGGGCGACGGCTACGGTCCCAAGGTGGTCAGTTGCCGTCTGAGCGAGCCCTCGGAGCTGGAGGGCGCCCTCATCGCAGTGCCGGGCGAGATGACCAGCGCGTTCCTTGCGCTTCGTCTGTGGTGGTCCGGCGACGTCGTGCACCACAGCGGCGAGCTGAAGCGGTCGGCCCTGCGGTACCAGGTCATGCCGTTTGACTCCATCATGGAGGCCGTCCGCGATGGCTCGGCCGACGCGGGACTCATCATCCATGAGGGGCAACTTACCTATCGCCACGTCGGTCTGAAGCAGATTGTTGACCTCGGGGCCTGGTGGAAGGAGCGGAGCGGTCTTCCGCTGCCCCTGGGCGTCAACGTGATCCGGCGCGATCTGCCCGAGGAGATCCAGCGTCAGGCGTCGGCGGCGCTGCGGGCCAGCATCGTGGCGGCGCTAGAAAACCGCCAGGAGGCTCTGCGCTACGCGCTGCAGTTCGCGCGCGGGCTCGAAAACCGCACCGCCGACGAGTTCGTAAGCATGTATGTCAACGACTGGACCGTTGACATGGGCGAGGCAGGGCGTCGGAGCATCCGCATGTTCCTCGAAGAGGGAGCCCAGCGTGGTCTGGTACCGACGCCGCTCGAGCTCCACTTCGTGGACTGAGAACGTCAGGCGCCCTCGCCAAAGAGAGCGTTGAACCGATCGGCCAGATGACGTTCGAGCATCTCGAAGGAGAGTTCGAACGCCATCGTCCAGAGGAGGATGACGGCCTCATCCTCCGGCAGGTCGAGCACCCGTGAGAAGAAGTCCTTGAGGATCTCCTCGTAGGTCGTCTTGGGCTCATTCAGCACGATGCGCCGCTTCAACTTCCCCTCGAACTCCTGCTGACTGAGACCGTCGAGGAAGTCGCGTACATTGGCAGGAGTCGCGTGTTCCAGATTGCGGCCGAACTCCTTGCGGACGAGCTGCCTGAACTCCTCAATCTTCATGCGCGTCTGGACGCTCGCATCAGTGCGGGCCGTTTCTGACCGTCACCCGGCTGTGATCCGGGCGACGTCGCCGATATCGGGCGGCAGAACGCGTTTGCCGCTCACCGCATGAGCCAATGGATAGGCGCGCACATCCTCGCCCTCACTGATTCCGACTGCGGCGCCGCTTTGCCCCTCCGCGATGAGCTTAACCGCCGTGTATCCCAGGCGCGTTGCCAGCGAACGATCGCGTGCCGTCGGTCTGCCGCCGCGCTGGATGTAGCCCAGGACCGTCAGCCGGGCTGAGATACCCGTTGATTGCTCGATGCAGCGGGCGACATCCTCGCCCCGAGCAGCGCCCTCGGCAACGACGATGATGGAGGACTTCTTCCCCCGCTCTTGCCAGCTCCGGACTCTCGCGCACAGCTCCCCCATGTCGAAGGGCAACTCGGGAACGAGAACTGCCTCAGCGCCGCCAGCCAGACCGGACTCCATGGCGATGAACCCGGCCTCTCGACCCATCACCTCCACCACGAACACCCGCTCGTGCGCTTCGGAGGTATCTCGGATGCGGTCAATGCATTCCAGCGCGGTGTTCACCGCCGTGTCGAAGCCGATCGTGTAGAGGGTGCCCGGTATATCGTTGTCAATGGTACCGGGCACGCCGATCACGCGCACATCGCATTCCCCCACAAGAGCCGCAGCTCCGCAGTAGGTGCCGTCGCCTCCGATGGCCACCAGCCCGTCTATGCCGTGACGCTTCAGCGTCTCGATGGCGCGCTGCCGGCCCTCGGCAGTTCTGAACTCCTGGCTGCGGGCGGTACGGAGAATGGTGCCGCCGAGATAGATGATGCCGCTCACCGAGCGTGCGTCCATCGGCCTAATCTGGTCGTAGACCAGGCCGTGGAAGCCCCGCTCGATGCCCACCACTTCCAGACCGAGACCGATGCCCGTTCGGACCACGGCGCGCAACGCGGCGTTCATTCCGGGGGCATCGCCGCCGCTGGTCAGCACTCCTATCTTGCGGACCGATGCGTTGCGCCTCTCAGACATCGGGCTCGATCAGTCCATAGGTGCCGTCATGGCGCCGGTAGAGCGCGCATATCTCGCCGGACTCTTCGTTGCGGAAGAGGAAGAACGCATGACTGACCAGCTCCATCTGACGCGCCGCCTCGTCAACCGACATGGGCTTCATGGCATAGCGTTTGCGCCGCGCGATGACAGGGGCAAAGGGCTCTTCGTCCTCGATCTCCAGTTCCGCCTCCTCCCCGGCCTCCGACAGCTTCTCGGCCTGGGGCCGTCTCCGGTCATCGCGGACGCGTCCCTTGTACTTGACGGCCTGTCGCTCGACCTTGTCCATGACACCATTGATGCCGGCTCGCAGATCGTCGTTCCGCTCCTGACTTCGGAGCAGCACGGAGTCGCCCTCCACGGTGAACTCCACCACATAGAGCCCTCGCTCGAGCGCGGCAGACAGCTCCATGTGCTGAACATCGCCGAACAGCTTCGCCAATCGCGAAGCCTTCCGCTCAGCATACTGCCTCACCTTCTCCGGGACCGTATGGCCCGTTGCTCTGATCTCCAGTGTCATAGCACGCTCCTTCGTTGGGAATGGCACAGCGCCGATCGAGTGTCTGATCCTAGTCCCTGCTCATGGTACGGATGACGGTGGCCACCGCGTAGCAGCCGATACCCTCATGGCGGCCAACGTATCCAAGGCCTTCGTTGGTGGTTGCCTTCAAGCCGATCCGCGTTGTCGAGATGCCGGCCGCATCGGCCAGCGCGGCCAGCATAGCCTCGCGATGCGGACCGATGCGCGGCATCTCAGCCTGAAGCGCCACATCGATGTTACTGATCTCGTACCCCTTCTCCCGGACGCGTCGAGCAGCCTCAGCAACGAACTCGCGGCTGGGCCGGTTCCGATTGCGCGGATCGGTGTTCGGGAACAGCACACCGATGTCGCTCTCGCCGACGGCCCCGAGCAGCGCATCACACACAGCATGCATTACGACGTCGGCATCCGAATGCCCTTCGAGCCCGCGAGCATGCGGTATTTGCACGCCTCCGAGCCACAGCGGTCGTCCCTCCACCAGTCGGTGGACATCGTAGCCGATGCCGGTCCTCACGCACGGCAGGACGGACCCGTCCGGCGCCCTCATCGGTTCGGAGGTCTCTGACCGCGATCCCGGCGTGCGCGTGCGCCCCTCCAGAATCGTCGCCAGGCGGGCGGCATCGGCAGCCGTGGTCAGCTTGATGTTGTCAGGATCGCCGGGCACAACTGCGACCGGAATGCCCGCGTTCTCAAGCAGCCCGGCTTCATCGGTCAGATCCGAAGCCGGCAACCGGCCAGAGGGATTCTCTCGTCTCATGGCATACGCCGCTTCCAGCGCCTCCCGCCTCGCCCCTTGAGGGGTCTGGACAGCCCACAGGCCCTCGCGTGAGACAGTCTCGTTGACCAATCCATCGTCGGCGGTCCGCTTCATCGTATCGGCCACGGGAACGCCCGGCACTGCAGCGCCGACACGCGCAACTCCGTCGAGAACGGCGGCGATGGTGTCTGCGTCCACTGCGGGCCGGGCTGCATCATGTACAAGGACGACATCTACGTCCGGCGGCAACGCTCGAAGCCCGGCCTCGACGGAGTCGCACCGTGTCGGACCACCGGCAACCACGGCCGCCACCTTGGGGTGCGAGCCCCACGCCGTGCTCGCCGCGTCCCAGACCTGCGCTCCTGCAACGATCACGATCACGTCGATGCGCGGGTGTTCCGCGAGCGCGTTCACAGACCACTCGAGCGCCGTTCTGCCGGCTACCGTCACGAGGAGCTTGGGCTGACCGCTACCGAACCTTGTACCGCTGCCCGCCGCCGGCACGATAGCGCCCACTCTCATGGGACTCCTCCGTCTCGCCATTGCCATCTTTCATGCGCGCGAAGATCATTTTCCCGGCGACCGTCTGCAGCACGCTGGTGACCACCACGTCCACATTCTCGCCGATGGATCGTCGGCCATCCTCGACCACAACCATGGTGCCGTCATCGAGATAGGCGACACCCTGATTGATCTCTTTGCCCTCGCGGATGATGGTGACCGACATGTCCTCGCCCGGCAGCACGACCGGCTTGAGCGCATTGGCCAGCTCGTTCACATTCAGGACGGTCACGCCCTGAAGCTCAGCCACCTTGTTCAGGTTGAAGTCGTTTGTTATAATCTTGGCATTGAGCTTCTTGGCGAGCATTACGAGCCGCGTGTCCACTTCGTCGTTGCGGCCAGCCTCCGGTCCGATTCGGTCGTCGAGCGTGCGGACGAGCAGCGTGAGCTCCTTCTGCATGGCATTGAGGATATCGAGGCCACGACGGCCTCGCGCTCTCTTGAGCGAGTCGCTCGAATCGGCAATGTGCTGCAGCTCATCGAGAACGAAACCTGGCACATACAGAGTGCCCTCGATGAACCCAGCCTTGCAGATGTCCGCGATGCGCCCGTCTATGATCACGTTGGTGTCCAGGAGCTTGATGCCTTCCACGGGCTGATGGCTGGCGCCCTTGCTCGCATCCGTTGGCCGGGCGATGAACAGGAACTCGTCCTTCATGCCCATGCTGGCCCTGATGCCGAGATAGACGAAAGTGAACCCAAGCAGCGCGCCGATCGGCAGCCCTACGCCCGGCACACGCGCGAGCAGCACGAGGAACGGCAGCGTGATGAGTACGCCGATCACCACCCCCATGACCACGGCCACCTTGTCGCGCGCCGACATGCGGTCGAGCGCGTTGCCCATGGCAACGAGCTTAGCGGCGAGTTTCGGGCCGATGATCGCGCCCAGCAGGGCTCCCAGCACGGTAGTCGCCCCGACAAGGAACTGCCGATAGCCCGGCAACGTTCTGTCGAGTTCCGCCAGCGAGGGGAACTCGCCCATCCCGTGCCAACTGATGGACCGACTGAGCGTGAATGCGATGGCTGTGGAAATAAGCGTAAATAGGATTGCGAACCACTGCCTGAAGCCGCGCATTCCCATGTCCCGATCCCTCCTTTCTGTCAGATTCGGATTGCAGACCCTCCCGTCAGTCGCGGGATCCACTCCGCTATGCGCCCTACACCGCATCTGCGAATCATGGCTCCGCCTCGATCACCCTGATGCTGAGCTTTCCGATCACGCGGGCGACCTCCATCATGTCGGTCGGATCGCCTTGCGAGAACTTCACATGGGTTGCATCCACGAAGTCCGTCGGCAACGTCGCATCGTAGGGAATCCATTGCCCAAGCCAGCACTCCACCCAGGCGTGGTAGTAGAAGCGGCCCTCGCCGTAGACTATGCCGCCGGCCAGCCGCGTCGGTATGCCGGCCGAACGAGCCAGTGCAGCGAACAGCGTCGCATAGTCGCGACAAACTCCGCGTTTGCGCTTGAGGACATCCAGCGCGGAGCGCGGCACGCCGATGCCGAAATCGGGCGTCATGTTCTTGTGAATCCAGGCGCGGATCCGCGACGCCGTCATGGCGGGGTTTCCCGTGGCATCGCGCAGTCGTTTGGCGAGGTCGCGTATCCCCGGGCGGTCCTGGTCAAGATACGGAGCCGCCTTCGCGTAACGTGCCACGTCTGCCGGCAATGACGAGGACTTCGGCCTGGTTCGAGGTCTCCCAGCCGTCGCCACCTCAAAGATGAACACGCGTTCCGCCTTGCCGTCGCCAACCTGCGACACCGCGGCTTTCCGTACCTTTTGCCAACGATCGGATATCGGCTGATAGTCATCGGGTATCCCGCCAATCTCGAGCGTCAGCTTGCGCGCTTGGCGCGGGTTCGGTATGGGTCGATCCGGCACGATCGAGGTGGCGGCGGCGAAGTCCTCGGATACCTCGGAGTCTCGGACGAGGCTCTCGGAAGTGCTGGGCTCAGGCGTCCCTGGAAACTTTGCGGCCGTCTCGGTGAGGCGATACATCGCCATACCGAGCGGCAGCCTCGCCCAGAGGAGCTCGCCGCTTTCTGTCTGCCACGAGACCACCGCGCCCTGCGGCGTACTGGCGGTCACGCGATAGGCATCGTACGTCTCGGCCCCCAGAGTCGCCTTGCCGACAGCGTCAACCTTAACAGCGGCTTTCTCGATCGCCACCGTGAGAGGGTTCAGATAGTACAGCGTTGCCCGCGTGCCTATCTTCGGGGCGCTGCCGACACCCATGAAGCTGGAGTCCGCTGTCAGTACGGCGCCTTTCGGAATGGGCACGGTCTTCTTTGACGGGGAGCCTCCGGCCTCGACGAGGCACGTGACGGCATTCGCCCCGAATGTGGCCTTGAGCCGCATCGTGCTGCCGCCGGACTCGATGGTGTATTCCTGCCGGAGCGGACGGAGCGCCGTGTCGCAGACTGAGATGGCCGTGGTATCCTGCCGGATCGTCGTGCCCATCATCGTGAGGGAAACGGAGCTTACGGTCGTCAGACGCACGCGCGTGACGCCGCCTTCGGTTACAGGCTCGGTCGTCAACGACATGCTGCCGATCTTCCGACCGTTCATGTACATGCCGTACCAGCTCGTCTGCCGATCCTGGGCGCGTGCATGCCCGATGCCGGACACGATGAGGGCAATGGGGATGCCGAGGCGCCACAGGACAGGGCGGGTCGGCGGACGCATGCGTGGCCTCCTCTGGGGAGCCAGCCGCGCGACACTGCGGACGCGCGCCGGCCGAATGCGCACCATTATACCTGCGATGGCGCTGGGCCGAGACGCTCGTACCTGGTGGTCCGACGCGAGGGCTCGTAGCCCGCAGCGCGGATCAGGCGCTCAATCTCGTCAGGTCCCACCCGGAATGTGCAACCTGCGGCCGAAACGACATTCTCTTCCATCATGGTGGAACCGAAGTCGTCGGCGCCATAGGACAGCGATATCTGCGCCACGCGCGGCCCCATGGTGACCCAGGAGGCCTGAATGTGCGGGATATTGTCGAGGAAAATGCGGCTGACGGCAAGGGTGTGGAGGTAGTCGAAGGCTCCGGTGCGGCGCCCCCCCAGCTCGGTACCGTCGGGCTGAAACGGCCACAGAATGAAGGCGGTGAAACCTCCCGTCTCGTCCTGCAGATCCCGAATGCGCGCAAGGTGCTCGACGCGATCGCCCCACGTGTCCACTGATCCGTACATCATGGTCGCCGTCGACGGAATGCCAAGCCGATGGGCCTCGCGCATACATCCGATCCACTCGTCTGCAGTGGTCTTCAAGGGAGCGATCGCCAGCCGCACGTTCTCCGTCAGGATCTCGGCCCCGCCACCCGGGATGCTGTCGAGTCCCGCCTCGCGCAGCCGGCTAAGGCACTCGGCCACAGTAAGTCGCGCACGCCGCGCGATATAGATGATCTCTGCCGGCGAGAGAGCATGGAGGATCAACCCTTGCGGACCGAACTCAGCCTTCAGCGCTCGAAAGAGGTCCTCATACCACTCGATGCCGAGCGCGGGGTTCAGCCCGCCCTGCAGAAGAACCTCGATGCCGCCTGCCTCGATCATCTCGCGGACCTTGCCAACGAGCTCCTCTCGGCTCAGCACATAGCCGTCGGCGCTGCCGGGGACCCGATAGAAGGCGCAGAACCTGCAGCGCATCCAGCACACGTTCGTGTAGTTGATGTTGCGCCCGATGACGTAGGTCACCACGCGATCCGGGTTATGACGCAGCCGCATAGCATGGGCGGCCGATGCCAGCCGCGTAAGATCCGACACCTGCCCGAGCGCCATGGCCTCGGCCGGGGTGATCCGCCGATGGCTGCGAACATCTGCGAGCAGGTCGCGCGCAGCGTTCACCGCCGCACCTCCCGGTAGAGCCCATCTCGCTCTATCGGGACGGATCGAGCATCCTCGATGAGGTTCACCATGGCTTCGGCGCTCATCGCCTGTCGCACGTCGCCTCGGCGGCCCTCCGCGAAGGTGATCCTGTACTCCTCCACCGTGCCGTCGAGGTCGTCGGCGCCGTACCATAGTGCGATCTGCGATACCGGCGTGGTGTTCATAATCCAGAACGTCTTGATGTGCGGCACGTTGTCGAGCATCAGTCTCGCGACCGCCACCGCCCGAAGGTCATCGAGCGCCGTCGGCCCCGGTAGATGCGACAGGCGCGTGCCGTCTGGATGGAACGACAGAGGGGTGAACGCGAGAAGATGGCCGGTCTCATCCTGGAGTTCTCGCAGGCGGAGCAGATGATCTACCCGCTCCTCGATGGTCTCAATGTGCCCGTAGAGCATCGTTGCGTACTGGGGCAGGCCGGCCTGTGCGACGGTGCGCGCGATCTCCAACCACTGGTCGGGCGTCAGTTTGCACGGATGCAGAAGCGCATGCACTCGATCACTGAGGATCTCGGCGCCGCCGCCAGGGACGGAGCTGAGCCCGGCATCTTTCAGGTCCATGAGCGCATCCGCCAGAGGCTTCCCGGCCACGTGCGCGATCTGGTCCAGCTCCACAGCCGTGAAGGCCTTGATGTGCACGTCGGGGCGCACGGCGCGTACCGCACGGATGACGTCGAGATAGTAGGAGTACGGAAGGTGCGGATGGATGCCGCCGACGATATGGACCTCGGTGATGGGCGCGTCGCCATAGCGCAGAAGCGCATCGCGGATCTCGTCCACCGCCATCGTATAGGGTTGCGGACCGCCGCCGCCGATGTTCGCAGCGAATGAGCAGAACCGGCACTGCTTGTTGCAGACGTTGGTGTAGTTGATGTGCTGGTTGCGGACGTACCAGGTCCGCCGCCCGTGCATCCTCTCGCGCGCGGCATTGGCGAGCGCACCGACGCCCGTCAGGTCATCCGTCGCATACAGGAGGAGTCCGTCCGGACGGGTTAGCCGCTCGCCTCTGACGACTCGCTCGGCAACAGGCTGGAGCGCTGGGTCGGTCAGAACCGACAGGATGTCATCGGCCTGAGGCATTAGCCATGCCAGTCAACGTCCGAGACCTCGCGGGCATGGCGGACGATGAAGTCTCGTCGAGGCTCAACCTTCTGCGACATCAGGATATCGAACATCTCCTGAGCTGCGAGCCCGTCGGCTATGTCCACCTGGGCAAGCTTGCGCTTCTCAGGGTCCATGGTGGTGTCGTACAGGTCCACAGCGTCCATCTCGCCGAGCCCTTTGAAGCGCGTGATAACGATATCCCGCTTGCCCTTGAGCTCTTTGAGCAACTGATCGCGCTCGGCTTCACTCTGCGCGTATTTCTGCGTATCCTTGCCGACCCGTATGCGGAATAGCGGGGGCTGAGCCACATAGACATAACCCTCTTCGATAAGAGGCCGCATATAGAGCCAGAAGAACGTAAGGAGGAGCGTGCGTATGTGGTCGCCGTCCACATCGGCGTCGGTCATGAGAATGATCTTGTGGTAGCGGAGCCTGCTCAGGTCGTAGCCGTTCTTCTTGCCGTTGGAGCCGTTGCCGTTGGTATCGTTGCCGTTGTCGCTCTCTGCGGATTCGCCGTTGGCATCGGACGCTTCGCCGACAGCTATGCCTGTGCCCAGAGCCGTGATCAGCGCCCGAATCTCGTTGTTGTCAAGGACTTTGTCGAGTCTTGCCTTGCCCACGTTGATGATCTTGCCCCTGAGAGGCAGGACGGCCTGCGTACGACGATCGCGCCCCTGCTTGGCAGAGCCGCCCGCCGAATCGCCCTCGACGAGGAACAGCTCGCACTTCGAAGGATCGCGTTCGGTGCAGTCTGCGAGCTTCCCAGGCAGCGAGTTGCTTTCGAGGGCGCTCTGTCGCCGCACGAGATCGGCGTGCTTGCGCGCCGCTTCCCTTGCACGCTGGGC
>JAAYVH010000326.1 GCA_012517255.1 Chthonomonadales bacterium
CCCATATCCGGGGGGGCCTCACATCGAGCGGCTTGCCGCCGCGGGTGATCCAACCCGAGTGGCATTCCCGCGCGCGTGGCTCGGCGATAGCCTCGATTTCAGCTTCAGCGGTCTGAAGACGGCTGTGGCGCGGTTTGCGAAACTGGAAGGCACGCAAGTCCGTCATGAGGATGTGGCTGCCTCGCTGCAGGCGGCGATCATAGAGGTCCTCGTCAGCAAGACCGTGAGGGCAGCGGAGATAGCAGGAGTCTCAGCAGTGGCGATAGGTGGAGGGGTGGCGGCGAACCGGGCGCTCAGCGCCGGGATGCAAGACGCATGCCGGCGCAACGGCTTGCGTTGCGTTGCGCCTTCGGCGCACCTGTGCACGGACAACGCGGCCATGATAGCGGCGGCGGCATATCCGCGCTGGCTCAGGGGCGCTTCCGACGGCTATGAGCTCGATGCCATGGCAACCGACCATCTCCCGCGCGTGACGCCGTCGCGGTTCGAGCATTCGCCGGAGCACGAAGGAAGCCCAGAGAGACGATGAGCCGAACGGGTCCCCACTCGCAGTCTAGACGCATGTTGCTGGCAACGTCGGCGGCGTCTGTCGTGTTCTGGTACATTCCGGGCGCCTTCATCGTCGCGTATCCGATCCGGCTCTTCGTAACGCTGGTCCATGAGGCCGGACACGCCATGGCAGCGGTGTTGACCGGCGGCTCGGTAGCCAGCATCAGCATAGCGCCGACCGGCAGCGGGCTCACCGAGACCCTGGGCGGCATCCCTCTGCTGATCTATCCTGCCGGCTACGTCGGCGCTGCGGCCGCCGGCGCCGGGTTGCTCCTCTTGAGCCGATGGCGCAATGGACGCAACGCGCTGGTACTGATGGCTGCTTCGGTACTGGCGATCACGCTGCTCTGGGTGCGCAATCCGTTCGGATTTCTGGCCGGGGTGTTCATCGTGGTCGCGATCGGGGCTCTCATCCGATGGTTGCCGGCTGCCGCCGCAGACTTCGCGGCCAGCTTTCTGGCGGTTCAACTCTGTCTGAACGCTCTGCTGGACGTGAGGAGTCTCCTCTGGCTGACCACCGCCACGGACGTGCCGAACGATGCGGTGTTCATGGCGCGCATGTTCGGGCTGACGCCGTGGTTCTGGGCGGCAACGTGGTCGGCGGTGACACTTGGGATCCTGGTCCTCGCCCTGCGCAACTACTGGCGTCCGCGCCGGGCTTGACGCCACGCAGTCCCCTCCGTATACTAAGCGTCTCGGGAGCCTGCTAGCGGCGCTGTTCTGATGCGCAGGTTGCTCCCGACGGAGGCATGGATTGCACATCGAAGTTGCAGCCGCGCAGTTCGCGCCCAGCAAAGGCGATTACGCCGCCAATCTCGAGACGGTGGGGCGCGTGCTGGGCCAACTTGAGCAGTCGGGTACACCCCCGGACCTCGTGGTCTTCCCGGAGACGGCGCTCACGGGCTACTTTCTCGAGGGGGGAGTCGGTGAGCATGCGCTGAGCGCAGACCGCGTGTTCACGGACCTCCTGACGACCTACCGCACGCATGTTGTCCGTCCCGGAGCCGTGGTTGATGTCGCCATCGGGTTCTATGAGAGCCGGAACGGCCACTGTTACAACTCGGGGCTGTATGCGACCCTCACATCGGCCCAGACGCCCGATACCGAGCCGGCGCTCCGTCATGTCCATCGCAAGTTCTTCCTGCCCACCTACGGCGTGTTTGACGAAGAGAGGTTCGTTGCCCGCGGGCGATCCATTGCCGCTTTCGACACGCGATTGGGCCGGATTGCGGTGCTGATCTGTGAGGATGCGTGGCACTCCATCAGCGGGACCATCGCCGCCCTCGACGGCGCACAGATCGTCGCGGTATTGAGCGCATCGCCCGGGCGCGAGTTCGGCAGTGACGGCATCGGGAACCTGCGACGGTGGGACCGCTTACTTCAGGCTCTCGCCGAGGAGCACGGCATCTTTGTGGTGTACGCAGGCCTGGTTGGCTTCGAGGGCGGCAAGGGCTTCACCGGATCGTCGAGCATCTACGATCCGTGGGGACATGTGATGGCGCGCGGATCTGCCATCGAGCCATGTATCGTTAGGGCACGGATCGAGAGCAGCGATATCGGTCTTGCGCGGCGTGCGACGCCTCTGTTGGCCGATCTCGAGACCGCCCTGTCCGATCTGGTTCGCCAGCTTGAGGCGCTTGGGGCGAGGATGGACCCTGGAGGAGGTAGGTGACATGTCGGTTGGTGCCCAGCTCAAAGTGATCAGGGCCGCCGATTTCGACCCGGCCTCCGATCGCTACCTCGACATGGATTGCGAGGTGGTGGCCGAATGGCTCTGTGCCTTCCTGAAGGATGAGGTGGTGCGGCGTCGCGGGTTCTCTCGCGTAGTCATTGGCTTGTCCGGGGGCGTGGATTCTTCACTCACAGCATACCTTTGCGCCTGCGCTTTGGGGAGCGAGGCGGTGGTGGGGGTGCGTATGCCCTATCGAACCAGCAGTCCCGATAGCCTTGAACACGCGTCGCTGGTTGCCGACAAGCTCGGCATTGAGTGCCGCACCGTGGATATCTCCGATGCCGTGGACGGTTATCTGCGTACGGCGCCTGATGCCGATCAGCGTCGTCGCGGCAACGTGATGGCTCGCATGCGCATGATCGTGCTGTTCGACCTGTCGGCCGGCCTCCCCGCTTTGCCCGTGGGCACCGGCAATAAGACAGAGCGGCTCTTTGGCTATTTCACGTGGCATGCGGATGACGCTCCGCCCGTTAATCCGCTGGGTGACCTGTTCAAGACGCAAGTCTGGCAGCTAGCCCGTCACATGGGCGTGCCCGACGTGATCGTGAGCAAGCCGGCCTCCGCGGACCTGATCGTCGGACAGACCGATGAGGACGACTTCGGCATATCATACGCGCGTGCCGACCGCATTCTGCATCTCCTGTTGCGCGGCTTCACAGCGGAGAGGCTGATCGAAATGGGCTTCTCGGCCGACGATGTGCGGCTGGTCAAACAGAAAGTGGACTCGACCCATTGGAAACGACACATGCCCACGACGGCCATGCTCTCATCCACCTCGATCAACGACTACTACCTCAGACCGGTAGACTACTGAGGCCATGAGTCTGGGCGGCGTCGCGCGAACCGTCGCGCACACCATCATCGCCCATCCGAGTCTGCTGCAGTGGTATCTGCGCACGCGTGCTAGAAGGCGGTCTCTAAAGCGTGAGCTCGAAACCGGGAGCCCAACGAGCGCTCGGCCCCTTGGCATCACGCTGAAGCCAACTTACTGCTGCAATCTCCGTTGCTCCATGTGTGCGTTTGTCGCTTCCGGGGCCGTCGAGGCGCATCCCCGCGACAGCCTGCCGGTGGAATCCTGGGCGCGCCTCATTGACGATGTTGCGCCCTACGAGCCCTACATATGGTTCACGGGCGGGGAGCCGACGTTGTACCCGGGTTTCATCCCGCTCCTTCGGACGGTTCGCGAGCGGGGCCTCCTCTGTGGCGTGACCACCAACGGGACAACGCTGGAGCGCCTTGCGGATGAGATTGCCGAACAGCCGATGCACATCCTAGTCGTTTCCGTGGACGGCGGGGAGGAGGTGCACAATCGCGTTCGAGGATCATCGGTTGCGCATCAGCGTATGCGCGCAGGATTGGAGGCGCTCAGGGAAGCGTGCCGCAGGCGACGAACGAGCGGACCGGCCCTTGTGCTCAACTGCTCGCTCTCGCCTGCGAACTATCGCGATGCGGCTGACGTGGTAGAGACGGCACAGCGCTTCGGCGCCGAGTGTATCAACGTTCAGCATCTGTGGATGTTGACGGATGCCATGGTGCATGCCCTCAACGACCGCTGGGGCAAGGAGCACTACCTCGATCCGGCTGAGTGGGGCGGTGGCGCTGCTCCAGATATGGACCCCGCCATCGTCATGGACACGATCGCCGAGATCAAGCGTCGGGCATCGGGTGTTCCGGTGTTCGTGCATCCCGACCTGAGCCCTGCGGAAACCAGGCTGTACTATCAGGAGCCGGAGACGTTCGTTCGGCGCATCAAGGCGGCCTGCGCCTGGATCAACACGGATATTCTGCCCAATGGCGACATCTCACCCTGCTTCGGCGTCGTCTGCGGCAACATTACTCGGGATAGCTTCACCGACGTCTGGAACGGAAGCGAGTTTCAGAGGCACCGACAGCGACTCAGCGCCGATGGGGATCTCACTATCTGTGCGCGATGCTGTTCATACTGGCGGAGGGACTGAGGAGCGCACATGACAGAATCGGAGGTCGTCGAGCTGTTCGCCGAATGTGGGGCCCTGCTGACCGGGCACTTTCGCCTGTCTTCGGGCTTGCACAGCGACCGGTATCTGGAGAAGTTCCGGCTCGTGGAAAGGCCCGCGGCGTTCGAGCCCATGGCTGAGGCGCTGGCGTCGCGTCTGGCGGTCTACGAGCCCGACTACGTGCTGGGACCGACGACGGCCGGCATCATCATCGCCTACTGCGTCGCGCGCGTGCTCGGACTGGAGGCGCGGTATGCCGAGGCGGTGGAGGGCGGTCGAGCGCTCCGGCGAGGACAGACGCTCCCGCCCGGCAAGCGCGTGGTGATCGTAGATGACATTCTGACAACGGGTCTTTCCGTGCGTGAATGCGTCGCGGTGGTCGAAGGGCACGGCGCCCTGGTCGCCGGGATCGGAGTGCTGGCCGACCGAAGCGGCGGCAAAGTTCGGTTCGATGCTCCTCTGACGGCGCTGGCGACGCTCGACGTGCCCGCATACAGTCCCGATGCCTGCCCGCTGTGCGCCGCCGGCGTGCCGTTGACGCAGCGCGGCACCCGTGGCGCGACCGCAGGAACCGGGGGCGATAAGCCGTGACCAGACCGATGCTGCCCGCCGTGGCATGCACGATCATCCTGGTCATGGGACAGATCGCCGTGTTTGGCGGCGTCAGGTCGGAGGAGCTGCTGCAGAGCCCGGGTTTCGAGCTCGTGTCGGGAACGAGCGCGGTCGGTTGGGCGCCTTTCGAGCAAGGCTACAGCGTGACCGGGGAAACTGTGCGGACAGGCACACGGGCGATCGTGTGCCGCAATGGGGCCTACGAAGACCGCAGGGGTGCAACCGCGACGATCACTCTCAATCAGGCGGCGCCGAGGCCGATTCTTATCACGGGGTGGAGCAAGGCAGAAAGCGTAGGCGGATTCCGCAATAACGACTACTCGGTATATGTGGACCTCGTGCATACCGACGGTACGCCGCTCTGGGGGCAGACGGCCCCCTTCTCGGTGGGAACGCATGACTGGCAGAGGCGTCAGGTACTGGTGTTCCCCACGAAACCCATCAAGCGATTGCTCGTGCACGCTCTCTTCCGCCATCACACGGGGACCGTCTGGTTCGACGACTTCAGCGTCCGCGAGCTCGCTCCCGAGGCGACGTTTGACGGGCAGCCGATCGGGGCTCCCAGGCTGCCGTCAGGCGCGAGTTCGGCCTGGTTCGTGCGCGATGTGGGGGCCAACGGGCCGCTACGTTTGGTGGCACGGGGCGGGCTTGTGAACGGCTCCGGCTGCAAGGCGTTGCAGATAGCCGTGGATAGACTCACGCATGAGCCGGGAGCCGCTGGCCTGAGGGTCCTTGACGCCGCCGGTCGCAACCGGTGTCTGTCGATCTACTACGTAGAGCGTGTCCCCAGCGGTGATGTGGTGTGGTGGCACGACATGCGGCGCAGTACGCGGTGCAGCGATGCCGGCGAGCACGCAAACCTCGTGCGTGTCGGCGTCGGCGCGACGGGTATGCAGTCGCTGTATCCACTGGCATGCGCGACCGGTCCGCGTTTCGGGCGCGCCATAGGCGTGAATCCTGCCGACGGGCCGCGAGTTGTTCGCTTCGGATACCATGCATCGTCACGGCTTCTCTATGCAGCGTTCGATGTCGCTCTGGTCTCCGACAACGTCCGCAACAGTGAACGGGGGCGGGGGGCCGCGCGGGTCTCTGTCGCCCGTTGGGACGTTGATCCAGCCTGGGGCTTTCGGTCGGCGCTGGCCCGATACTACCGGACGTTTCCCAGGGCGTTTGATCGGCGCGCCGACAAGGAC
>JAAYVH010000327.1 GCA_012517255.1 Chthonomonadales bacterium
CAGCAGGACATCATCGCTCCTGTGATTAAATAACATTGTGGAAAGCCTCCTCCTTGTGTTGTGTTTGCACATACACACTTCGGCAGGAGGCTTTCTGTCTCCTTCAAGACCCACAGACAAACTAAAGCCAATATATGTACACATGTGGGTGTCACAAAATGTGACTCACACGGTAGGAACCAGCCAGGAACGGGAGCTACATCTGGCGGCGGAGCTCGGCTGCATCGCCGTCCGGGTCGTGCGCCGCGGTAGGCGCGAACGCGAGCGATCGAGCCGAATCGTCTGGTGCGTCCGGGAGACACTGGAGATCAACGGCTTCGTGCCGCCGACCCGCTATCGCCGGGAGTGGCAGCTCATCGAGAAGGGCACGCCCCTCCTGCTCGTCGAGCGCACGGGATTCGTCACATCGCCCTGCGTGGGCGCCGACTGCGCCGGGCTGCTCAAGGTCTCTGCGTTCCGCATGGGCGCCCTCCTCCTGCGTGTCTCCTCGCCCACCCCGAGCCCATGTGCTACAATACGCCGCTCTGGCATCCGCGAATGGACGCAGGGCGAAGAACATCGGAGGATTGCCGCACGTTGATTGACACCAGTGACTTCCGCAACGGCCTGTCCATCATACAGGACAACGAGATCTTTACCATCGTCGAGTTCCAGCACGTCAAGCCCGGCAAGGGCGGAGCGTTCGTGCGCACGCGTCTGAAGAACGCGCGCACCGGCGCCGTCATTGACAAGACCTTCCGCGCAGGCGAGAAGATGGAGCAGGCGAGGCTCGAACGGAAGCCCATGCAGTACCTCTATCATCAGGACGACGAGTACTACCTGATGAACACGGAGACCTACGATCAAATCAGCGTGGACAAGTCGCTCTTCGGCGAGCCGGTCAAGTACCTCAAAGACGGCATGGAAGTCACCGTCGTCGAACACGACGGCACGGTGATAGGCGTCGAAGTGCCGTTCTTCGTCGAGCTGGAAGTCGCCATGACCGATCCCGGCGTGCGCGGCGACACGGCGTCGGGGGGCTCCAAGCCTGCGACGCTCGAGACCGGCGCCGTGATTCAGGTGCCCTTCTTCGTGGATGTCGGTGACAAAGTCAAGGTGGACACTCGTACGGATCAGTATCTCGAGCGAGTGAAATAGGGTTATAGGCTGTAGGGCGGCGGGGGCAGTTTCCGTCGAAACCGACGGGACGAATGGGACCAATGGGCGGACGGACCTCGACTGCTAAACTCGAACAGGCCTTCTTCGATTGGACGAAGAAGCTCCTGCAGCTCTCCGTCGTCGCCCTGGCGGCCCTGGGCGGCTACCTCATCTACGGGCTCATGTCGGGCGGCGTGGCGAACTGGAGTTCGCTGGACGCCGCGACCCAGGCTCGCATCGCGACCAACATTCAGGGCACGATCGCCTACTTCAACCTCGCGCTGATCGTCCTGCTGGTCACATCGGTCATCCTGTACTACGACGAGGAGTCGCTGGGCTATGCGCTCGTCGTCGTGGCGCTGCTGCTCTACTTCGGCGTGCCGTTCTTCGTAGACTCCCAGATGCCCGGCACCGTGCAGGCATGGGAGAACGCGCGCAACCTGCCCATGCTGGCGCTGTACGGCGAAGCGCGCATCGCGGCTCTCATCCTGATCGTCCCCGGAGTCGGGCTGATCGTCTACGACATCATACGGCGCGTGCTTGAGGGCAGTCGGGGCGACAGGGTGGACCTGACCGCCATGCAGTACGGCGGCGGCACCAAGGAGATCGCGCCGGCAGGCGAGGCGATGATCGGTGCGCTGGCGGCCTGCTGGCAGCTCCCCTTCTGTCGCGAGTCCCTTCGCGTGCGATGTCCGATCTATCATCTGCGCCGGCGCTGCTGGCGCGAGCGCGTGGGCTGCATGTGCGAGGAAGTCACCATCCGCCAGTCCCTGGCCCATATCTTCGACGTCCAGCCGAAGACCGGCAATCTGGATTTTTCCACCGGGCTTCAGGGCGCCGCAGAGACGCCCACCGAAAGCTCCGTGCCCACGGGACCCAGGCCCGAGCAGATCCGCATTCCCGAAGTGCGCAAAGAGCAGGTGCGCATCCCGACGAATACCTCGATGCCGATCGCTGTGAAGCGTGAGCGGTGCCGCAACTGCGTCATCTACAACGAGCATCAGCGCCACAAGTACCAGCTCATCGCGCCCTTCGTGGTCGTCGCGATCCCCGCCCTGGCGTTCTGGAAGATCGAAACGCTCCTCCAGACACTGCGCGATCTGTTGCATACGGCGGATCGGGTCATGGCCAAGCTGTCGTTCGATCCGAACGCGAGCAACGTTAGCATCGCCAGCGCGACAGCCAGCAGCGACGTGGCCAACTTCATCATGATCGGCTGCCTCGTGATCATTGTGACGACCATGGCTCTCCGACTGCTGGAGTACTTCATCTTCACCCTCAAAGCATGAGCGATATCGTCGAACAGATCGTAGACATGGTTGCCCGATCGTCCGTGACGGCGGTTACCGTCCGGGCGCAGGGCCTGCGCGTCACCGTGCGCAAACCCGGAGGACCGGCCGAGGAGCCGCTCCGCGTCTCGCATCTCCATGAGATCGTGGCGCCCGAGCCCGAGCCCACGCCTGGTCCAGGAGCCGCATCCGAGACGGAGTCCCGTGACGCCTGGGCCATTCGCGCTCAGAGGGTCGGCGTGTTCCGTCATGCCGAGCCTCGCATAGGGCCGGGCGACACCGTACGGCGCGGCCAGACCGTAGGCACGATCGTGGCCATGAACCTCCCGAGCGAGGTCCGCGCTACCCGCGACGGCGTGGTGTCGGGCGTGCTCGTGGACGATGGAGCGCCGGTCGAATATGACCAGCCGCTGTTTGCCCTGTCCGACATCGAGCATCTCCCGGGCGAGGATGTGTGATGGCATCGCCAGGCCAGAACCCCGGACGCGCCAGACGAGCCGCAGGTCTCAACATGATCGAGCTGCTCGTGGTGCTGGTGATCGTGGTCGCCGTCGCAGCCTATCTGTGGCCGCGGTATGTGGGTAGCAGGTCCAAACCTTCGGAGCGCTACACCGGGCCCATATCGCAGGCGAGGGACGTGGTCTGCCAGGGCAATCTCAACCAGTTGCGCGCGGGCATTCAAGCGGCGACAACCTCCGATCCGGACGGCAAGCCGCCGAGCGACCTCTCGGAGCTCGCGATGCCGGCAGATATGCTGAAATGTCCGACCGGCGGCGAGGCATACCGGTATGATTCAGCCTCCGGGCGCGTCCAGTGTCCGCACCCGGGACATGAAGGGTACTGAGAGGACGGGCCTCGGGCCCTCTGGATCCGCAGGGAGGATGATCGCGCCACGTCATGTTTCGTAAGGTCCTCGTAGCCAATCGCGGCGAAATAGCCGTGCGTATCATCCGGGCATGCCGTGAACTGCGGGTCCGCTCGGTGGCCGTCTACTCCACCGCCGACCGCGATTCGCTGCACGTTCAGCTCGCCGATGAGGCGGTCTGCATCGGGCCGGCATCCAGTCGCGACAGCTACCTGAACGCGCCCAACATCATCGCCGCCGCCCACATCACCGGCGCCGAAGCGATCCATCCCGGTTACGGCTACCTCAGCGAGCAGAGCGCCTTTGCCGAGGCCTGCGAATCCTGCAATCTCACGTTCATCGGGCCTCCGGCGCCGGTCATCGAGCATATGGGCGACAAAGCGCGCGCCCGCGAGATCGCCCGCAATGCCAAGGTGCCCATCATTCCCGGCTCCGATGGCCCGGTCAGCAACGAGAGCGACGCCATTCGGATTGCCGAGCGAGTCGGATTTCCGGTCTACATCAAGGCCGTGGCCGGCGGCGGCGGCACCGGCATACGCCGCGTGGATGATCCCGACGACATGTCCCGCGGTCTCCAGATGGCCATGTCCGAGGCCGATGCCGCGTTCGGCAAACCGGAAGTGTACATCGAGAAGCTCCTGCAGGAGCCGAGGCATATCGAAGCGCAGGTGCTGGCCGACGCCCATGGGCATGTCGTCCACCTCGGGCTGCGCGAGTGCTCGGTCCAGAACATCCGCCACAAGAAGCTCGTCGAGGAAGCCCCCGCCAGCGAGATCTCAGCCGCCCTGCGGACCCGCATCGCCGAGGCGGCCGTGCGTCTCGCCCGTGCCGAGGGCTACAGGAATGCCGGCACGGTCGAGTTCCTTGTGGATCGGAAGGGGGAGTTCTACTTCCTCGAGATGAACACGCGCCTGCAGGTTGAGCATCCCGTGACCGAGTGCGTGACAGGCTTCGACATCGTTCAGGAGCAGTTGCGCATCGCCGCCGGCGAACCCCTCTCCATCGGCCAGAAGTCGGTGCGCATGTCCGGCCACTCCATCGAATGCCGCATCACCGCCGAGGATCCGGACCAGGGCTATGCTCCCCAGGCGGGCAAGATCGAGAGCGTACGGTGGCCCGGCGGCCCCGGCGTGCGCGTCGAGACGCACATCTATCCCGGCTACGAGGTCCCGCCCTACTATGACCCCATGCTCGCCAAGCTGATCGTCTGGGCGCCGACCCGGGCCGAAGCCATCGCCCGCATGGTGCGGTGCCTCCACGAAACGGAGATCGCCGGCGTGCCCACGAATCTCGACATGCACCGGCGGATCATGGCCAGCCCGTTCTACAAACGGGGCGAGATAACCACCGACTTCGTTGTAAGGCATCTGGCGTAGCCAGGAACCTGGACGCGCCCGTGCTCCGAGGCTCGGCCGCTCTGGCGTGAGGGAGCACGAGGATCGCCCATAGAGGGGGGAGTCGTGACCGACCGAGACCGCTATCTCGAGACGCTGCTCTTCGGCAAGCCCGATCGCATTCCGTTCAGCCCCGGGGGACCCCGTGAATCCACGCTGCGCGCCTGGCGTGCGCAGGGCCTCTCCGAGGGCGCCATCTGGTATGCCCTCATCCGCGAGATCATCGGCATCGAGCCGCCGCCGTCGGGTCCTCGCCCGGGCGTGTGGATCCGTCACACGATGATCCCCGAGTTCGAGGAGAAGGTCCTCGAGGAGCGGGAGGACTCGCTCATCGTGCAGGACTGGAAAGGCAACGTCTGCGAGATCTCCAAGCAGTTCGATGTCTCCTACCTTCGCTCGGCCAAGGACTTCGTGACCCGGCGATGGATCCGCTGTCCCGTCGAGGATTGGGACGACTGGGAGGCCATGAAGGCGCGCTATGACCCCGAGGACCCCGCTCGCATACCCGCCAACCTCGCCGAGCTTGCGCCGGTCCTTGCCGAACGCGACTACCCCATCGGCGTCGGCCTCCACGGGCCCTTCTGGCAGATGCGCGAGTGGCTCGGCTTCGAGGGGCTCTGCATCGCGTTCAAGGACGATCCCGCGCTCGTCCGCGACATGGTCGCCTTCTGGACCGACTACTGCTCGCGCCTGCTCGAGCGGGTCCTCTCCATGGTGACATTCGACTACCTGCACATCTCCGAAGACATGGCCTACAAAGTGAAGCCCATGATCGGCCCCGCCATGTGTCGCGAGTTCCTCGCGCCCTGCTGGCGGCAGTGGGGCGACATCCTGCACAGCCACGGCGTGCCCATCTACGACGTGGACAGCGACGGCTTCATCGGCGACCTCATCCCCGTCTGGATCGAATGCGGCATCAACGTGTGCGACCCCATCGAGGTGGCGGCCGGCAACGATATCGCTGCGCTGCGCGCCGAGTTCGGCAGGCAGATGGCGTTCACCGGCGGCGTGGACAAGCGCGCCATGGCAGCCGGAGGGGCCGAGCTCGAAGCCGAGATGAACCGCATCGAACCCGTCGTGCGCGACGGCGGCTACATCCCCGGCTGCGACCACGGCATCCCGCCCGACATAAGCTGGCCCAACATGATCGCCTACTGCGACCGCCTCGCCCGCATGACAGGATGGAAGTAGGGGGCCAGGCGTGTCGGACCGACAGGTTGGGTGATGAGGGGCTTACCCTGGGTATGCTGCAGCGTCCTGATAAGCCAGCCCGGGGAGCCCCTCGGTCATGAGCGTACATCGAGATGCCGCATTGCGTGCTGTCAGTCGCCGCAAGACGCTCGCTATCCTTGCGGCAGGCTCGACGCTAGTGGCGGCAGAGGCGATCAGTCCGAGCGATCGAATCGGAACGGGGCATATCCAGGACAAGCGTCGGGTGCATCGAGAACCATGTAAGGCTGCCCCGGCTTCGCCTGCTCGCCCCCCAGGAGCCCGGCAACCCGTATGAGGATCCCGCCCCGCGCCTCGGGCCCTGCGCGGATATGAAGAGGTTGAGAAGCTTCCACGCACCCGGACGCCGCGTCACCAGGGACCTGTATTGCCCGCTGTGGTCTCCCCCTGCAGCTCGCACGCCTGACCTGACCTGATACAGGGAAGGCTCGAGGTCACTTAGTCCGGAAAGCCGGCTTGCCGCCAGAGGTTGACCTGTCTTTGCCGATCAAGCCTTGGGCGCAGCCTCTTTAAAATATTCTGAAGCTCAGGAGGAAAGAGCTCCCGCGGTATTCCAGTCTTTCCAAATGTATCATCTGAAATAGCAGGTCTGCCAAGCGGCTCAGGGATGATGTTAAATGCGTCGGGCCCTGCATTAAACACCCAAACATGGGAGAAACCATACCATCCCGTTTTCAGTTCAGTTCTCCAACCACCAATCATCCCTCCGTGGTACAAATCAAAGGACCCATCTTCCAAACGTTCCGCAATCCACCCAAGCGCATAGCCACCATGTGGAGCAACTTTGTTATCAATAATCATCCTTTCCATGCGGACTGGGTCGCGGTAGAGGTCCAGGAAGCGATCCCCAAAACGCGCAAGAGAGAGGGGGGACATAACCAAGGAGCCAACAGCATCTGCATAGCCGATAGCTGCTGGAGGCGGAAACTCCTCCCGCACGAACTCCCCTCGCTGAGCGTTCCATTGATAGCTAGGTGGTAGCACACCGCTGGCAATATCGTAGTAATTAAACGAAAACGCATCCTGAATTCCTAGCGGCGCGAATGTAGTCTCCCTCAAGTACATATCAAAACGTGTGTTCGTAAGCTTCTCTGTCGTTCGAGCCATCACGCATTGCCCCACTCCGCTATATTGTGACTTGCTCCCAGGTTCAAAGGCTAGGCCTTCCTTGAGGCTTGCAATGTGAAGATCCTTAACGACGACATCATTGATATTCTTTCCTAATGCTTGAGCAGCTTCTTCTCTTGTTGCTGCGTGTTTGTAGAGCATTTCATGATTAAGAGCATGCTTAACTGTTACTCGTCGGAGTTCCTCCGGCAGTGACCCATCTGGTGCTCGCCAGCCCAAGATATCGTAAGGGTGCGAATCTATGGCAAGTCGGCTGCTGTCTGGCAATCGCACTCCTTCATCCAGCAAGCGCAATATCGCCATAGAGGCAACCGGCTTCGACACGCTCCCGATCTCGCAAAGGGTATATGGCGTGAAGGGAATCTTATCCTCGAGATTCGAATACCCGAAGCCGGCGGCATACACCAACCGCCCCTGGTAGCAGAGTACGTAGGCAGCTCCAGGCATCGTGGTGAGCGCCATCATCCGGGTGAAAACTTCATCTATCTCACGGATTCCGGGACCCAGTCGGGTTACGAGTATGCCGTTGATCTGCTCCTGCTGGAGCACTACGCCATCGGGACCCTGACCGTGAACGCCCAGCCGCGTATCGCCCTCTACGCCCCCTTCCAGCCTGAAGGGGCTCTTGCCGCGTGAAGCGACTCTGGCAGCGGGTTCCTCCCCTGCCGCCATCGCAGGCTCGGCTCTCCCCCCTTGATGGGAGACCAGCCTGACAGTCGCCCCGGATCCTGGCCCTTCATCTCTGGCTCTCGATGGGAGGGCTGTCAACGCCATAGCGCTGCCGGCAGCCAACAGGCCCAGTAGGCCCGCAATGCTTCGTGTCGAACGGTGATGATGGTGGCCTGCTTGATGATGCGCAGGTCCGTGCTCGTTCTTGTGCTCTGTCTCTCTGTCCGGCATGGCGTCCGCTCCTCCACGGTTGAACGAACAGTTCAA
>JAAYVH010000008.1 GCA_012517255.1 Chthonomonadales bacterium
CCCCGAGGAGTAACATGCATGCGCACCATTCTGTGCCTCGCCGCGATCCTGTTGCCCATGTGTGAGCCGGCGTTCGCTGCTCCCCGAGCAGACTACTACGTGGCTGTCAATGGCAATGATGCATGGAGCGGCCGGCTGCCGGCGCCCAACAGGGCGCGAACCGACGGTCCGTTCGCGACCATCGCGGCCGCTCAGGCGGCCGTTCGGAGCTCTCGCCGATCTGACCGCGCTGCGCGAACCATCACCGTGATGATTCGCAAGGGCATCTACGCTCTGGCGGAGCCCATCCGGATCACTCCGGATGAGAGCGGCACCAGGGAAGGACCGACCGTCTATGCGGCCTATCCCGGGGAGAAGCCGGTGCTCAGCGGCGGAAGGCGGTTGACGGGGTGGACTCAGTCGGGAGACCGGCTGAGGCTCGCGATCCCTGAGGTGCGCGACGGCGCGTGGCGCTTCGAGCAGCTCTTCGTCAACGATCAGCGCCGGTTCCGCCCTCGGCTGCCCAAACGCGGCTATTACTTCATCGAGGACACAGCCGAACCCACCGCGGCGGCGAAAGGCAAGGGGCATGACCGGTTCGTCTTCAAGGAGGGGGAGATACGAGCCGACTGGACCAATCGGGATGCTGTCGACGTTCTGTGCTTCCAGTCATGGACCATGGCCCGCATGCGCATAGCCGATGTAGATTCCGCCAGCAGAACGGTTCGGTTCGTTGCGCCGACACTCTCCGACGTGTGGTTCTTCGCGCTGAACAAGGGCCACCGATACATCGTGGAAAACGTCAAGGAGGCGCTGACAGAACCAGGGGAGTGGTATCTCGACACCCGCACGGGGGTCCTGGAGTACATCCCCCGCTCGGGCGAGCGCGCAGATCGGCTGGACGTCTGGGCGCCGCGCCTCGATCACCTTGTCGAGTTCGCCGGCGACGTGACCAATCGTCGCTGGGTCGAGCATGTACAGCTCCGCGGCCTCACGCTGGCCCATACCAACTGGGTATGCCCGCCCGAAGGCTATCAGGCGCCGCAAGCGGAGGTGTATTTGCCGGCGGCAGTGCGAGCGTCGGGCGCTCGCGACTGCAGGCTCGACGGCTGCGCCATCAAGCATCTGGGCGCCTATGCCGTGGAGTTCGGTCCGGCGAGCCAGCGGTGCTCCATCGAGAACAGCGTGATCACCGATATGGGGGCGGGCGGAATCAAGCTCGGGGAGACCGTAGGCAACCCCGATCCCGAGCTCCTGTCCGGATGGCATACCGTGCGCAACAATCTCATCGCGCACGGCGGCAGAATGCACCCCGCAGGCATCGGGGTATGGATCGGCGCGTCGCCCTACAACACCGTCGCGCACAATGAGATTTGCGACCTGTACTACTCGGCAGTGTCCGTCGGATGGTCATGGGGCTATGCGCCCACCGCATCGCACCACAACACGCTGGAGTACAACTACGCGCACCACATCGGTCAGGGCGTACTGAGTGATATGGGAGCCACCTACACCCTCGGCGCCGGCGGAGGTTCGGTGCAGCGGTTCAACCATTTTCATGACATCGAGAGCTATGGCTATGGAGGCTGGGGGATCTACTTCGACGAGGGCACGACCGGCATGCTGGCGGAGAACAACCTCGTGTACAACTGCAAGAGCGCAGGATTCCATCAGCATTACGGGCGCGAGAACATAGTCCGCAACAACATCTTCGCCCTCAATCGGGAGTCGCAGCTCATGCGGACGCGTGCCGAGGAGCATCTGTCCTTCACGTTCGAACGCAACATCGTGTATTGGGCGACAGGTCAGCTCCTCGCCTCCAACTGGAGCGGCGACAGGTACCGTTTCGATCGCAATCTCTACTGGCGCACGGGCGGTAGACCGTTCACGATGGCTGATCGGACGTGGGAGCAGTGGCAAGCCGCCGGCCAGGACAAGAACTCCATCATCGCCGATCCGCTCTTTGTGGCGCCGGACCGCCGTGATTTCCGACTCAAGCCCGGGTCGCCCGCGGCACAGATCGGCTTCGTTCCCTTCGACATCTCGCCGGCCGGACGCGTCGGTATCGGCTCACGCAAGCCTGAGCCTGTTTGGCGCGACCGGGCCTACCCGGCGCCGCCTGCCGCGCAACCATCGCTCGTTCGAACCGGATTCGAGGAACAGGCCGTGGGCGAGCAGGCGGCCGGAGCGACCACGTTCGAGGAGGACGAGCGTGCGACCGCCCGCGTTAGCGCCGAGACGGCCGCTTCGGGTAAGCACAGCCTGAAGTTCATAGACCGTCCGGGCCAGAAGGCTAACTACAACCCGCATGTGTTCTGGTCTCCCAACATCATGGAGGGGATTGTGGTTGCGACGTTCGCCTTGCGTGTGGAGCCCGGCACCCACATGTATCACGAATGGCGCGATCCGAGCGGCGTCCAGAACCCGGGCCCCTCGCTGTGGGTGGGGGCCGATGGGGCGCTCACGGTGCGAGGCAAGAAACTGCTGGATCTGCCGCCCAGCCAGTGGGTTCGCTTCGAGATACGATGCGGCGTCGGCGAACGAGCCGACGGCAAGTTCAGCCTCACGGTGCGGATGCCGGGTCGAACGGCGCCCCTGCGTTTTCTGGATCTGCCGTGCGGATCCGGGTTCACGGGCCTGAACTGGTTCGGGTTCGTTGCCAACGCCGATGCGGATGGCGTGTTCTTCCTGGACGATGTCGAGATCAAGACGGTGAAAGGCAAGTGAGACAGGTTATCAACTTCAATCCCGGGCCGGCGGTTCTGCCCCAATCGGTTCTTCAGCAGGCGGCGGCGGCCGTCCTCGATCTGGATGGTGCGGGCATGTCGGTGCTGGAGATCAGCCATCGCGCCAGGGCATTCGAGGCCATCTATGAGGCGGCCCACGAGGACCTCCTGCAGCTAATGGGCCTCGACGCCGGCACCTACTCGGTGCTCTTCCTCGGAGGAGGCGCGAGCCTTCAGTTCTTCAGCGTCCCTCGGAACCTGCTGCCGCCCGATGGCGTGGCGGCCTATGTGGACACCGGCGTTTGGTCGCAGAAGGCTGTCGAGCAGGCCCGCCGCGTGGGCAGAGCCGAGGTTGTCGGCTCCTCGGCCTCCGAGAAGTACGCTCGCTTGCCAGAAGTGAGCCCGATTCCTGCGGCGGCTGCCTACCTGCACATCACCACTAACAACACGATCGAAGGAACGCAGTTCCACCAGACACCCGAGACTGGCGCCGTGCCTCTCGTGGCGGACATGTCTTCGGACTTTCTCGCCACAGATCGTGATTTCACGCGATTCGCGCTGATGTACGCCGGCGCGCAGAAGAACATCGGACCTGCGGGCGTAACGATCGTGGTGATACGGCGCTCGCTGTTGGATGCGTGTCGTGAGGACGTGCCGGAGATGCTCTCCTATCGCGTGCACGAGAAGGCGCGATCGGTCTACAACACGCCGCCGGTCTTCGGCGTCTACGTAGTCGGTCTCGTCTGCCGCTGGATCATGGAGCAAGGCGGCGTGGCGGGCGTGGCGGCTGCCAACCGCCGAAAGGCCGAGTTGGTCTACGGAGCGCTCGACGCGCATCCGGACGTCTATGAGCCGACGGTAACGGTGCCGGCCCATCGCTCACTGGTGAACATCACGTTCCGGCTGCGCGATTCCTTTCGGGAGTCCGAGTTCCTGGATGGAGCGCGCGAGCGGCACATGGTGGGCCTGCGCGGGCACCGAGCCGTGGGTGGTTTCAGAGCCTCCATGTACAACGCCTTCGAGGAAGCATGGGCGGAGCGTTTCGCCGACTATCTCCACGCGTTCGCGCGCCTGTGAGAGACGCTGCTCCCGACCGGTCGGGAGGTGACGACGGCCCTTCGCCGGCATCCCCTGACGGCGGCGGGTCGGAGCCCGCGGCGCGGGTCGAAGCGATCGTTGCCGACCTCGTAATGAGGGAGAGCCCGGCATCGCAGGCGATCTACCGACGCCTCTCGCGCGAGCCGCGTGACCTGGTTGTCGGTGCGTTGTCCGCCGCTGCGCAACGACAGACTGAGTGGAACCGCTACGCTCGCGTAGTGAACATGCTGGGCAAGCTCGACGATCCCGAAGCGCTCGGCGTTCTGAGGAACGAGATCGGCCGGAAGTCCACGTTCGCGATCCATGCGGTCCGCGCGATCGGCAGGATGACCGTTGAGGGCGCGGAGGACGCGCTCTGGGATGTCGTCAAATCCGGTCGTGCTGCGCATCGGCGGGCCGCCGCTGAGAGCCTGGCCCGGCGACGTGTCGGACGGGTTGTCGGTCCGTTGTGCCGTCTGGCTCGTCGCAGGGGCTCGCGCACGCCCGATCAGAGCCTCGTCCGCGCGCTGCGGTCCATGGGACGCCCGCATGACCTCTTCGTGTATCTGCTGACGGACACAAAGATGGATACGCCAGCGCGTGTCGAGGCCATGGAGGATCTGGAGGCCTTGCAGCGTCACCTGAACTGGCGAAGGCTGAACGTCATGAACTTGCTCGAGGGCTTCGCCCAGAATCCCCGATGTCCGTGGCGTGAAGCCGCAGAGCAGGCTGCCGATCTGTACTATGCCCGCAGAACGTTGCTGAGGCCCTCCGAGCGTTCGCCGTCGGATACCCTCGTGCGGCCTGCGTCCGGCCCTGACCGAACGCCCGCGGAGCGTCTGGTCAGGCCGGTTTCCGAGGCCGTGACAGCCGATCCATCAGAGACAGAGCGCCCCGGATTCCTCCAGAGCGTCCTGCGCAAGCTCAGGGATGCGCTGGACGGGGACTGACCGACTCGTCCTGCGATGTC
>JAAYVH010000009.1 GCA_012517255.1 Chthonomonadales bacterium
AGAAGCTCGCGGAACCTACCGATATCCTCGATCCTGATCGGCAGCCCCTTCCGCTCGAGCGTTATCTCGCTCCGGTTGTAGCCGAACCACGCAGCAAATAGGAGGAGCGCCGTGTTCCAGTCATAGCCGTATGGCGGGTTCAGGAGGGGCATGATACCGTCGCTGACTTTGACACGAACGACGCCACGAGCGAAGACGCCATCGAGATGTTCCCACGCCTTGAGCGTCCGCTCTCCTCGCGGTTCGATGAGCTCGTGCCCCCCACTCGTCAGTTCCCATGATCCTGGGGATCCGCGCCTGATGTACTTGGCATAGAGGTCCTTGGCTACAGGATCGCTCTCGATGAGGTTCTGATGCATCTCCGGCGCGCCAGAGAAGAGCGCTTCAGCCACAATGCCTGTCGCCTTCATCAGTTTGGAGCTGTTCGTCTTGTACTGTGTGAAGAATGCCGGCGGAGCGAAACGATACCTGGTCTTGAACATGCGCCGGACAAAGCGTTCGTCGGTCTCGTCTGTTCCCAGCCCCTGCGCTTGATGATCGGGGTGAACACAGAGGATGTTGTTCTTCTTGAGACGGCTTAGCGCGTCGTCAATGGCGCTCCGCTTGGTGACTGTCGCGTTCCGGTAGATGTCCGCGCCGTAGATCTCTTGCTTGCCCGCCCAGTCTTGCAGAACCTGTTCCTCCAGTAGGAGGCGACGGATGTTCGGACTCGGATCCATGGGCAACGCCAGGACAACGGGCGGCGCATCGCAGTCGAGAGCCTCTCTCAGCAACGTCTCCGCTTCTTCGTGCTTCACCAGCTCGCCCGGTGTCTCTGCTATGATCTGCACCAGAACGCCGCGGACACCGTCCCGAAGCCCCTTGGCGGAGTCGAGCCCGTATGTCGTCGCCAGACTGCGCAGCCAACCTGTGGTAAGCGTCTCTTTTGTGGCGAGAACCTGGTCGCACTCCCAGTCGGAGAGGTGGCCCCAGGTGACGTCCCTTATCTCCAGTGTTGGGAGGCGACCTGAGCTCCTCCACCTGCGCGCTATCTCATCGAGCCTGGCTCGGTCCAAGCTCCGTCGCGCTACCTCTTGAGCGAGCTCCCGGTCCAGCTTCGCTGGATCAGCCCCTGCCGGCCACAGGCGGTAGACCTTGCGATGATCGTCATACTGGATGTAGCCCGCCCTGTTCAGCCTCTTCAGATGCTCGATGCACTCTGAACGCGGATGCCCGGTCAGATGCTCCATGAGCGTGTCGAACCTGGGGCTCTTTGAGAGCGCAGATGCCGCGGCGCAGAGAAGCAGCGCCTTCAGAAGGTCCTTCTGGACCTGCGTTGCGTCGGCGCCCACCTTTTCGTTAGCTGCCAAGTAGGCGCGGTAGTGTTCGTTGCCGAGGGCCTCCCTGAACCAGTCCACCATGGCGATCGGGTAGATCCAGTTAGGTCTGCCGTCGACTACCGCCTCCATTTGTGCGAAAGTCTCGATCTCCTTGCGAAGCAAGCCGAGAACGTTCCGAGTGGTGGCGATCTCGCCGATCTCCATGTCCGCAAAGAGCGCCGTGGTCAGCGGGTGAAGAGGGAAACATCCCTTCGTAACGACCTTCTCGAACGTATCGCAGCTCCAGTCCGGCGGCGCGTACCGATCCGCGAAGAGCTCCAGGGTCATATCCTGCGCTCGGTCAAAGGCCGGCAAATGCCGGCGATAGAACGTGGAGAAAGCCTCCTCACTGTTGGGTTGGAGGTGAGCGTCCAGAACCGTCTCGAGCGTCGAGTGCAAGCTGTGACGGCTGGCCTTATCAAACCGATCCAGTTCCTTCTCGATCCGCTGCCTTGCTGGATCCTCCGGGTTTCGCAGCGTCCAACTGACCACGACGTTCGGGTCATGCTGAGCGAAGGCGATGCATACTGCGTGGTGCGGATGGTCGCGGACCCCATCGAGCAGATCCTGCAGCCGGCCCCCTTGCGGGCCTGCATTGCGCTGGATAAAGACGCTGAGTTCGTCGAACAGGACCAGAACGCCCCCCGCCTGCGGTTGGTCTCCCCTGCAATAGCGCTCGATGACGGAGGCGAGCGCCTCTTTGATCCCCACCAGGCCGCCGAAATCCGGATACGTGCCGCCATGGAAGCATGCGAAGAGCTCGCGGCAGGGCTCGTAGGCGTCTGGTCTGCGCTCGCGGACCCAGGTCGAGAGCATCTCATACGTGAGCGGGCTGTAGTCCGCCGCTTCCGGGTAACGCGTAGCGAGAAACTGGTTGGCCTGGGTCACCTGCTCGGGCGCCAATCGTTCCAAGAACGATAGCGCGCTGTCGAACCAGAGGGGCAGACGCTCAGCGGCGTTTCCCGTCAGTTCACGAACCGCCTTCTCCAGACCACGCATGACCTGTTGGTACAACGGAGCCACGTCATCGCCGCGGATCCGAAGCACGAGGAACGGTGGTCTCCGCTCCTTGAACTCACGGAAATGCTGCGCTACGCCCCGGTCAGTCACGTGCTCTATGTTCCGTAGCAGCAGTCTCACCTCTTCGGAGTCGGCAGGCTTGCCAAAGAAGTTGGCCAACGCAAGGGCGAAGTGGGTCTTGCCACGCCCATAGTTCGCGATCGCCACGAACCTGTTTGGCTTACCGTGCTCGATCGCTGCCCGAAGATCCTCCAGCATCTGGATGGACGACCTCTTGCCCGGGGGGGCGTTCCGGGTGAACATGTACCCGCCGACCAGGCCGCGGTTGCGAGGGTCGCTCGGATACCAGTCAAGCTGCACGTCGTTCTCAAAGACAATGTCATCCTTGTGTCTGACAAGGTCACCTATGCGCATATCGGCTCTCCTCAGTTCTGTTGATGATCACAGATGCTTGCCCATCGATCCTCACGCTTCCAACGCTCGGCAAGCTCGCCCACCGGTAGGCAATAGCGCGCAGGCTGAGGCATGGCGAACACGAGACTCCTTCGCCTGTGCGGGAAACGGTCATAGAGCTCCTGCCAGATGGCGCTGATTCTCTCCGGTGTGAGGCGCGAAAGAGCGAAGTCGAAGTTGGCAACCACCACGCATTGCGGCCCTTCCTGCATCGCAAGGCGGTAGAGCCGGTCCATCTCGCGGATAGGCTCTATCCCGAGGATTGTGGCGTTCGGGGGCGAGTCGCAGATCAGCAACTCAATGTAGTCGGCGTATTCGGCGCCGAGGCGTGCGGCAATCTCTCGGACCGTACCAGTGCGTTCCGCGGGAAACTCCACGATGCCTGTCCTGCACCGGAGCATTCCGCTCTGCAGGAGCTCGACAAGCCGCACAGCTTCTTCAAGATCCATATATGCGCTCCAAGACGTACTCCGCAGAGGTCCAGAGCCGCACCACTTGATAGGGCCGGGCAATCCGATGGATTTCGATCATTCCCGACTGCTGCATCTCGCGCAACACGGCCAGCGCCGTGTCGTCGTTCATTGCGAACAGCCCGGAGAGCGACCCGTAGCCAACCAGGTCGTCGAGGTTCACCGTCTTCAGGCCGCCCAACGTCCCGTCCCAGAAGTCGCAGATGGCATAGGCAAAGACCGAAGACGGCACCGGCGCCGGATCACGGACCTCATAGCGTTGTCCCTTGGTCGCCACGAGCCAACCGAGCCTGCCCAACCCGTCGTCTTTGGCATAGGTGCCCAGGAATACCGTGGCAGTCGATCGCTGCGTCCGCTCGACAAGCGGTTCTCCTCCTTCTCGCAGCACAAAGGCTCCGATCTCCGAGGCGATCGCCTGGGTGGTGACCACACTGCCTGGCACGAGCGCCGTACGTACCAAGTGATTCCAGAATGCGGGTCCGGTGCGGTGCGGCGCGCACAAGTGGTAGTGAAGAAGCCAGAGCGTCTGATTCTGCAGCAGCATGGGATCGTGCTCGAAAACCAGTCGCCCGACGACCGTCAGATCTCCTGACGCATCCAGCAAGCCTGTGCCGTATGCGTAGCGCCGGGCAGCGACCGCAAGTACCGTGCCAAGCGACGTATGGCTTCGCAGCACATGGTCATCTACATTGCCATATCTTGCCGCGCACTCCAGACACTGTCTCACCATGTCCCGAGACATCGCGAATGTTCGGTGGAATGACACGCCTAGTTTGGTCTCATCCATATTGCACTCCTACAGCTCGCATATCAAACACGGGCGCTCTGCCCGCGTTTCCATCTCGTCGGTAAGAATCTCTCCCAGGGTTAGGCCGCGTCCTGAGCCCTCGCATGCTGCTTGCCGACGGTCGAAATCCTGCTTAATCTGAAGCACTCGCTCCGGTCGCGCGAGTTCTCGCAGGCTCTCGCGTCCGCTCCATGTGTAGCGACGTCCCGCATCCGGACCCTCCTTCTCGTAGCCCGCAGCTTGTTCAAACAGATCCGGATGGTTTTCGAGAAGCCCAACCCACTCGATGCGTTGCTGAAAGAAGCAGAAGTAGCATCCGGAGCGTGAGCGCCAGCCGTAGTAACTTGGCAGCCCCAGTCCAGATTCGCGCAACAGCCGACCGACACCGTCCTTGTCTATGCCATCCTCGATGAACGGGTATCGAGCCGTGATGTTCGGCTTGGTGGAGATGTACGCTTTCCGATTCTCGTCTGCACGTATGCCAATGTAGTTGATCACGGGATCGTTACCCACGTACTGCTCAAATGGGCGGATCTTGAGCAGCTCGGTACACCATCGAACGCTCGGCGATGGCAGATAGCCGCGTCGAACCTCGAGCAGACGGTCGAACGCGTCGTTTGCCTGTGATAGCCGCACGATCTGCTTGCCGAGGTACGCCTCGAGCCGATCCAGGTACTCATAGGTCTCGGGGAGCTCCTTGCCGGTGTCGCAGAACACGTACTCCATTTCGGGCACGCGTTCGCGCATATACACGGCAAGGGCGGAACTGTCCTTGCCGCCGGAAAGCGACAGAATGTGCCGGACAGATGTCACTCGCTATCCTCCAGTATCCGTAGAGCTTGGCGCAGAAGCAGCAGCCCCTCGTCAACGCCGTACCGAGCGCGCACACGCGCTGCCAGCTCCGCAGGATTATCCACAATAGCGGATGTGTCAAGATCGGAGCCGGGCCGGAGCGCTGTCAGTTCATCTCGCAGACGCTTGCCGATAACCGATGCCATCCGCCGGCAGTTTTCGGCATCCGCATCGGTCCAGGTCCGTGGCGGGCGATTGGCAATGTACGCCAGCACGCTCTCGAGCGCTGCCTGATCGCTCAGTTCGCAGCTAGACCGTTCGACGATGGGCACCACCCTGGGATCTGTGATCTGGCCCCTGCTTGCGACGATCTGACTCCGCAGGGCACTCCATCCTTCCGCGCCCGTGGGATGATCGGTGGCTAGGAGCAGAGCGTCACGACATTCGGCGACTGCAGTGTCGAGGGCTGACGCCCAGGCGCTGAGAACCCGGTTGAGCGCGTTGAAAAACCGGTCGATGGTCTGCGCATCGCCGCCCCGATCTGACAGCGGTTCAACCCGCAATGCCAGTGGCAGATCATCGAACAGGAACGCTTCCGGCGATCTTGCCTTGGCGAAAGCGTCGCGGACCGCCAGCACCTCTGGCGCGAGACGTCGCGTCTTGTGCGCGTAGTCGGGCAGCGACTTGACCATACGAAAGAGGGCTCGCACAACGGGCACGGTCCCCGCGGGCGTTCCGAGGCGTTCTGACGCGCGGGCTACCACTGCCGCCCTCATACCCCGTATCCGGCAGCCCGCTACGGCAAACAACTCGGGCCTCCGCACGAGCACCTCCCAATCTGCTACAGACGGTTCAGGCAGGAAGGCACCGTCCCGATAGAGTGTTGTGTCCTCGCCGTTGGCAAGCAGAAACGCGAGCAACATGACCGGGAGTACGCCCTCGGTCACCCCGTAGGGAGGAGCCGACAGTAGCCCGTAGATCGCCGTTACAGGGCGCGGTCCTGGCGGGTCTCGGTAGACCATCGCCTCGAGGGCGCGCCACGCTGGCATCAGGCGCGCTGGATCGTCCTTGCTCGGCGGACGAAAGCCCCACTGTCCGGGAGCGACTTCTGCGTGGATCCCTGTGGCTCTCAGAAGGCATTCATAGATGCTGGCCTCCGGAGGGAACTTGACGATCCCAAGCCTAGGCTCGGTGGCCTTTGTGAGCATCGCCTCCAGCAGGTTCCGGCGTGCGGCTGCCGCGGCCGATGAGAGGCTGTGGCGGTTTATGAGTTCGTTGCGAAGTCGAGGCGCCATGCTGTAGGTGAGATCCGCCATGTCGGAGAGCAGCCTGGACATCGCACGGCTGTTCGGAATGGCAACCGGTTTGCCTGCGTGGAACCATGTCGCCGTACCGCCGGGGCCGAACAGCCGTGACCACTCGGCACGAAAAACGGACTCCGCTTCATTCAACCGTGAAGCTAGCTCTCGCCGAGCAGCGCGATCCGTCTGCAGCGCGGGCAGGTTATCGGCCACGCTATGGCAGGCGGCAACATCGAGTGCGGCTTCCCTGAGCAGTTCCGACTCCATGGCGACGGCAATGGCCAGGTTGGTGCGGTCCGACATTTGCGCCGCCGCATCGGACGCGGCTGTTGCCTGGGATGTGTCCGTGGCGACGCAGAAGAGGATCGCCAGATCGTGCCTAACCCTGGCAGCGACATCGGGAAGCTCGGGGGCATGGCAGGCATGACCCCGAACGAGTCGCAGCGCGCCGGTCTCATGTGAAGTGCGGCGAGCGATCATGCTGAGCGGAGGGCACAGGTCTGCCGCGACCTTGTGCGTGGTCTGGAACGGCAGCCCCCTGCGTGCGTCCTGAACTGCCCCCTCTATGTCGAGATCGCCTCCTTCCCAGAGACGATAGGCGTTCTGGTATCGCCGGTACACGATCAACTGGCGTGCGAGTAGTAGCCGGAGAGCCTGGTCCACGTCGGGCTCGATGCCATCCAGACCAGTCAAGGCCAGTTTCAGAACCTCGCGGGAAGCCCGAACTCGATTGTCTTGGATCAGACCCAGTACGGCGATGGCTTTCAGTAGCCGCATGGCTACTTCCGGGAGATCGGCATGCTGCTCGACTGTCTCCACAGCTTCCGCCCACCGGCGCGCAAACCCGCCCGAGGCCCAGCTCCCTTCGAGAATGTATGCGCCGTAGTCGAAAAGGCGATCGAGCGTGTAGAGCGGTGGCGACATCGGATCAACCGGTGTGTCTCTAAGGAAGCGCCCAAGGGAATGCGGTTCATCACCCGCCAGGAAGGTGAACATGCTCCTGTGGCTCTGGCCTGACCTTGAGAACAAGGACGGCAGTGATACGAGAGTGAGCGGGTGAATGGGATATGCGCTGTCGGCGATCTCCGGAAGCCGAGCACGGATGTCCGACGGCAACCGCGTGCAGACCAGCAGATGCTCGGACAGCTCCTTCAGCCCGGCGCCAACCTTGAGCGCCTGATCACGCTCAATGGCCCTCCCGGGCATCTCCATGCGTTCCAGTTCCGATGGAAAGAACGGTACCTGCCGGAATCGCTCTGCTACCTTGGCCCACTCCTGCTGCTGGGTCCGGCCCAGCCTGCGTGCATAGGCTTCGGCGGTTTGATGAAGCACCGTGATCACCACCAGAGGTGCGTCGCCGCTCCTTGTTGCTGCCTCTGCCAGCTCCTGAAGGACCATCACGTCGTCGGAAGGATGCAGGGCAGCGTGCTCGAGGAGCTTGCCGAGTTCATCCACGACAACCAGGAGCCCGCCGTATCCAGCGCTCACCACCGCGCTAGCAGCGGTCTCGTATACGCGGGCAATGTGCCGCGGCGAATCGCCGTTGGAACCGCCCTGCCGAGCCCCGCTTGTGCTTAACCCGATATCGAGAGCTTGCGCGAACCGATAGCTCTGGGCGGCTCGGAGAAGGCCGTTCATCAGTGCGTGCCCGATAGGCTCGCGCGAACCCGCCATCAACACAGGCACGAACGGGCCTCGCGCATGCAGCGTAGCCATCATTCGAGAGATATGCGGAGAAGCTGCGCCTGATGCTGGTGAGGAGCGCTGCGAAACTAGCGCGGACACATACAGACAGAAGGCGCTCTTTCCGGATCCGTACGGACCTATGAGGGAGATGGCGCGCTCGCGAGGGGAATGGATGGCATCGGCCACTACGGATAGGGCCTGTGCCGCTGACTCAGACAGGTGGTAGTTCGTGGCTATTTCGGTACCGAAGTCCCGCTCAATGTTGGCAGAACGCTGATATTGGCTGCGGAGCCCGACGTAGTGTTTCAGGGGTAGTAGATCAGGCACCGTAGTACCTCGACAGGAGGGCTGCGGCGTCAAGCGTCTCGCTCTTGGTTCGGATCAGTTGTCGACCCAAGGGCGTGTCGTCAAACCGGATCATGCCATCCGTAACGTCTGCGATGTGATCGAGGTATTCCAGCAACGTGTCCTCATCCAGCTTGAGCACCCTGCCAGGTGATCCTTCGCCATAGGCAATGTCGTGAAAACTCATCGTGCTGTGTGCGGGGTGCGCCCATTCCCAGTATTCCAGAAGCATCGCTGCGAAGATGGTTGTAGGCAGCGAGGCGCGATGACCAATGTCAAATCGGTACGACCGCTCGAACGCGTGACGGATAAGCCCGAGTGCAACGAGCGGACTGTCGAGGTGGTCTTCGCTCATGCGGCTGCCCGCAATGCCGGCATACGTATGAAGAAGGCACTCGACATCACGCTCGATGGTGCTGAGCGCTGGCGTTCGCCTGCACCTGGCGGTTGCGGCGCGGTAGACTGCGTCGGCGAGAGACTGACGGCTGAACTCATATTCGTTGAAGTAACTGAAGGTCCAGACCCAGGTCAGAGCGAGGCTCCCCGGCCCGGCAAGTCGCCAGTGAAGCAACCAGAGGGTGGCTTCATCCTCGAGGTAGGGATCCCATCCAGGCGCGTCCGGCCTTCCCATCAGGCTGAGCCCGAGCCAACTCGGCGTCAGCTGCTGGCCTCGCGTACCCGGCACATCTTCGACTAGTCGCGTGACGACCAACCAGTGGCGGATGGCCTGGACCATGTTCTTGCCAACCCCCAGAGTGACAAGAGCATCATCGCGCCTGAACACATCTGCCGTTCCTACTGTCTCTGTCTGAAGCGCATCCAGTCCCTTCTTGAGCCATCCGGAGCGCAGAGCGAACGTCTGATGCCCTGCAAAGGTCGGGTTCTCCGGAAGGAGTTCAGCACGAGCGGAGCTCCCATACGGCGCTTCGTGATCCATGTTCTCTTGCGACAATACTGCAACACCTCCTGAGCACCTGCGGCAGGCCGCGCCTAGGCTGTGCCATGCAGCCGGTGCTGACTGCATACTCGCACCAAACCAACAACATCCGGAACGAGGATGAACCAGTGTCCGTGTGGCACTTCAGAATGGCCGATTCAGCGACGGCAACTCTTACGTTCCCGTCACTCGGCTCCGCTTCCTGCCAGGAATGCACGGCGCCGCGACGTTCGGCGTTGAGGCACCTGGTCGCGCACGCTCAATCGCCTGGCATAGTCCGGACAAGACCTTCCGCAACGTCGAGGTGCCACATGCAGGGCTCCCTGGCATCAGCCCTCAGAACCCGGCGCAGCATCATTGGGATGTATTCCTGGTGGCAGCCAGACAGGTGGGTCTGTTGCACGCGCTTGAAGCGCTCGAAGCCGGCGTCCAGGTGCTTTGCGGTCAGCAAGTACATGGTGGGCCCTCCAGGTTTCACAGCGGGATGTGGCTCGCCATCCGTCCCGCCACCAACGCCGAATGGGCGCACGCATTCCCATACTAACAGACGCGCCGACGAGGCACTATCCCCCCGACGGCGGCGACTGAGCCTGGTTCCGGATTCGCTCTGCCAGGCCCCGCAGAGCCTGCGTCATCGCGGGCAGCCTGTCCGGCGCTTCGAGGAGCCCGCCGTGGACGACCTGGTTTCGCACATCGCGAGTTCAGACGCGGCGTGGCCGCGGTGGGTGAATGAGAAAGCGTAGAGAGCTTTCTTAGGAGCTTCGAGCAGCATTGGACCAGTGCCCTCGGGCAACAAACGCAGGGCTCGTACCCGCTCCAGTACCCCGAGCGGGGGCTCATACCGCTCTGGCTGGTCTCCGAAGACCCGCACCAGTTGGTGGATCGCCTCCTCAAGCTTGATCCAGGACTCCAGGAATGCCGTGCGTTCTGCGGCAGGCTGGTCCGGCTGGCTTGGAGGCATGGCGTCCGGTGAGGGCTGGTCATCCGGAACAATCGCCTCATAGCGGACTTCGGACAGGAACGCGAACCCAGCCTTCGCCGCTTTGGCGGCCTCCTTGATGACATGCGCCTCCGGATCCATGCCGTTCCCTCAGTGGTACATCTCGCTCCGGACTTGGTGGCACCAGATGACCGTCTCGATCGGCGGATCGAGGCGATGCCCTCGCTGTTGCAGATGAAGGTCCAGGAACTCCACCTTCGTGTGGTGGTTCGCGAGGTGCTTTTCCGCATCAGCCTTCGGGAGTTGCTGGCCGCCTTTCAGTTTTGGGGGGAGCTTGATATACACGTTTGTTCAGACTTCCACGGCGTTGTCGTAGCCGATCAGGGCCATGCGCCGATCCGTGTCCGAAGTTGCAGCGCGATGTCCCTCGGCGTGCCGGATCAACTCGTACGGGCCACAGACCCAGGGCTTCAGTTGTGCCTTCCTCACTCTCGCCTCCCCGCCTTTGTAGCTGTGTTGGACCAACAGGTTGGGCAATGAGGGGCTGACCTTGGATGTGCTGTAGTCGACAGACAAGACAGTCCAAGAAACCCCTCGGCCATCAGTGAACATCGAAGTGCAGCATTGAGTCTAGTTCAGCGCCGCGAGTCGGTTGCCTGCAGTGCGGCAGGCTCGGCGCTGAAGGGGGCCTTGGCCGCGTGAGGTCGCGCCCGAAGATCCGTGCAGACAGAGTCTCCTGCGAGCCTGTCCGGCCCAGACGAAGGAGGACTCCGGTGATACTCCGGCAAACGACTAGCTTGGATCGCTGCGGTGGCTCAGACCAGGGCCACCAGGGCGACCGGATCGGTACCTGAACCGCGTTGCATGCAGCGGGTTAGTTCCGCTGTCGAGGAGAGGCTCGCGAATCTTGATCCTAGACGAACTCACGCCTGAAGCCGCCGTCGCCGGCATACTTCCCGACTCGCTCGTCACCGTCGTCAGCGTTCAGTGGCACGGCTCGGATGCCCTTACGCTCGTCTACCGGGATCCTGCAGGAAGGGTCGCTGAAGAGATCATCTATCGTGATGACGAAGCCCGCCTTAAGATAGTCGAGCAGGGGAGGCCGTGGAGCTTCGACGGCGACGGCGCGCTGTACCGCCTCGTCGCCGAGGCGCAGCGCATACGCCTTGCGCACCTGTTTGATCCCGTGCTCGCCGTCCACACGTCGCTCGTCGATCCGCTCCCGCATCAGATCACAGCGGTGTACGAGGCGATGCTGCCGCGCCAGCCGCTTCGATTCCTTCTCGCTGACGATCCCGGCGCGGGAAAGACGATCATGGCTGGCCTGCTGATCAAGGAGCTGATCGTGCGCGGCGATCTTCGGCGCTGCCTGGTGGTGTGTCCGGGCAACCTGGCCGAGCAGTGGCAGGACGAACTGAGCCGCCGCTTTCATCTGCCATTCGAGATACTGACGAACGACAAGCTCGAGTCTGCTCGGACCGGCAACTGGTTTCTTGAGAATGACCTCGCTATCGCTCGTCTCGACAAGCTGTCACGCAACGAGGACGTTCAGCAGAAGCTGAGCGCCCCGGACTGTCGGTACGACCTCATCGTCTGCGACGAGGCCCACAAGCTCTCGGCCACGTTCTTTGGCGGTGAGGTGAAGTACACCAAGCGCTACCGGCTGGGCCAACTCCTGTCCGGCCTCACGCGTCACTTCCTGCTGATGACTGCGACCCCGCATAACGGCAAGGAGGAGGACTTCCAGCTCTTCCTCGCGCTGCTCGACGGCGACCGCTTCGAGGGCAGGTTCCGCGACGGCGTCCACCAGGTGGAGGTGTCCGACCTGATGCGACGCATGGTCAAGGAGAACCTGCTGAAGTTCGACGGTCGCCCGCTATTCCCAGAGCGCATCGCCTATACGGTTCCCTACCGGCTGTCTGAAGCGGAAGCCCAGCTCTACAGGGAAGTCACCGAGTATGTTCGCGAGGAGTTCAACCGCGCCGAGGCGCTTCAGAATGACAAGCGTGCCGGTACCATTGGCTTCGCTCTGACCATCCTGCAACGGCGCCTCGCCTCGTCGCCGGAGGCGATCTACCAATCGTTGCGCAGACGCCGCGAAAGGCTCGAGAAGCGGATGCGGGAGTTGGAGCTTCTGCAGCGGGGGGCAGGCGCCGCTGCGCCAGATCAGGCGACGTCCCTGCTCGACCCCGATGAGATCGAGGATCTCGAAGAAGCTCCCGAGAACGAGATGGAAGCTGCAGAGGAGGAGATTCTCGATCAGGCAACGGCCGCAGCAACGCTTGCCGAGCTGAAGATCGAGATCGCGACGCTCGCCCGACTGGAGGCGCTCGCCGCCGCCGTGCGCCGCAGCGGCCAGGATACCAAGTGGCGCGAATTGTCGCAACTGCTCGGCGAGATATTCTCTTCCGCAGGCCAGAACGACCAGGTCGCCGAGGCCGCCATGCCATATGGCGCCGGCCCCATTCCGAAGCCCGCATCTTCGCCGCGCCAGAAGCTGGTCGTCTTCACTGAGCATCGTGACACGCTGACCTACCTTGAGCGCCAGATCGGTTCGCTGCTTGGTCGACCGCGATCGGTGATCGTGATCCACGGCGGCATGGGACGCGAGGAACGGCGCAAGGCGCAAGAGAGCTTCCTCTACGACCCCGACGTTCAGGTGCTCCTTGCCACCGACGCCGCTGGCGAAGGTATCAACCTGCAACGTGCGCATCTGATGGTGAACTACGATCTGCCCTGGAACCCGAACCGGTTGGAGCAGCGGTTCGGGCGCATCCACCGCATCGGGCAGACGGAGGTATGCCATCTGTGGAACCTGGTGGCAGAGGAGACCCGCGAGGGGGATGTCTACCGCTGCCTGCTGGAAAAGCTCGAGGAGGCGCGTCAGGCCCTCGGCGGGCAGGTGTTCGACGTACTCGGGAAGCTCCAGTTTGTTGACGAGGGTGAGCCCAAGACGCTTCGCGAACTGCTACTCAAGGCGATTCGCTACGGCGACCGGCCCGAGGTGCGCGCTCGGCTGACCCGAGCGATCGAAACCGGAGTGGACCGACGACACCTCGAAGGTCTCATCGAAGACCGGGCACTCGCCCACGACGTGATGGACTCGAGCCGCGTTGCTCGCGTTCGCGAGGAGATGGAACGCGCCGAGGCACGCCGCCTGCAGCCGCACTACATCGAGCAGTTCTTCCTTGAGGCGTTCAACCTGCTGGGCGGCACGGCCCGCCAGCGTGAGCCCCGACGGTACGAGATCACTCACGTGCCGGCGTCGGTGCGCAATCGGGATCGACAGATCGGGGCTGGCGATCCTGTGCTCGCGCGCTACGAGCGCATTACGTTCGAGAAGGACCTGATCGCGCCGCAGGGCCAGCCCCTGGCGGCCTTCGTCTGCCCCGGCCACCCCCTGCTGGACGCGGTCCTCGACCTCACCCTTGAGCGCCATCGCGATCTCCTCAAACGCGGCACGGTGCTGGTGGACGAGCGAGACTTGGGCACGAGCCCGCGGGTGCTCTTCGCCCTTGAGCACGCCGTACAGGACGCGAGCATCCTGCCGTCGGGCGAGCGCCGGACGGCATCCAAGCGGATGCTGTACGTTGAGGTGGACGCGAAAGAGCAGATACGCCATCTGCACTACGCGCCCTACCTCGACTACCGTCCTCTCGCCGAGGGCGAGCCGTCAGTGTCCGACTTTCTCGCGCGGCCGGAGTGCTCGTGGATCACACAGGCCCTTGAGAAGAAGGTCCTGAACCATGCCATCGAGCACGTCGTGCCCGAGCATATCACCGAGGTCCGCGACCGACGGCTGACGTGGGTCGAGAAGACCCGCGCGGCCGTAAAGGACCGGCTGACCAAGGAGATTGCCTACTGGGACCACCGCGCTGAGGAGCTCAAGCTGCAGGAGCAGGCCGGTAAGGCGGGCGCGCGCCTGAACTCACAGGAGGCGCGCCATCGTGCCGACGACCTCCAGGCTCGGCTCCAGAGACGCCTCTCTGAGCTTGACCGCGACGCCCAGTTGTCTGCGCTGCCGCCCGTCGTGCTCGGCGGGCTCGTGGTGGTGCCACTGGGACTTGTCGCCGCGATGACCGGGCGAAGCCTGCCAGGGCATCCCGTAGACACCCAGGCTGTGGCAGCGCGTGCTCGAGAGATCGTCATGCAGGTGGAGCGCGGGCTGGGCTACGACCCCACGGACCGCGAAGAAGAGAGGCTTGGTTACGACATCGAGAGCCGCATTCCCGGCGCAGGACAGCTTCGCTTCATTGAGGTGAAGGGCCGCGTGTCCGGTGCGGATACCATCACGGTGACGAAGAATGAGATACTGTACAGCTTGAACAAGCCGGATAACTACATCCTCGCCCTGGTCGAGTTCTTCGACGACGGGGGCCACCGTGTGCGCTACCTGCGTCGGCCTTTCCGGCGCGAGCCGGACTTTGCCGTCACCAGCGTGAACTACGACTTTGCGGAATTGCTCGCCTTGGCGAAGGAACCCACATGATCATCGCTCACAGAATCGTCCGAGAAGCGGCGGCGCGTGTCGCTGGCGCAGCCGATGAAGCGCTGAAAGCCCTAGGCGAAGGCAGAGTCGAGCAGGAGCCGGCATTCACGGACCGGATGCTCGGGGCCATTGAGCACTCGATGCGTGACTTCCGCAGCAAAAGCGGCCGCGTCCAGTGGACGGCCAAGACGCTGACAGACCATGGTCGAAACGCACAAGAGCGCCGGTTTGGCGCCGACTTCGCCGGAGTGCTCTCAATCGATCTGAGAGGATTCCGCGTGAGGAAGGGCTTCCTTGCACAGGCGAAGTTGATCGAGCCGCGGGCATCCGTGCCGCAACGGGACTTCGAGCGAATGCGGGACCAATGTAATCTCATGCTCAAGTACACTCCCGATTCGTACCTCTTCCTGTACGCCCGCGAAGGCATCCGTGTCGTGCCTGCCATATCGGTCGTCTCAGCCGCGCACCCGTGCAACCCTCATGCGTTATATGCCCGAAGCATTGCCCGGTTCTATGAGGAGCACTTTGAGTCGTTCATCGGCGACAGGCGTCTGAACGAGGCAACGCCGCAAATGCTGGATGAGCTGAAACGGGAAGCGGATGTGAGAGCAATCCAGTGTCTGGAGGCACGTGGCGAATGATGGCCAGGAAGAAGCTGATCGAAGTGGCCCTCCCGCTGGAGGCCATTAACAAGGCCAGCGCGCGGGAGAAGTCCATCCGCCACGGGCACCCGAGCACGCTGCATCTCTGGTGGGCGCGGCGGCCGCTGGCGGCGGCGCGGGCAGTTATTTTCGCGCAGATGGTGGACGATCCGTCGGCGCACCCTGACCTGTTCCCCACCGAAAAGGCGCAGGAGAAGGAGCGCCAGCGGCTATTCGGCATCATCAAGGACCTGGTGAAGTGGGAGAACACCACCAACGAGACGGTGCTGCAAGCGGCGCGCGACGAGATCTGGGCGAGCTGGCGCCGCACCTGCCGGGCGAGGAAAGATTGGAGAGAAGCCAGGAGTGAGAGCTGGACGTCGGAAGAGCGGGCGCGAGACGAGAAGCTCTTTAACCCTGACAGGCTGCCCGCATTCCACGATCCATTCGCCGGCGGCGGAACGCTCCCGCTGGAGGCGCAGCGGCTGGGGCTGGAGAGCTACGCCAGCGACCTGAACCCGGTGGCGGTGCTGATCTGTAAGGCGATGATCGAGATTCCGCCCAGATTCGCCGGGAAGCCGCCGGTGAACCCCGAGTCGCGCAATGACAAGAGGCTGTTCGCGCGGGAATGGAAGGGCGCGCAAGGCCTGGCCGAGGACGTGCGGTACTACGGCCAGTGGATGCGCGACGAGGCCGAGAAGCGCATCGGCTACCTCTACCCGAAAGTCGAGATCACCCGCGAAATGGTGGAAGACCCCATCAACCCGCGGCCGGACCTCAAGCCATACATCGGCCGGAAGCTCACCGTGATCGCCTGGCTCTGGGCGCGCACGGTAAAGAGCCCGGACCCCGCCTTCCGCCATGTGGACGTCCCGCTAGCCTCGACCTTCATGCTCTCGACGAAGCCGGGCAAAGAGGCGTACGTCGAGCCGGTGATCCTGGATCCGCAGGTCGGTGTACGGGCCTCTGGCCCGCCTGAAAGCGAAGATGCGGTCCAGAGGTCCGCGTACCCGTCCGCGCACCCGGGTTACCGCTTCACCGTGAGGGTCGGCAAGCCGAGGGATGCGGAGGCGGCGAAGAACGGGACCAAGCTGTCGCGCGGTGCCAACTTCCAGTGTCTGATGTCGGGGACGCCGATCGAAGGTGACTACATCAAGGCCGAAGGCCGGGCCGGACGCATGGGCGCGCGGATAATGGCGATTGTGGCCGAGGGCGACCGAGGGCGCGTCTATCTCGCGCCGACGTCGGAGCACGAGGCGGCGGCGCGAAAGGCCAAGCCGGAGTGGAAACCAGAGACGCCGCTTGCCCCAGACCCGCGCGCGCTGTGGACCCCGCCCTATGGCCTGACGACCTACGGCGACCTCTTCACCCCCCGCCAGCTTGTCGCGCTGACGACGTTCTCGGACCTCGTGGGCGACGCGATGGAGCGAGTCAAGCGCGACTACCTGGGTGCGCGGGCCTCTGGCCCGCAAAGCCCGAAACCTGCAGAGCACCGCGGCTGGCACTCTCGCGGCTACCACCCGCACTTCGATGCCCCTGGGCTCATCCAGAGCATCACCTTCCGTCTCCATGACAGCGTCCCCGAGCCATTACTGCAGCAATGGCGCGAAGAGCTGGCAGCCCACCTGGATGCGCGGGCCTCCGGCCCGCACCATGCCGACGCCGAGCTGCGCGATCGCATCGCCAAGTACGAAGACGCCGGAGCAGGCGCCTGCTGGCTTCGCGATCCGCGCATCGCCGAGCTTGTCGAACAGGCCTTGTTGCACTTCGACGGCGAGCGCTACCGACTCCTTGAATGGTGCATCATGCCGAACCATGTGCACGTGCTTATCGAGACCGTGCAGGGGCATTCGCTCTCCGACATCGTTCGATCGTGGAAGACCTTCACCGCACGCGAGGCCAATCGCCTGCTAGGCCAGGAGGGTCCGTTCTGGATGCCCGACTATTTCGACCGCTACGTACGCGACGAGCGCCATTTCGAGGCGGTGCGCGCCTACATTCGGGAGAATCCGGTCAAGGCTGGGTTGTGCGCGGACGTTGGGGGCTGGCGATGGAGCAGTGCGTGGAAGGCAGAGCGGGCCATAGGCCCGCGTACCCAGGACGACATCCCCCTCCGCGACGGCGGCACCGGCGCAACAGCCTACGCCGAGGCGGTAGGGGTTTACTTGGGGATGGCGGTTGACTATGCGGCCAACTACTGGTCCGTGATTGCGACGCCGGCGGATGGCTTCATTCGCGGCACCTTCGCGCGTCAGGCGCTACCCATGACCTGGGACTTCGCCGAGGCACCGCCGTTCGGCAATACCAGCGGCAACTGGATGGGGGGCATCGAATGGGCTGCGAAGGCGATGGAAGGCTTCCCAGTCGCCGGTACTGGTGCGAGCGTGCAAGCCGATGCTGCAGTTCAGTCGATCTCTGCAGGCACGGTCATCTCCGCCGACCCGCCCTACTACGACAACATCGGCTACGCCGACCTGTCGGACTTCTTCTACGTGTGGCTGCGCCGCTCGCTACGGCCCGTCTTCCCCGACCTTTTTGCCACGCTCGCCGTGCCCAAGGCCGAGGAGCTGGTGGCCACGCCCTACCGCCATGGCAGCAAGGAGAAGGCAGAGACTTTCTTCCTCGACGGCATGACGCAGGCGATGCACCGGCTCGCCGAGCAGGCGCACCCGGCGTTCCCGGTCACCATCTACTATGCGTTCAAGCAGTCCGAAAGTGACAACGCCGAGGGCACGGCCAGTACCGGCTGGGAGACCTTCCTCGACGCGGCGATTCTGGCGGGCTTCGCCATCAGCGGCACCTGGCCAATGCGCACGGAGCGCGGCGCCCGCTCGATCGGTATTGGCACGAACGCCCTCGCCTCCAGCATCCTCCTCGTCTGCCGTCCGCGCGCCGCCGACGCGCCCACGGCCACCCGCCGCGTGTTCGTCGCGGCGCTCAAGGCCGAGCTGCCGCAGGCGCTCGCGCACCTCCAGCGCGGCAACATCGCGCCGGTGGACCTGGCGCAGGCGGCCATCGGCCCGGGCATGGCGGTCTACACGCGCTACGCCAGAGTGCTCGATACCGAGGGCAAGCCGCTCAGCGTCCGCGAGGCCCTAGCGCTCATCAATCAGACTCTTGACGAGGCGCTGGCCGAGCAGGAGGGCGACTTCGACGGCGACAGCCGCTGGGCGCTCGCCTGGTTTGAGCAGCATGGCTTCGCCGAAGGCGAGTTCGGAGTGGCCGAGACCCTATCCAAGGCCAAGAACACGAGCGTGGACGGCATGGCGGAAGCCGGCATCCTCGAATCGAAGCGCGGCAAGGTGCGCCTGCTCCGCCCCGAGGAGCTGCCCGCCGACTGGGACCCCGCCAAAGACCCTCGGCTCACCGCCTGGGAGATCGTCCACCACCTGATCCGCGTGCTCGCCAGCGGCGGCGAAGGCGCAGCGGCCGAGCTCGTTGCGAAGCTGGGCGCGAAGAGCGAGGTGGCTCGCGAACTCTGCTACCGGCTCTACACGCTCTGCGAGCGAAAGAAGCGTGCTTCTGAGGCGCTGAGCTACAATGCCCTCGTACAGAGCTGGCCCGAGATCGCGCGGCTGGCGCGCGAGCGCAAGCCGCCCGCGTTCGCGCCGGGCGGGCTTTTCGGCGATAGGGAGGCGTAGGGATGCAGATCGAAGCCATCGAGATCCGGAACTACCGGCTGTTCAAGAACGCCACGTTCAGCGACTTGCCCAAGCTCTGCGTGATCGTCGGCGCCAACGGCTCGGGCAAGAGCACGCTGTTCGACGTGTTCTCTTTCCTCAAGGACGCGCTGACGCAGAACGTCGGAGCCGCCGTTGCCCGGCGCGGAGGGTTCCGCGAGCTGGTCAGCCGTGGCGAGCGCGGCCCCATCGGGATCACCATCAAGTTCCGGGAGAGCGGAGGCAGGCTGGCGACCTACCAGTTGGAGATTGCCGACGACGGGGGACGCCCGGTCGTCCATCGCGAGATTCTGAAGTTCCGGCGCGGCCAATATGGCAGACCGTGGCACTTCGTCGACTTCACACGCGGACGTGGATGGGCCATCACGAACGAAGCCGCGTACGGTCAGGAAGGCGTCGAGGAGGAGCGGAAAGAGCACCAACTCGACGACCCCAGTGTCCTGGCGATCAAGGGTCTGGGGCAGTTCAAGGAGTTCCGCGTCGTCGCGGAGTTCCGCAGCTTGATCGAGACCTGGCACATCTCGGACTTCCATATCAGCGATGCGCGGCCTAGCGCCGAGGCGGGTTACGCCGAGCACCTTTCGGCGAGCGGCGACAACATACCGCAGGTCGCGCAGTTCCTCCATGAACATCACCCCGATATCTTCAGCAGGATACTGCTGAAGATGAGCGAGCGCGTCCCAGGGGTCAGCAGGGTTGAGGCGAAGACGACGGAGGACGGCAGGCTCGTGCTCCGCTTTCAGGATGGCAGCTTCAAAGACCCGTTCATTGCGCGCTACGTCTCCGACGGCACCATTAAGATGTTCGCGTACCTCGTTCTGCTCTACGACCCGAGGCCCCACCCACTGCTGGCGGTTGAGGAGCCGGAGAACCAGCTCTACCCTGAGCTTATGCTGGAACTCGTCGAGGAATTCCGCGACTATGCCCGCCGCGGCGGGCAGGTCTTCGTCTCGACGCACTCACCGGAGTTCCTGAACGGCGCGGAGCTCGAAGAGATCTTCTGGCTGTCCAAGCAGGGCGGCTTCGCGACGGCAACGCGCGCATCCAGCAGCGAACTGCTCCGCAGCCTTGTTGCAGCGGGCGATCGGCCCGGGACGCTATGGAAGCAAGGCCTGTTCGAGGGGGCCGGGCCACGGTGAGCCGCGTCGTCTTCCTGCTCGAGGAGCGCTCGATGAAGTACCTCTTGGAAGCGTTGCTCCCGCGGCTATACCCTGACCTTTGCTTCTTGTGCGTGCCGCACGAGGGCAAGCAGGACCTTGAGAAGAGCATCCCAAGAAAGCTCAGCGCGTGGACAGAGCCGGGAGTGCGCTTCTGCGTGATCCGGGACAACGACGGAGCCGATTGCAGGGCACTGAGACGACGTCTGGCCGATCTGTGTGCTCAGGGCGGCAGGCCCGAGACGCTGGTTCGGATTGCCTGTCAGGAACTTGAGGCATGGTACTTCGGTGATCTCGCCGCGGTGGCTCGCGCCTATGGTCGTGACGAGGACGACTTCGCCCAGAATGCAAGGCGCAATCGGTTCCGCGACCCGGACGCCATTGACCAACCGGCTCAGGCACTGGCCGAGTTGATAGGTGAGTTCAAGAAGTTATCCGGAGCGCGCCAGATCGGACCGCACCTGTCCCGCGAGAACCGGTCGGCGAGTTACTGCGCGCTTCTCTCCGGGCTAGATCGGTTGCGGGACGAGCTTATTCGGGAAGGACGATAGCGGATGGCGATCACCAACCACGAACGGGTCGGTAAGGCTATGGAGCTGCTCCGGCAGGGGCTGGCGCCGTTCGTCGAACGGGAAGTGCATGCCGCCGTTGACGCGGGCGAGGTGCGCATGGACACGGTGCGGCGCTTCGCCGACGACCCGATGCTGGGGAGCAAACCCATCTCGCAGTGGGATGTGTCGGGCATCCTGAAGCTCATGTGGGACACATGGAACGACGTGTTCCGCAAGACGCTGGGGTTCGCGGAGCGGAGCCTCGTGAGCGAGCTGCGCGAGTGGCGCAACAAGTGGGCGCACCAGGAGCCGTTCGCCAGCAGGGACGCGGAACGCGCGATGGACTCCATGGTGCGGCTCCTAAGCGCCATATCGGCGAAGGAGGCCGACGAAGTGGACCGCATGATGCTCGAACTGCGGCGCCTGACCATTGACGAGCAGGTGCGCGGCGAGAAGCGCAAGGCGGGCGGCTCGCTGATCGAGGCGGCTGCGACCGGCACGCTGAAGCCCTGGCGTGAGGTCGTTACTCCCCACGCTGACGTAGCGAGCGGGCGCTATCAGCAGGCAGAGTTCGCCGCCGATCTGTGGCAGGTGCACCTCGGCGAGGGCAGCGACGAATACCGCGACCCGACGGAGTTCTTCCGCCGCACCTTCCTCACGGATAGCCTGAAGCGCCTGCTGGTGGGCGCAGTGGAACGACTGTCGGGCAAAGGCGGCGACCCGGTGGTGCAGCTCCAGACCAACTTCGGCGGCGGCAAGACGCACTCGATGCTTGCGCTCTACCACCTGTTCTCGGGGGCGAACCCCAACGAGTTGGCGGGCCTGGACGCGGTACTGGCAGAGGCCGGCGTGACAAGCCTGCCTGCGACTCGTCGAGTGGTGCTTGTCGGCAACAGGATATCGCCCGGCAATCCGGTGACCAAGCCGGACGGGACCGTGGTGCGCACCCTCTGGGGCGAACTCGCCTGGCAACTCGGCGGCAAAGCGGCCTATGCGCGCGTCGCCAAGGACGACGAGAACGCGACGAGCCCCGGCGATGCTCTGCGTGAGCTGCTGCGCGAGAACGGCCCTTGCCTGGTGCTGATTGACGAATGGGTGGCCTATGCGCGCCAACTCCATGACAGAAGCGACCTACCAGCCGGGAGCTTCGAGACGCAGTTCACCTTCGCCCAGGCGTTGACGGAATCGGCGAAGCTGGCCGGCAACTGCCTGCTGGTTATTTCCTTGCCGGCGTCCGATACCACGGGTTCTCCGCATGCTCAGGCGGATGACGTGGAGGTTGGGGGCATTCGCGGTCGGGAGGCGCTCGACCGTCTGCGCAATGTGGTGGGGCGAGTCGAAGCGTCGTGGCGTCCCGCGACTGCCGAGGAGGGCTTCGAGATCGTCCGGCGACGGCTATTCGAACCGCTGGCGGGGCCCGAGGCGTTCAAACAGCGGGATGTAACCGCGCGGGCCTTCGCGGACCTCTATCATTCCCAGAGCGCGGAGTTCCCCCCGGAGTGCAAGGGTAGCGACTACGAGAAGCGCATCCAGGCCGCCTACCCGGTCCATCCGGAGGTGTTCGACCGGCTCTACGAGGACTGGTCGGCGCTTGCCAAGTTCCAGCGCACGCGCGGCGTGCTGCGGCTGATGGCGGTGGTGATCCATTGTCTCTGGGAGAGGGGCGACATGAACCCTTTGATCCTGCCCTCGACGATCCCGATAGACGACCCGCGCGTGCAGTTCGAGCTGACGCGCTACCTCTCGGACAACTGGGTGCCGATCATCGAGAAGGACGTGGATGGACCAACGTCGCTGCCGCTGAAGATAGACGGCGACGTGCCCAACCTGGGCAAGCTCCAAGCGACACGACGCGTGGCCCGCACCATCTATCTTGGCTCGGCCCCAACCGTCGCAGCGGCACACCGTGGTCTGGAAGACCGACGGGTGAAGCTCGGATGCGTGATGCCGGGTGAGTCGCCGGCTGTGTTCGGGGACGCTCTGCGGCGTCTGGCCTCTGCCGCCTCCTACGTCTATCAGGACGGCCCCCGGTTCTGGTACTCAACCCAACCGACGGTGACCAGGCTGGCCGAGGATCGGGCGGAGCAACTGGTACCCGGCTCGGACAAGGTGTCCACCGAGCTCGAAGGACGGGTGCGCGCCGATATCAAGACGATGGGCAACTTCCAGCGTGTGCATCCGATGCCACGCTCGGGCGCAGACGTGCCGGACGACCTGGACGCGCGGTTGGTCGTGCTGCCGCCAGAGTACCCATACAGCAAAGAAGAGGGCAATGCCGCGGTGAACGCAGCGAAGGCCATCCTGGAGTCGCGCGGCAACACGCCACGGATCTACCGTAACACGCTGGTGTTTCTGGCGGTTGACAAGGTGCGGATGCAAGACCTCGACGAGGCGCTCCGCAGGTATCTCGCCTGGAAGTCCATCGTGGATGAAAGGGTTGCTCTCAACCTCGACCCCCATCAAGTGACACAGGCCGAGACTCAGTTGCAGGCCGCGGATAGCACGGTCACGGCCCGATTGCCCGAGGCTTACCAGTGGGTGCTGGTGCCGGAGCAGAGGGACCCCGGATCGAAACTGGAATGGCACGCCTTGCGCCTCACCGGCTCGGACCCGCTGGCGACACGGGCCGGCAAGAAGCTCCGGAGCGAGGAGCTTCTGGTCACGGGACTCGGGGCGACGATCCTGCGAAAGCACCTGGACGAAGTGCCGCTCTGGCGTGGCGATCATGTTCGCGTCCGGCAACTTGTGGAGGACTTCGCGCGCTATCTGTATCTTCCCCGCCTGGCCGGCACGGATGTGTTGGCTCAGGCCGCACGCGATGGAGTGGCGCTGTTGACGTGGCAGACCGACGCGTTCGCATACGCGGAGAGCTACGACGACGCTGCCGCCCGATACCGCGGCCTGCGCGCGGGTCAGTTGGTGGCGCTATCGGCTGACGACTCCGGGCTGCTGGTGAAGCCGGATGTCGCGAGAAAACAGCTAGATGCCGAGACTGCCGCCACGCCGCCCGATCGGCCTGAGGCGCCGAGGGCCGGGCTCGAGGTTCCCGCAGGACCCGGCGATGAACCTGGTCCTGCGGCACCAGCCGCATCCCCCCAGCCCGAACTTCGGCGCTACCATGGCACGGTTCGCCTTGACCCTGCGAGGGTAGGTCGTGACGCGAGCAGGGTTGCCGACGAAGTGATCTCCCATCTGGCGGGCCAGGTTGGCGCAGAGGTCAGCGTTACGCTGGAGATCGAGGCGGTCTTGGCAGAGAGCGCGTCGGACCATCTTGTGCGCACGGTAACAGAGAACAGCCAGGCGTTGAAGTTCACGAGCCACGGGTTCGAGGTGGAGTGACTGAGCAGCTATACGGACCACGACGGCCGGCGCAGACAGCGTGGCCTACCAGGAGGAGGACGAGGCAGGAGCCAGTATGCGTGGCCATGTTGCGTGCCGTCTGATCTATGCCGAAGTGATCGAGGCCTCGCACTGCCGTGGCCGAGAATCAGGTACCGCCGCCACCACCGTCGAACCGTATTGCCGCCGACGTTGAAGGCGACCGCGGCCGCCTTCAACGTCGCGCCTGCCGCAACATAGCCGACCAAGTCGCGGCGCTTGACGAGACTGAGCGCTGCATTTCGATGTACACTCATGATCGAGGGGCTCCTTGGGCTGTTTTGTCTGTCGACTACAGCATATCCAAGGTCAGCCCCTCATTACCCAACCTGTTGGTCCAACACAGCTAAGCGCCTATGGTCATTCAGTCAGGGGCGCTCATTTGGTCCGCTGAGCGCCTATGGTCATTCAGTCATAGGCGCTCATTTGGTCCGCTGAGCGCCTATGGTCATTTAGTCATAGGCGCTCATTTGGTCCGCTGAGCGCCTATGGTCATTCAGTCATAGGCGCTCACTTGGTCCG
>JAAYVH010000036.1 GCA_012517255.1 Chthonomonadales bacterium
CGAATCGCAGCTATACCTGCTTGCTCGTGTCCTCAGTGCCACTACACCGAGATCGGCGGACGGCCCATATACCGCTTCGAGTGAGCCTGAAAAAAACCGACGTCTCGTATCGCAGATTCATGCAGGAAAACACGATATGGCGTAGAATCAACGGGTGAGGTGCAACGATGCCTCGCTCGGCGTCCATGGGCGCTCGGGTTGCAGTGGGTAACGGCACAACGCCGCTGCGCGTAATAAGATTAGTGCAGCGGTTAGAGGGTTGGCTTGCCGAGCGTCTAGACAAGGTGCGACGCCGGACGGCAGTCCCGCCGTATGGCCAGGTCCCACGCAGTTCAATGGTTGGTAGGAGGTTGCAGAGATGAAAGGGTTCATCGAGTACTTGGTGCAGGCAGTCGTAGATCTACCCGAAGAGGTCCGGGTTGACGAAGAGCCCGGGGAGGTGGCCACGACGTACCGGGTCCACGTGGCGCCTAGCGACTTGGGCAAGGCGATCGGGAAGCAGGGGCGCATCGCGAACGCCATGCGTGTTCTTGCGAAGGCCAGCGCCATGAAGCACAAGAAGCGCGTCTACCTCGAGGTGGTTGGCGAGCCAGCGGACGCACGCGCCGGGGAGTAGTATCACCACAGTCTGCCGCAAGACGGCTCGCGCCGTCTCGGCCCCTTAGTTCGTGTGTAGTATCTCGTCTTGTGGAGCGATGGCGGAGGGCTTAGTCCTTCCGTTTCGCGGGACTTCGCGCCTGATTACCCCAACCATGGGACAAGGTCGCGGTGTGACTCCAGCGCCCTCAGATCGGGGCACTGCGCGCGCAGCGACGTTGGTGGCTGACCGGGTCCAATCCACGCTATCCGGGTGCCCACTTGTGCGGCACGCGTCAAGAGCCGCTCCATGGTGCCGCCCGGACGAACGTGCGTGGCAATCGCCACAGATGCCAGCCCGAGAATGATCGCATCGCGTCGCTGATTGGAGCCGGTAACGGCTGGCATCGTGGCGGCACATCCTGAGAGGACAAGTTCGCTGCCCGGCGCACCGGGATCGCGCCAGATCCTCGCTCCCGGAAATAGCCCCGCGCCGCTGGTGGCCGCGCCTACGGTGAGGATGCCCCGGTCGAGGACATAACAGCACGAGGAGCCTCGGCGGTACGCCGCGAGAGCGGCGTCCTGATACTCCGGGCGGTTGTGACCGGTTACGACGGCAAACCCGCACTCGATGGCCGCGCCCAGGGCGGCGATGGCGGCGTCGCGAGCCTCGCGCGACGCGCCGTTGGAGTTCGCGACGGCTATCATCGGCCTGCGAAGCATGGCCGCGTCGCCATGGCAATAGATGGCCGCAGGGGGATGGTCCAGCGCTGCCGCCAAGCGTTGCGGGTAGGCCGCGTCGCCAATGGTCAGTATGGCCACGTCTGAGTGGCGTAGCTGTCGGACCAGTTCCTCCGCGTGGCGACCTACGGATGGTAAGCCGTCGGCAATCCGGTTTGCCTGCGCCTGTGCTAGCCCGAATCGGCGTTGCAGATGCGTGGGATCCATGGCGACGACATCCGCAGGGGCGACGTTCTGGGTCGCGATGCCGCGCAGTATGGCTTCGACCGCCGCGTCGCCGACACCCCGGATTGACTGCAGCGCGACAACCAGGCTTTCAACCGTCACGGCGCTGACATGCTCTCCCGATGCGACCGACACGGAGGCGTCTCGAGCCGGAGATCAGCCATCCGTAACCGGACTCGAGCGCTTGACGTCTCATGGTTGATCGGTCTCCCCGATTGGCGGCGGCCTCCGCCGGATACCCCACCTGTCCGGCACAGGGGCCGCCGCTCACACTCTGGTTCCTATGAGCCGGCTGCGCTCGCCGGATTGCCAGCCTCTGACTGGCGATCTCCCATGCTGACCTGAAGCCCCTCGAACTCGAACCTGAAGGGGATCACGCGGACGCCCGCTCGTTCCAACGCCTCCGATACCGACGCCTTGCGTCCTGGCTCCGCGAAGAACAGCAGGCAACCTCCGCCGCCGGCGCCGCATGCCTTGCCGTGACGAGCTCCTGCCCGCGACGCTATGTCGAACAGATTCTCGATCTGCTCGTTCGTCACGGACTCTGCCAGGGCCTTCTGATGGCGCCAGCTCTGACCTATCAGCTCTCCGAACTCTTCGACGTCCTCTTTCTTGATGACCGTGCGCATACGGACGGCGCAGTTACGCAGGTCGTACAACGCATTGACGGTCGCGGGAACGCCACGCCGGAACGCATCCCAGACCTCTTCGTGTATGTTGCTGGACAGCCGGGACTTGCCCGTGTAACACAGCACCAGCCTCTGCTCGAGTTCGGCCAGCATTCCGGGAGCGATCGGCAGTCGCTCCACCTCCACCTCTTCGTGGAAGGTGAGGTAGCTGAAGCCGCCGACGGCTGCTGCGTACTGATCCTGTTTGCCGCCCAGAATTCCCAGTATCTCTTCGAGCTTGTATGCGAGGTCGGCAATCCGCTCCTTCTGCTTCAGGTCCGGGTTGACCTGTGACTGAATCAGGCTTAACCAGCACACATTGAGCGCCGCCGAGGTGCCGAGACCAGACCCGGAAGGCAGATCGCACCAGTAGGTAACGCGGATCCCCTCATCAGGGGCGATTCCGGTATCAGGCGTTTCGAACACTTCGAGGCGGCCATGAACGTACTTGTCTATAGTGGCATTGACTACCGCGCCACCTGCTCCGCGTGCGAATATGTTGACGTCGGTCCATGCGCCGGCGAAATCAACCCGCACGGGCGCGCGGCTGGTGATTACCATGGACTACCTCCGTGATGCATCGGTTTGTGCCACCGATCCGTGCCGTTGCCATTGGCGACGCACTACGCGTCAGCAAAGCCATCCTCGTGCAGGAACCGGGGCTGTCGGTGTGGCATTATAGATGCGGCGATTCGGATCGTCAAGTAAGGGTGTGCCGACATGCGCCGGCCCCCGCATGCGAGGTCTGGTGTGGCAAGCTACTCTGCGCGCGATGTCCACGAGGATCGCGCCCCGGTCGGGATGGGATCGCGAACCGACCGCTGGTGGATTGAGCCCGTTCTGGTGATCCTGACTCTGGTTTCGTTCAGCGCCTATGCCATGTGGCGGGCCTTCGAGGGCAACTACTACGATTCACTGCAGGCCCTGGAGCGAGGCGCGCGGGAGGTTCCGCTCCTGCTGTCGCCCTTCTATTCACCCCCGTTCCACGAGTGGTTTCCGGGCTTCAAGGAGCGATTCGCCATCTCGCCGGCATTGTTCGTGCTGGTGTTCCCGCTGAGCTTTCGGGCAACGTGCTACTACTGCCGTCGTTCCTACTACCGAGCGTTCTTCTGGGATCCACCCGCCTGCGGACTGCCCGAACCGGGCATGGCAAAGCGCAAGCGCTACACGGGAGAGAGCGCATGGCCGTTCGTGCTCCAGAACCTGCACCGGTACGCGCTGTACTTCATTCTGATCGTGGTTGCCTTCCACTACAAGCATCTGTATGACGCATGCTTCGTGATGGGCGACGCCGGCCGGCATTTCGGGATCGGCCTCGGCACGATGATCATGGGGCTCGATGCCGTGCTCCTATCCCTGTACGTGTTCTCGTGTCACTCGTGGCGGCATCTGATCGGGGGAGGTTTGAACCTGCTCAGCTCGGCGCCGATCCGCCTGCGACTGTGGCGCATCGTGTCAGCGTTGAACGCAAGACATGGCCTCTACTTCTGGCTGAGCCTCATCACCGTGGGGCTCGCTGATCTGTATGTCAGGCTGGTTGCGTCCGGCATTATCGCCGATCCGAGGATCATCTAGCCATGGAACCGTACGAGACCGTCAAGCATGACGTACTGATCATTGGCGCAGGCGGCGCTGGCCTGCGTGCGGCCATCTCTGTGTTGGAAGCTGGCCTCGACTGCGGCATTGTCTCCAAGTCCCTGCTCGGCAAAGCCCATACCGTAATGGCCGAAGGGGGCGCCGCGGCGGCGCTGGGCAATATGCACGAGCCGGACGATTGGCGGGTGCATTTCCGCGACACCATAGTTGGCGGCGCCTATCTGAACAACCATCGGATGGTGGAGATCTTTGCCCATGAAGCGATAGATCGGGTGCTCGAGCTCGAGGAGTACGGCGCGGTCTTCGATCGGACACCTGAAGGCCTCATCGCTCAGCGCCCGTTCGGCGGCCACACTTATCGGCGGCTGAACCATGTGGGAGATCGAACAGGGCTCGAACTCATTCGCACGCTCCAGGACCGAGCCGTCTCCATGGGACCGACGGTGCACATGGAATGGACTGTCACGCGGCTCCTAACCTCAGACAGAGGCGTTGTCGGGGCGGTCGCCTATGACCGATCGGACGGTCGGATCATCGTCATCCAGGCGAAGGCGGTCGTGCTTGCCACCGGAGGATGGGGGCGGATGTATCGGTACACATCCAACTCCTGGGAATCGACGGGAGACGGAGCGGCCATGGCGCTTGAAGCCGGCGCCGATCTCATAGACATGGAGATGGTGCAGTTCCATCCGACGGGAATGCTCTGGCCGCCATCCATGCGCGGCATCCTGGTCACCGAGGCGGTACGCGGCGAGGGCGGCATCCTGCGTAATGGCACGGGCGAGCGCTTCATGTTCAAGCCCGAGTACATGCCTGAACGGTACCAGGGCAAGTTCGCCGACAGCCCGGAGGAGGCGGCCCGATGGCTCGATGACAAGCAGAACAACCGGCGCCCCCCTGAGCTTCTGCCTCGTGACGAGGTTGCGCGGGCAATCTACAAAGAGGTGCGTGCCGGACGAGGAACGGTGCATGGAGGGGTGCATCTCGACGTGACGCACCGGGGCGCCGCCTACATCCGGCGCAAGTTGCCTTCGATGTATGAGCAGTTCATGGCCCTCGGGAGCGTGGACATTACGGCGGAGCCCATGGAGGTCTACCCGACGGTCCACTACACCATGGGCGGCATTCACGTGGATGCTGACACGTGTCAGACTGCCGTACCGGGTCTCTTCGCCGCCGGAGAGTGCGCAGGCGGATTGCACGGAGCCAATCGCCTGGGCGGCAACTCTCTGACGGACATACTCGTCTTTGGGCGACGGGCCGGCCTCTCTGCTGTCGAAGCAGCGTCGGAGCGCAAGCACGAACCGATCTCCGAGTCGCAGGTCGCCGCTGAAGTAGAGCTCCTGTTGGCGCCGCTTGGACGGACGCAGGGCGAGAAGCCCTCCGTCATCGCGTCCGAGCTGCAGGAGATCATGCAGAACAACGCGATGATCGAACGGTCGCATGAGGGCCTGACTGCCTGTCTTAGCAAACTGCAGGAGCTAAAGGAACGTGCAGGACGGCTTTCGGCGGCAGGTGACCGCCGCTATAACCCAGGCTGGCACGCGGCGAGGGACCTCCTGTTCCAACTCAGGTTGTCGGAAGCTATTGTCAGAAGCGCGCTGGAGCGCAAGGAAAGCCGCGGCGCTCAGTGGCGTTCGGACTACCCCGCGACCGACCCCGAATGGGGGAAAGTGAACCTGACGGTTGCGCTGAGGGGCGATGAGCTCGTCGTCACCAGGGTACCGCTGCCGCCGATGCCGGAGCACCTGCAGGCCATCATGAATGAGGGTAAGAAATGAGCACGATCTGGTTGCGTACGGGTGTTTCGACCGGCGCCGAGCAGTATGGGAGACGCGCATCATGAGGGATACCATTCGGCTTCGTGTATTTCGCGGAGACGCGTCCGGAGGCGAAGAGCGCGAGTACGAGGTTAAGACGTTCCCCGGCATGGTTGTGCTCGATGCGATCCACCAGATCCAGGGCGAACAGGACGGGACGCTTGCGTGCCGCTGGAACTGCAAGGCAGCCAAGTGCGGATCGTGCAGCGCCGAGATCAACGGACTTCCGCGCCTCATGTGCAAGTCGCGCGTTGAGGAGTTCTATGACGCCGCCGGCGTAATCAGGGTGCATCCCATCAAGACGTTCCCGCTGATCAAGGACCTCGTCACGGACGTGTCGTGGAACTACAAGGTGGCGGAGAGCATTCCGCCCTTGCGGATTCGCGAAGGTACGCCCCGACCGTTGCGGATGGACCAGAGCGATGTTGAGCGTGCCCAGGAGTTTCGCAAGTGCATCGAATGCTTCCTCTGCCAGACGGTCTGTCATGTATTGCGCGACCATAACCGAACGGACGCCTACTTCGGCCCGCGGTACATGGTGAAGATCGCGGCGCTGGACATGCATCCCCTCGACAGCGTGGAGCGCCGGTCATTCCTGCGCCGCTCAGCGGGCGTCGGCTACTGCAACATCACCAAGTGCTGTCAGGAAGTGTGTCCGGAACACATCCACATCACCGACAACGCCATCATCCCGCTCAAGGAGCGTGTGGCGGATGAGTTCTACGATCCCATCCGCATGCTGGTGCGGCGGCTCAGCGGTCGCAAATAGCCGGTATCAGCTCTCCAGGCGCGTCTGATGAAGACCGTGACGTTTGACAGCCTGACCCTGCGCGCCGTCGTCAGTGAGCTGCAGGAAGCGATCACCGGCGCGAAGGTGCAGGATGTCCGGCAGGTCAACCGCCTGTCTGTGGCGCTGTCACTGCGGAGCCCGGGGCGCACCGATGTACTCGCGCTCTCGTGCGAGGCCAGTCGAGCGCGCATCCATCTTGCTGACCGCGACGGGCTCGTCTACGAGCCTGCCGGTACGTTCACGATGGTCCTCCGCAAGTACATCGAGGGAGGCGTTGTCGCATCTGTGCGCCAGCTCGGATTCGACCGCATTGCGGAAATCCTCGTCCGTGTGCACGGCACGGAACGCCGTCTGATTCTGGAGATTATGGGGCGCCACAGCAATCTGGCCCTCGTGGATGCGGACAACAGCGTTCTGGATTGCGCCAAACGCATCGGCCCGCACCTTAGCCGCGTGCGACCTCTCCTGCCCGGTTATGCATACGTCCCACCGCCGGCGCCTCCAGGCGCGATGGATCCGTTGTCGCCGGAGGCTGAGCAGGCTCTGCACAGGGCTCCGGTAGGCGATCCCGCCGCGTTGGCGTCGTGGCTGCGTGAGACCTTCATCGGTCTGTCCCCCTTGCTGGTGGGTGAGCTGGTAGTGCGGTCCGAGGCTGCAGGCATCGGAGATGCATGGGCCGCCGTGTTCGGAGCAGCTCGGGCATGCACCTGGCAGCCTATCGTGGCGCTGGATGAGCAAGGGGCGCCGCTGGGAGCCTATCCGCTCGGCCTCGCAAGCCTGCCTGCTTCACGGCAACGCCCGGTTCCGACGGTGAATGGCGCCCTCGGAGATGTGCATCGATCAATCGCAACGGTCTCGGCTCTCGAGGCTCGACGAGGTGAAGTCGTCGCTGAAATCCGGGCGTCCCTGCGCGCCCGGGCATCGCGCCGCGAGGATGCTCTTCGGCGAGTCCAGGACGGTGATCGCGCCGATACGATGCAACAATGGGGGGACCTGCTGCTGACCCTGAATGCGGACTACGACACGTCGGCTGGCATAGCCTGTGTGTCGGACCTCTATGCAGACGGCGCCGCGCTGCACATTCCGCTGGATCCATCACGAACCATAGCCGAAAACGCGGAGTCGTACTATCGCAAGGCGCGCAGAATGCGCAGCGCGGCAGAGTGGGGGAAGACGCAGGTCCGCGAGCTCGAGGCTCAGATGGCCGATCTGGAGTCGGCTCTTGCTTCGGTCCAGCAGACGCGCGACATCCACGCGATAGACGCCTGCGTTAGGGACCTGGAGGCTCGGGGGCTGGTTCGGACGCGTTTTCACATCGAAGACCGAGGCGAGGGTGACGCGAGAAGCTCCGGGCCGGACAGGGGCATCCGCCGCGTGGTTGGACCTGATGGACATGAGATACTGGTCGGTCTGAATGCCGAGGGCAACGACCGTCTGGTCCGGCAGTACTGCGCGCCTCACGATTTCTGGTTTCATGTGCGGGCGAACACGAGCGCCCATGTGGTGGTGCGCAACCCGGAGCGCAGGACCGATCTGCCGCGCGCCGTTGTGGAGGCGGCCGCCCTCATTGCGGCACGCAACAGCCGGGCAAAGCACTCGAGCTACGTGACCGTGGACTACACGATGGGGAAGTACGTGCGCCGCCCACGAGGAGCGGCGCACGGAAGGGTCACATACTCACACGAACGAACGATCAGCGTGGATCCGTCGACCGATCGCCCCTGATGGGTGAGTGAGCCTTCGTCAGGCTGTCTACGTCCCCTCACTCCACGTGCGCAAGTATTCCTCCTGCTCGGCGGTGAGGGCATCGATTTGCGTGCCCATGGCGGAGAGCTTGAGGCGCGCAATGTCGCGGTCTATCTCTTTGGGTACGGGATAGACGCCCGGCTTCAGCCCTCTGGCATGGACGGCCATGTACTCGCTGCACAGCGCCTGATTGGCGAAGCTCATGTCCATCACGCTGGCGGGGTGGCCTTCGGCGGCGGCAAGGTTGATGAGCCGGCCATCGCCGAGCACGTAGAGCCGGCGACCATCCTGCATCGTGAACTCCTCGACGAACTCGCGGATCTGCCGTCGCGCTTTGGCAGCCGCCTGAAGCTCACCCAGATTGATCTCCACGTTAAAGTGGCCCGAGTTGGCGATGATTGCTCCATCCTTCATGACGGCAAAATGCTCAGCCCGTAGCACGTGCTTGTTGCCCGTGAGCGTGCAGAAGTGGTCGCCAATGCGCGCAGCCTCCGCCAGCGGCATGACCTCGTATCCGTCCATGACGGCTTCCAGCGCCCGGAGCGGATCGGTCTCGCAAATGATCACCCGGGCTCCCATACCGCGAGCGCGCATGGCGACGCCACGCCCGCACCATCCGTAGCCGGCAACGACGAAGCGTGAGCCTGCGAGGAGCCGGTTGGTGGCCCTAATGATCCCGTCAACCGTGCTCTGGCCCGTTCCATACCGATTGTCAAAGAGATGCTTGGTGTCGGCATCGTTGACGGCGATGATGGGGTAGAGCAACGCCCCGTCCTGGGCCATGGCACGCAGTCGAATGACGCCCGTGGTTGTCTCTTCGGTGCCTCCGATGATGTTTCCAGCCACCTCGCGGCGGTCCTTGTGAATGACCCCCACGGTGTCCGCGCCGTCATCCATCGTGAGATGAGGCTTCGTGTCTATGACCGCGTGAATGTGCTTGTAGTATGTTGCGTCGTCTTCGCCCTTGATCGCGTAGGTGGGCACGCCGAACTCGGTTGCCAGGGCCGCCGCAACATCGTCCTGGGTGGACAGCGGATTGGATGCGCAGAGCGCCACTTTGGCTCCCCCCGCTTTGAGCGTGATGGCGAGGTTGGCAGTCTCGGTGGTCACATGCAGGCATGCGCCGAGGCGGAGGCCTTTCAGCGGCTTCTCTCGCTCGAAACGCGCTCTGATCTGTCGCAGGACCGGCATCTCCATCTCGGCCCACTCGATTCGAAGCTTCCCTTGTGCTGCGAGCCGTACGTCCTTTACGTCGTAGTTCATCATGACTCCATTCGTTGTGACACGTAGGTTGGCCGGATAGGCCTATAGCAGAACCGGGCACTATTCTACCGCCAACGCCCCGTCTCATGCCGCGACGGCCGCAGTCTCGCGTCCCGGGCGGTCCGGAGAGTGGGAGGGCGCGAGCCTCGTACTAGGAGGAGAACCGATCAGGAACGCAGAACACACCAGAACATCGGTCGGTTGGCATGAGGCACGGAATGAGCAAGGGCGTCTACTTCTACACGAATCAGTTCCTCAAGTACGATATGGGTGCTCAGCATCCGCTGAAACCCACACGGCTGGAGCGGACCCACGATTTGCTGGCGGCTTACGGAGCGCTGGACCATGTCGAAGTGCGGGAGCCGGCCAAGGTTCCGCTGGAGGATCTCAGTCTGGCACATTCGGCGGAGTACATCGAGACCGTAGATCGCCTGAGCGCGGGCGAGCATGTCCCGTTCCCGTTTCGCTACGGTTTCGGATATGGCGATAACCCCGTGTTCCCTGACATGTGGGACGCCTCGCTGCTCTACACTGGCGCCTCACTCGATGCGGCCCAGGCCGTGCTCGATGGCGCTCCTGTGGCTATGAACATCTCGGGCGGACTTCACCATGCGCATTGGGACAGGGCGGCAGGCTTCTGCGTGTTCAATGACTGCGTGGTGGCAATCCACAGGTTGCGACGGAAGTTCGCCCGCGTCGCCTACATAGACATAGACGTCCATCATGGTGACGGCGTGCAGGAGGCGTTCTACGCCGATCCGTCGGTGCTCACGGTGTCCATCCATGAGACGGGTCAGACGCTCTTTCCAGGCTCGGGCTTCGTCCGCGAGGTCGGCGTTGCCGAAGGCACCGGATACTCGGTGAATGTACCGCTCTGGCCCTACACCGATGACGAGACGTGGTACTGGGCATGGCGAGAGGCGGCATGGCCCATCATCCAGGCGTTCAAGCCCGACGCGATCTGCTTCGAGTGCGGCACCGATGCCCACTACCTCGATCCTCTGGCTCGCATCTGCCTGACCGCACAAGGATGGCTGCGCGCAGTCACCGATGTCATGGGATTGCAGGTCCCGACTGTCGTGCTCGGCGGAGGCGGATACAACCCGACGACCGTGCCGCGGATGTGGGCTCTGGCATTCGCCCAGGCCTTTGGCGTGAGCCTACCGAACGAGACCCCCGAAACCTACGCATTGCACGACAGAATCCCCTTGTTGCGCGATGACGAGGAGCCGCCCATCGCACCGCATGACCTTGCGCAGGCTCGGGCCCATGCTCGGCAGACGGTGGCGGAGGTCAAGGAGAGGTTATTCGGGCACCACGGCCTGTGAAGACGAGCGGGCTCGCTCCAGCTCCCTGAAGAAATCCGGGAATGTCTTGGCCACGCAACCCGGATTGCGAATGCCGATGTTCGGCGTGCGCAGACCAAGGATCGCGAAACTCATGGCGATTCTGTGGTCGTCATAGGTGTCGATCTCGCCGCCGGTTGGCTTGGAGGGATAGATAGTCAGGCCCTCGTCATGCTCGTCCACCCGGACCCCAATGCGACGCAGCTCGGTCGCAACGGCGCTGATGCGGTCGCACTCCTTGGCCCGTATGTGGGCTACGTTTCGGATCCGCGTTGGCGACGATGCAAACGGAGCCACCACGGCCAGACTCATCACGGTGTCGCTGATGGCGTTCATGTCCACGTCTGTGCCGCGCAGTTCGCCCGGAGCCGTCAAGCTCATGCAGTGTTCGTCCCACGTGACCGAGCAGCCCATTCCGGCGAGCACATCGGCGAAACGGACATCTCCTTGCAGGCTGTGCCGCCCGAGGCCCTCGATCTGGACCGATCCTCCGGTGATTGCAGCGGCCGCCATGAAGTACGACGCCGCTGAGGCATCGGGCTCGACCCGGTAGCTCCGCGGTGGCCTGACCTGCGGTGCCGGAACTCGGTAGGTCCCATCAACGCGAAGCCCCCAGGCGGCCATCATGCGTACGGTCATGGCCACATAAGGTTCCGATACCATCGTCTCTCCGAGTGACACGGCCACGTCGGTTCGGGCAGAGGGAGCCGCCATGAGCAGAGCGCTCACGAACTGACTGCTCAACGACAGGTCGAGGCGTGTCGTGCCCCCCGCGATGCCGGCTCCTCGCACAACAACGGGAGGGCAGCCTGTACCCAGCTCTGTGCGCGCATTCACACCCAGGGCCCGCAGCGCCTCGAGGAGCGGCTCAATGGGCCGTGAGCGCATGCGGGCGTTACCGTCAAGGCGATAGCTCCCGTGTCCCAGGGCGAGCACCGGAATGAGGAAGCGGGCGGCCGTGCCTGCGTTGCCCACGAATAGCTCAGCCCTGCCAGCCGGGACTCGACCGCCCTGTCCATGGACTTCGATCGTGTGGTTGAGCGCATCGACGGCAACGGTGAAACCCAGACGGCCAAGGGACTCTGCCATGTACCTCGTATCATCCGAAAGCAGAGCATTCTCGATGTGCGAACGGCCTTCTGCGAGCGCTGCGAGTATCAGAGCCCGATTCGTGATGGATTTGCTGCCGGGCAGGCGAGGACGGATGTGCAAGGGGCCCGCGGCAGGCTGGACAATGTAGGGTTCCTGCCACATTGCTACGGTCTTGGCGGGCAGTCCCGGCTGGCGAGAAGGCAGCTAAGCGCTGCAACGTCGCCTCGAGCAGCGGCATCCCGAATGCTCGCCAGAATCGGCAGCAAACGGTCAAGCGCGGCTGTGACGTGGCCAGCGTTCTGCACCATGATGTGACTCCACACGCTCGGGTCGCTGGCAGCAACGCGCGTTCCGGAGCGAAAGCTCCCGCCTGCAAGTGCAAGGCCATCCGGCTCAACGGACGTATGGACCGCTGCGGCAAGCGCAAAGGCAACCGCATGGGGCAGGTGGCTTATGTATGCGACGAGACGGTCGTGCTCATCCGGCTCCATGGTAACCGGGCGCGCGCCGAGGGACGCGATGAGATCGCGCACCAGCATCAGCGACTCTTCGGACGTTCGCGCGGTTGGAGTCAGAATCCACGGGGCGTCACGCAGCATGGCCGGGTTGGCGTGGCGTGCGCCGTGCATCTCTGTGCCCGCCATCGGATGACCGCCCACGAACCTTTCGCCCAGCAGCCGCTCGCACTGCTGCACGATCGGCGTCTTCACGCTCCCGATGTCGGTGACCACGGCGTCATCCCGCATATGGGGGACGATATGAGAAGCCAGCTCGGGAATGACTGGCACGGGGGCGGCAAGGGTGATCAGCTCCGCAGAGCTCACTGCGCATTCGGGAGACGTGACTGACTGACCGACGGCACCAAGTTCCCTGGCCGCTTCCACAGCGTCGGCATCCGGGTCCCAGCCGACGACTTCGGCAACGCCTGCACGATGCAGCGCCATGCCGATGGAGGCGCCCATCACGCCCAGACCGAGGATAGCGATCCGCTGCGGAACCCGGCTAGCAGTCACGTCCGACGGCCTCTGCGACAGGCCGCAAACCTTCCATCAGCTTCGAGAAGGTCGGAAAAGTCAGCGACTGCGCACCATCCTTCAGCGCCGCCTGCGGCGTGGGGTGAACTTCCACCATGATCCCATCGGCGCCAGCAGCGACGGCGCCGCGGGCCACCGCCGATACGAGGCTCCATCGCCCCGTGCCATGGGCGGGATCGGCAATGAGGGGCAGATGAGAGAGCTCCTTGATCGCCGGCACGGCGTTCAGGTCGAAGGTGTTCCGAGTGTACGTCTCAAACGTTCGAATGCCGCGCTCGCATAGAATGATCTGATAGTTGCCGCGCGACGCGATGTATTCCGCAGCCTGAAGCCATTCCTCGATGGTGCTCGCCCATCCGCGCTTCAGCATGACCGGTGTGCGCGACTGGCCGACTTCCCGCAGAAGCGTGAAGTTGGTCATGTTGCGTGTGCCGATCTGCAGTATGTCGGCGTACCGGCACACCAACTCGACATCGCGAGGATCCATAACCTCCGTAATGACCGGAAGCCCTGTCTCGTCACGGGCGGCGCTGAGCAGTTTCAGGCCCTCCTCACCCATGCCCTGGAAGCTGTAGGGCGACGTGGACGGCTTGAATGCGCCTCCGCGCAGAATGGTGGCGCCCTGATCCCGAACGAATCGGGCGGTGGAGAGGAGCATCTCCTCGGACTCTATGGTGCATGGACCCGCCATGACGCAGACGCGCCGACCCCCTATCTCAACGCCGCGCACGGAGATCGTGGTGCCTTCAGGCCGGAACGCGCGCGCAACCACCTTGTAGGGCTTGGAGATGGGCACCACGCGGTCCACATAGGCAAGCGTGCCAAGCTGACCTGCGAGCTCTGCCTTCTCCTCATCGAGCGCCCCGATCGCTCCGATGATCGTGGTCTCTACGCCGCGGGACAGATGGACGCCAAGTCCGCGGGACTGCAGGATGTTGCTGATCTCGGTCACCTGTTCGTCGGTGACCGTGGGCTTGAGGACGATTATCATGGCTTAGGATTATAGCATCGTGCCGGGTCCATTGACCGATATCGGGATGGATCGGTATACTCGACGCGGACAGACGATTTCCCAGGCAATGACGAGGAGGAGTAGTCCGCGTCAGGATGTCAGAGAGGGCGGGCAAGGTGCGAGCCGCCTCATCCGGGCGGGATGAACGTCGCCTCTGAGCCGTCGGTGCAACCAGCCAGGCTGGCGAAGCCGCACCGGGTGCGCCCGATATAGCGCGCGAGCGCTCGACAGATGTCGAGAACGAGGGTGGTACCGCGCAGCGTGCGCCTGCGTCCTTCAGGGACGCAGGCGTTTTCTGTTGATGAGGAGGATTGACGCCGATGGAGATGGCGAAAGCTTACGAACCCGAACCGGTGGAGGTGCGCCGGTACGCCGACTGGATGCGCCGTGGGCTGTTCGGCGCCGATCCGGGCGCTGGGAGGCCGTATTGCATCACAATACCGCCGCCCAATATAACGGGCAGCCTCCATTGCGGTCACGCGCTCAACAACTCGATCATGGACTGCCTCATTCGTTGGCGGCGCATGAGCGGCGATAACACCATGTGTCTGCCGGGCACGGATCATGCAGGCATCGCGACGCAGGCTGTGGTTGAGCGCCAGCTCGCCGCCGAAGGACTGTCGCGCCATGATCTCGGCAGGGATGGCTTCGTTGAGCGCTGCTGGGCCTGGCGGCGCGAATACGGCGATCGGATCATCATGCAGCTTCAGCGATTGGGATGCTCCTATGACTGGAACCGAACCCGATTCACGCTGGATGACACCTACGTGGAGGCGATCTATGAGGCGTTCCTGCAGTGGTGGGATCGTGGGCTGATCTACAGGGGCGCGCGCGTGGTGAACTGGTGCCCGCGCTGCTCATCGGCCATCTCCGACATCGAAGTCAGCCCCGAAGATCGTCAGGGGGCTCTCTACCACATCCGCTATCCATTGGACGATGGCAGCGGACACATCGTGGTGGCTACGACCCGACCCGAGACCATGCTGGGCGACACGGCCGTCGCCGTGAACCCTGAGGACGAGCGCTACGCGGCGCTCGTTGGCTCCCTGGTACGTCTACCTCTGACCGAGCGCAGGATCCCGATCGTCGCCGACAGCTACGCGCGCATGGACTTCGGCACTGGAGCCGTGAAGGTGACTCCCGCTCACGACCTCGACGACTTCGAGGCGGGCCTTCGCAACAATCTGGAGCAGATCAAGGTCATCGGCGACGATGGGCGAATGACCGAGGCCGCTGGCCCTCGCTACGTCGGCCTGGACCGGTTCGCTTGCCGCTATCGAGTGCTCGAGGACCTCGCCGCTCAGGGATTCCTGGTCGGCACCGAGCCCTACACGGTGAAGACGCCGCTGTGCGACCGCTGCAAGACGGTGCTTGAGCCGCTGCTGTCGGAACAGTGGTTCGTGCGGCAGAAGGAGCTTGCCCAGCCTGCCATCGAGGCAGTTGAAAGCGGGCGCATCCGCTTCCATCCGGACAGGTACGCGCGCATCTACCTCGACTGGATGCGGAACATTCGGGACTGGTGCATCTCGCGGCAGCTCTGGTGGGGACATCGCATTCCGGTGTGGTGGACGGAGGATGGCCGCTACGCGGCCGGACGCAACGCCGAGGAGGCGGGACGACGTCTGGGCGTGAGCGTGACGGATCTGCGGCAGGACGAGGATGTGCTCGACACGTGGTTTTCGTCGGCGTTGTGGCCTCATGCCACTCTCGGTTGGCCGAGGCAGACCGCCGACCTGGAGTTCTGGTACCCCACCTCGCTGCTCTCGACCGCTCAAGAGATCATCTACCTGTGGGTCGCTCGCATGATCATGACGGGGTTCGACTTCCTCGGCAAGGAGCCGTTCACCGACGTCTACATCCACGCGACGGTTTTGGATGCCAACGGCGAGCGGATGTCCAAGAGCAAGGGCAACGGAGTGGATCCGCTCGACATGATCGAACGATATGGGGCCGACAGTCTCCGGTTCGCGCTCCTTCAGCAGGCGGGCAAGAATCAGGACTTTCGCTTTAGCGAGGAGCGAGTTAAGCTTGCCAAGGCTTTCAACAACAAGCTGTGGAATGCCTCGCGATTTGCCATGGCCAGTCTGGATGGCCTTCATGAGGATGAGCGCGCCGAGCTCAGGGCCGTTCTTGACCGCGGCGCCCTGACGGGGGCGATGGCAGAGCCGCGCAACCTGTGGGATCGTTGGATCCTGTCGCGGCTGCAGTCGGTCATCCAGACGACCGTGGCGACCCTGGCAACCTACGACATGGATGACGCCGCTCGATCTCTCTATGCGTTCATATGGGACGAGTGGTGCGACTGGTACCTGGAGGTCGCGAAGATCAGAATGCGCGACGACAGCCAGGCCACGACGGTTCGCGCAGTACTGGTGCATGTCCTCGACACGACGTTGCGCCTGCTGCACCCGATGGTTCCCCACATTACCGAGGAGATATGGGAGGCGCTCCATGATGCAGTCGGCGCTCCGGCCGCCGACGAGCGATCGCTGATGGTAGCGGCCTTCCCCTCTGCGAGTGAGCAGTACGTCAATCCAACCGCCGAGGACCGTGTGGCGTTCTTGATGGAGGCGGTGCGTGCGATGCGCAATCTGCGTGCTGAGTTCGGGTTGGCTCCGGGCGTCCGATTGCCGGCGTGCGCGGTGCCGGCTACACGTGAAGAGGGCCTGCTGCTCAGCGAGCACGCCGGCGTTCTGGAGGGCTTGGCGCGCCTCGACACCCTGAGCGTGGCCAGCGAGCTTCCGTCGGCGCGAGATGGATGGGCTACGACGGCCATCGCCCATGCCGAGCTTGCGCTGGACATAGGCTCGGCGCTCGACATTGCCAGAGAGACCGAACGCGTCGAGCGTGAGATCGCCTCAGCGGCAACGGAAGTCGAGCGATCGGAGCAGAGGCTAGCGAACGAGAAGTTTGTCGAGCGCGCTCCGGCGGCGGTGGTCGAGAAGGAACGTTCAGTCCTGGCGGAACACAGGGAGAAGCTCGAGCGGCTGATGGCCAAACGAGAAGCCCTGGCTGCACTGCGGTCTCCGGGCAGTCCGTCTGCCTAGAAGCTTTCGGATGGAGGTACCCTGAGCAAGACGGAGATCGAGCGAGGAGGAACAACCGGTGTCGCGCGTGGATGGGCGGGAATGGAATCAGATTCGGTCGGTGCGGATTGAGCGGGGCTATCTGCCCAGCGCCGAGGGATCATGCGTTATCACTATCGGGAAGACCAAGGTCATCTGCGCGGCCAGCGTAGAGGATCGCGTTCCGCCGTTCTTGAAGAACTCGGGCAAGGGATGGGTGACGGCCGAGTACGCCATGATGCCCCGTTCGACCTCGGAGCGCACTCCGCGAGAGACTCGGGGCCCCGGGGGGCGTACGATGGAGATCCAGCGACTCATTGGGAGAAGCCTGCGGGCCGTTGTCAACACCGATGCGCTCGGCGAGCGCACGATTACGTTGGACTGTGACGTCGTCTGGGCGGACGGCGGCACGCGGACGGCCTCCATCACGGGGGCGTATGTTGCTCTGGTGGATGCGGTCCGCTGGATGACGGAGCAGCGCATGATCAAGACGAATCCGCTGCAAGGAATGGTCGCCGCCATCAGCGTCGGCATCCTCGGCACGCAGGAGGTGCTGGATCTTTGCTATGAGGAAGACAAGCAGGCGGCTGTAGACATGAATGTCGTGATGACAGACAAGGGGCGGTACGTGGAGGTGCAAGGGACGGCAGAGGGTCTTCCGTTCGACCGTCCCACGCTCAACCGAATGCTTGATCTAGCTCATGCAGGCATCCAGCACCTGATCCGCCTCCAGCGCGACGCGCTGGGAGGAACACCGTAAGCCATGAAGATCCTGCTCTTGCGGCATGGGATTGCCGAGGACATTGCCCCGGATGGCACCGACTTCGGGCGGAGACTAACGGCTGAGGGCGTCGCCGAAATGCGTCGTGAGGCGAAGGGCATGCTCAAGCTGGGGCTGCGGCCGGGAGTGATCCTGACGAGCCCGCTCGTGCGGGCCGTCGAGACCGCCGCCATTGTCGCCGAGGCGCTCGGCATACCCGACCGGGTGCGCGAAGAGGTACGCCTCGGACCGGGTTTTTGTCTGGCCCATCTTCGCACGCTCGCGCTTGCCCACAGCGAACAGAAGGCCATCATGCTGGTCGGGCATGAACCCGCCATGAGTACGTTGGTGGGACAACTGATCGGCGGCGCGAACGTGCGAATGAAGAAAGGTGGCCTCGCCATCATCAGTGCGGATGAGATCGGCGAAGGAATGGGGTGCCTGCAGGCGTTGTTGCCGCCCGCGGCCCTGATGGTGCGAGGCTGAGCCCCATGAGCGGTTCAGCCGCAAGCTTGCCGCAACTCCTGATGCGGCTGAATGGTCTCGCTTGCCTTCCGGCCGAACCTGAACTGAATGGAGTGGTGCTGCGGCGTGCGCGGTCGGGCGACGAGGTTGGTCTCGCCGAGCTGCTGGGGAGCTGCTTCGACCATGAGTGGACGCCAGACGGCGTGCGGCATGCGCTCACCGAGAACGCTCAGGTTGATCGTGTCTATGTGGCGGCGACTCTCGGAGACAATGCCGGCGGGGAGCGGCTCATAGCGACTGCATCGGCGCGCCTGGATGAAAGGGCTTTCCCGGGCACAGGCTACGTGCACTGGGTGGCTGTGTCTCCGGACTGGCGCGGGAGAGGCCTCGGCAGGGCCGTCTGCATCAGGGTACTGGAGCGGTTTCGCGAGCTCGGTCTGGGCGCCGCTGTATTGGAGACCGACGACCATCGCCACGCAGCGATACGTATGTACCTGCGGATGGGATTCCAGCCGGTCTATCGGCATGATGCCGATGAGGGCCGATGGACTCGCGTGCTGGATGCACTTAAGACGGGAAAGGAGTGACGTGCGTTGGCCAGAAGAGCGCTGATCGTATGGGGCGGCTGGGAAGGACACGAACCTGAAGCCGTAGCGAAGGTCTTTCAGGAGATTCTTGAGGGCGAGGGCTTCGATGTAGTCGTCGAGACCAGCCTGGATGCGTTCAAGGACGAGGGGCGGCTGCTGACGATGGATGTCGTGGTGCCGGTCTGGACTATGGGCACCATCTCCGGCGAGCAGCTCGGGCCGTTACTCCATGCCGTCACACGCGGCGTCGGGATTGCCGGCTGCCATGGCGGTATGTGCGACGCGTTCCGGGAAGCCACCGACTACCAGTTCATGACCGGCGGCCAGTGGGTCGCGCATCCGGGGAATGACGGCGTCACCTATACGGTTCGCATCGTCTCCGATCACTACATCACGGCAGGGTTGTCGGACTTCGACGTCACCTCCGAGCAGTACTACCTGCATGTGGATCCGTCGAATCGCGTTCTGGCGGTCACGCGCTTCCCGGTGGCCGACGGTCCGCACGCACCCAACGGTCCCTTCGATATGCCCGTCGTGTGGACGCGTTTGTATGGGCAGGGGCGCGTATTCTACACATCGCTGGGGCATACGGCCTCGGTGCTGCGCATCCCGGAGGCCCACGAAATCTGCAGACGAGGTGTTCTCTGGGCCGCGAAAGCCGTTCCGGCAGACTGACGGCGTAACCGTGGCGGTTGCTCGCGAGGCGGCGAGCAGCGTCGCATAGAAAGGAACATCATGGCACTGACAACGGAGCACGTGCTGGACGCTCTCCGAAGCATCATAGACCCTGATATAGGCCGCGACATTGTGTCGCTGGGTTTCGTGAAGGAGGTCACCATCGAGGACCGGCGCGTGTCGGTTGTCATTCAGCTCACGACGCCCGCCTGTCCCGTGAAGGATCAGCTCAAGCAGCAAGCGGTGGATGCCATCTCGGCGCTTCCGGGTGTCGAAGAGGCGGACGTCTCCATGACGGCTGCCGTGTACACTCCTGCCAACAGGGAAGGAATGATCCCGGGCGTCAAGCACGTCGTGGCAGTGGCGAGCGGCAAGGGCGGCGTTGGCAAGTCAACGGTGGCATGCAACCTCGCAGTCGCTCTCGCTCAGTCGGGCGCATCGGTCGGTCTCCTCGATGCCGACATATACGGGCCGAGCGTGCCCCTGATGATGGGCGCAGACGAGGAACCGGAGTTCGACGGCGAGCACATCATGCCGCTGTACCGCTATGGCGTCAAGCTCATGTCCATGGGGTTCTTCCTCGAGGCTGATCGAGCGGTGGTGTGGCGAGGCCCCATGATCGGGAAGGCGCTGCAGCAGTTCTTGAACGACGTCGCGTGGGGAGAGCTGGACTACCTGATTGTGGACCTCCCGCCGGGCACAGGCGACGCCTCGATGTCCCTCGCACAGCTTATCCCGATCACCGGCGTGGTGATCGTCATGACCCCACAGGACCTGGCGCAGAAGATCGCCTACAAAGCCGTCCTCATGTTCGAGGTCCTCGGCGAGAGCGCCGGACGTCCGGTGCCTATCCTCGGCGTGGTGGAGAACATGAGCGGGTTTGTGTGTCCCAAGTGCGGTACGGTGACCCATCCGTTCGGTTCGGCAGGCGCGAATGTGGCGGCCGAGCGCCTTGGAGTTCCGTTGCTCGGGATCGTACCCATGGACCCAACGGTGACGGCGGCAGGCGATACGGGGCATCCCGCGATCCTTGTGGAGCCCGAATCGGTCCAGGCAGAAGCCTTCCGGAGTATCGCAGGACAGGTTGCCGCGCGTGTGAGCGCCGTTTCCATGGCAGCCCAGACCTCGTCTTGATTCTGGGGTGAAGCTCCAGTACAATCGGACATGGCGTCCATGGTTGCGCCGACCGAGAGCAGCCGTGATGCGGATTTGTGACGCCGGGAGGATGGGTATGAGCAAGCGAATGGCGAAGGCCTTGGCGATGGCGGCGCTCCTCGCAGAGGCTGCGTTCGGTCCAGCCGAAGCGCAGCGTCGGCAAGAGGCGGCCATAGAGCTTCCCGACGGCGCCCGCGTTGCCGTCGTCGCGACGAACTCCCGCGGCGGCAGTCAGGTGGACAGCGTTGTTGCTGACATGCTCACAACGGCTCTCAGAAGCGGCGGCATGCGCGTGCTGGAACGGCAAGAGCTCGACGCGATTATGCGTGAGCATTCGCTGGGCCGAAGCGGCAACATGGACCCCGACACCGTCGTTGCGCCGGGCAAGCTTGTCGGGGCGGAGTACCTTGTTGCGGCCAGGGCAACGGAGTTCGGCATTCGCGACAACAGACAAGGGGGGCTGTTCGGACTCGGTCCCTTCGGCGGCGTCCAGATCCGGACCTCAACCGCCCGGGTCGTGCTCGACACCCGGATCCTCGATGTGCGCACCGGCGAGGTGCTGGCGACGGCGACAGGCGAGGGCAAGATCGTCAACTATGGGGGGACGCTGATCGGCGGCTCCTGGGTGGGCGGCTCCATATCGCTGGGAGGAGTGGATGTCAACAGCCGCGAGTGGTCGGAGAGTTTGCTGGGTCGGGCCGCCCGCAAGGCCGTCGATGACGTCCTGAGGAAGCTGATCGGCGGCGCGACGCCGGGCTCGTCCGGTCGCGTCCTTGCCGTGGCGGACGATGGCGCGGTGATCGTGGGTCTGGGCCAGCGTGATGGCCTCCGACGCGGCGACCGGGTCGAGCTGATCTCCGTCTCGAGCATCCGTGATCGTGCAGGCGATCCGGTCTGGAGCGAAGAAACGGTGGTGGGCACCTTGCGATTGACCGAGGTACGACTCGATCGCTCCAAGGCCGAGATCGTGGACGGTCAGAAGCCGGCAGAAGGCATGCTGGTACGTCGGGCTTCGCGCAGTTCTCGCACGACGGACCGCACGTGATGCGCTCGAGCCGGCTCATCGGGGCGCATATGCCCGTGAATGGCGGTCTACCCGGCGCCGTCACGTCCGGCGAGGCCATCGGGTGCACCGCCGTCCAGCTGTTCACGGGCAACCCCAGGCAATGGCACACTCCGGCGATCGCGCCTGAGGACGCAGCGGCCTTTCGCGAGACCGTCGCAGCTTCAGCGGTCCGGTTTCTCTGCGCCCACGACTCCTATCTGATCAACCTCGCGGCGCCTGATGCCAAAGTGATGGCCGCCTCCCTGAAGGCATTCTCCCGCGAGCTCGAGCGCGCCGACCAGCTGGGAATACCGTGGGTCGTCACGCACATGGGGGCTCATCTGAACACGGGCGAAGACGCCGGCCTCGACACGCTGATCGGCAGCATCCGCAGGCTTCTCGACGAATCAGAAGGAATGAGTGCAGGCATCGCCCTCGAAACGACGGCGGGGCAGGGGACCGGCCTCGGCTACACGTTCGAGCAGCTGGCGCGTGTCATCGAGGGCGTGGGAGAGGCCGAGCGTGTGGGAGTCTGCCTGGACACCTGTCATATCTATGCCGCGGGCTATGACCTCGCGTCAGCCGATGGCTATGAAGAGGTTGTGGGTCGGTTCGACGCATTGATTGGGCTGGAGCGGCTCAAGATCATCCATTGCAACGACGCGAAGAAGCCGCTCGGCAGCCGGGTGGATCGGCACGAGCACCTGGGACAGGGCGAGATCGGGCTCGCAGCCTTCGAGCGGATCGTGAACGACGCACGCCTCACCCACATACCATTGATAGTGGAGACGCCCGAGGCCGAAACGATGCATCGCCAGAATGTGGCGGTGCTGTGGGGGCTGGTCAAGGATCCGGTCTAGTATGCGGGCCGCGATTGCCGTGGTGGCCGGACTGCTTCTGGCCGCTCTGCTTGCCGGCATTGGCTGGCGGCTGACCACACGGCCCTATGAACCTCCAGCGCGCCCCGCCCCCGGCGACACTCAGCGACCCGACCGGACTCCTGAGGCGCCCGATCTGCCCGTTCCGCTGATTCCCGAAGAACGGGAGCGCGCCGAGTATGAACGTGCCCGCAGACCCTTCATGGCATCGCTCAGCGAATCGGCGTCCTCGGTGGGGTGTACTGTCGGCGTGGGTGAAGACCTGTCAGAGTTGACGGTGACAGGTTCTCATGTTGGAGCCGAGGCGGTTGACGCAGTGCGCGATGCGGCGTTCAGGCTCGGAGTCGAGCGCCAGGGCTTTCGCCTGATCCGGTTCTATGAGCGCATGCCAGACGGGTCCGGCCTGCCGCCTCGGCTTGTGGCGGAAGTGACGCTGCGAGACGGACGGTGGACTACCTTCATGCGGTGAGACGTCGCCCTGGAAACGGTCAGTCGAGCTCCCAGTCTTGGAGACCGGCCGGCAGCGCCGCGGGCCGATCGCAGGTGCTCTCAGGCACGTAGTGGCCCCCGGAGTTCGACGAATCGAGGAAGCCGAGCATGACATCGAGCACGTGGAACGCCAGCGCGCCGCTCGCCCGGTGCGGCCGATCGGCTAGATGGGCGGTGGCCATGTCCATGACGCCGATGGCGCGCGAGTTCTCGCGATTGGCATGAAGGATCGGAGCGGGCCGCCATTGCGTTTCGTGTTTCAACATGTACTTGGGCTCGCCGCCGAAGCCGTTGGGATCGGGGATCATGAGTGTGCCTTCGGTCCCGTACAGCTCTATGCGGGGCAGCGTGCTGTGCCAAACGTCGAAACTGGTCAGTATGGTTCCGATCGGGCCGCCCGCGAACTCCATGATGCCAGCGATGTGCGTGGGGGTCTCGACGGCGATCACCTTGCCTCGCTTCGGCTCGCTGGTAATGGTTCGCTCAGCAAACGTCGTTCGGGCAATGCCCGTAACGCGAGCGATCGGACCAAGCAGGTTCACGAGAGCCGTCAGATAGTACGGTCCCATGTCCATCATGGGGCCGCCGCCAACCTCATAGTAGAACTCCGGGCTGGGATGCCAGCTCTCGTGACCATGGCACAGCATGAACGCCGTTGCGCCTACCGGCTCGCCAATGACACCATCGTCGACGAGTTTGCGGCACGTCTGGTGGCCTCCGCCGAGGAAGGTGTCGGGCGCCGATCCGACTCGGAGGCCCCGCTTGGCCGCCTCCGCAAGAACGGCACGACCGTCCTCGCGGGTGCTTGCCAGAGGCTTCTCCGAGTAGATGTGCTTGCCGGCGGTCAGCGCCGCGAGCGAGACCTCAGCGTGGGCTTTGGGCACCGTCAGGTTGACGACGAGGTCAATGTGCTCGTCGTCAAGCAGCGCCGACACCGACGGGTAGGCTCGGATGCCGAATCGCTCGGCGGCAGCATCAGCCCTGGCGACATCAAGGTCGGCACAGCCGGTAACCTTGGCAACGCCGGAGCGTAATAGATTGGTAAAGTACACGCCGCTGATGTTTCCGCATCCGACGATTCCGACGTTCAAGGCACACACTCCGCTTCTCCTCTGGCAGGATGGATCAGGCGGATTGTACCTCGTGTCACACTATGTACGGCGAAGCGTTCGGTGAGAGTGAGAAGCTCTGCCGGAGGCGAAAGGAGCATGATGGCCATGGACCACCGCAGGCAATGGGTCTTTCTGGCGACCGCTGTCATCACGAGCATGGCGCTCAGCGGATGCGGCGGGGGCGGCGATGTCAACACATCTCTCTCAGGTGTCGTTACCGATGCTGATGGCAAGCCGGTAGCAGGCGCTCGCGTGACGGTGATGGGAGGTGCGACAACATCCCTGAGCAACGGCACGTTTGCCATCAACGGAGTGGGTGTCGGCTATCGAACCGTCGGCGCCAGCGTCACGATCGAAGGGCGACGCTGGAGCGGCGAGACGGTGGTGGACATCGTCAAGGAGCAGAAGAACCGCAGCGTGAACATCATGGTCTCGGACGACCGCTATCACGCACGATTGACCGGCACCGTCATCGATCCATCGGGGTTCGCGCTTGAGGGGGCCAAGGTGTTTGTCGGCGGGCCCTGGGGCTCGACGATGGCGGTGACCAACGCGTACGGCAACTATGAAGTGCGCAAGCTAACGCCGGGCCTGACCTACACCGTGACGTGCTCCCTCGCGGGTTACGTGAACGACGAGCGAACGGTCACGCTGGCGGCCAACGAGTCCCGTTCGCTATCGTTCGCATTGAGCGAGGGCAGCTTCGCAGGCACCATTCCTGCACCCCAGAACCCCGCTGCGCAGGCATGGACCATATCGTCACCGATCACGAGGTCCGCCGGGTCTTCGGGCTACATCGAATGGCTGAAACGCGCCTATCGTGCGCGGCGGGGCCTGCCGCTGGAGCCGCGCGCCGTCAGCCAGCCTGCCGCTGCAGCTTCACGAGTTACCCCCGAGGGGTCGGTGATCGAGATTGACCTCTTCTGGGACTACAGGGCATGGGATGATCTGTTCGGCTACGCCATCAAGCGCGGCCTGTCGAGGAACCCGACCGCCGTGACTGCCGTGCTGCGCGATCCGCTCGCCACGGCATTCTTCGACGTCGACTCTGCGCTGACGCCGAATGTTACCTACCACTACACCATCCACAGCCTCGATACGATCGGATTCCCCGCGGATGGAAGGGTGGGACCGGCGAGCGACAACGTCTCCGCCAACCCGCTGCAGCCCATTGCCGCCACCAGTCCGGGGCAGAACGCCACCGTAACGGGGGATCCTCTCTTCCGATGGACGCCGGTCTCAGGGGCAGAGGCCTACCAGGTGATCGTCTGGGACAGGTTCCCCGATCTGCAGAATGTCAACGATCCGCAGGGCGTTGTGCCTCTCTGGCCGGCCGACATGAACAACCCGGGAGCCAGCAAGGTTCATGCGCCCGCTACCAGCCTGACATACTCGGGGCCGTACCTCCAGTCAGGGCGGACTTGCTACTGGGTGGTCATCGCAGCGGATGACGGTGAGTACTCGCTGTCGGTCAGTCCCATCGCGAAGTTCATCGCTCGGTAGTCTCGTGGCTATCAGACGGAAACCGGGCAGCGGTCTCCCGCTGCCCGGCCTTCTTGAGGAACGGCGACGGCACGCCGTTCATAACCGCAAGGGCTAAAACGGCGTTAGCCGTCGCCGCACCTCCGTTGACTATGATCCATCCTTAGTCACCACCTCCCTTCCTAGTCTGGTTACATTATCGCTGTTTCGACCACGATCGTCAAGAGGGAAAACAGGGACGGTAGTGCATCCTTTGAGTGTGTACCTTCATATGTGAGTGCTTCTCCGAGCGAAGACCCCGTCAACCGAGCAGCCCCATCCCATCGGCCTTACTGCGGTACATCCCGCGCGAGCCTCGGCTCAATCACCGGCGGGCTCACGCCGCCCATCGCGCCGCCGGGCGCCGTCCATCGCGCGGCCGGGCGCCGTCCCCCGGCGGTTGAGTAG
>JAAYVH010000037.1 GCA_012517255.1 Chthonomonadales bacterium
ATGAGCGCCCTTCCGATGGCAAGCATCTGCTGCTCGCCGCCAGAAAGCGTCCCGCCGAGCTGAGTCAGCCGCTCTCTTAACCGCGGGAAGATGTCCAACACACGATCCATCTCGCGCCGCAGACTGGCAGCCGGTATCCGCTGCAGGTATGCCCCCATCTCGAGATTCTCACGCACCGTCAGATTGGCGAAGATACGCCGACCTTCTGGGGACTGGCAGATGCCCTTGGCAACAAGGACATGAGCGGGCAGACCGGCCACGTCTTCGCCGTGATAGACGATCCTGCCCGCATGCACGGCCACGAGCCCGGAGATGGCGCGGATCACGGTGCTCTTCCCTGCCCCGTTGGCGCCGATCAACGTGACGATCTCGCCCTGCCGCACCTGCACGTTCACGCCGCGCAAGGCACGGACGGCTCCATAGCGGACATCGAGGTCTTCAAGTTCGAGCATTACGCCTCCTCGGTGCCCAGGTATGCGGCGATGACTTTCGGGTCTTCCGCAATCGCGTCGGGGGCGCCTTCGGCGATGATCTCGCCGTAATCGAGCACGTAGATGCGCTCGCAGATGCCCATCACGACGCGCATGTCATGCTCGATCAGGAGAACGGTCAGGCTGAACTCATCGCGCAGGCGCTCAACCAGCGACATGAGTTCGGACTTCTCGTTGGGGTTCAGGCCTGCTGCAGGCTCGTCGAGGAGGAGCAGGCTGGGGTGCGTCGCCAGCGCCCTCGCGATCTCAAGCCGCCGTTGAACGCCGTAAGCCAGCGCGTCGGCGCGCGTGTCGGCATAGGGCGCCAGGTCGAGGCGATCGAGCAGCTCCATGCACTGTGCCCGGATTGCGGCATCGTCGTGAACCTGGCGGGGCGTTCGCAGCACCGCTGACCAGAAGCCCTGCCGTGCGCGCAGCGCGGCCGCCACTTGCACGTTCTGTAGCACCGTGAGCGCTCGGAACAGGCGTATGTTCTGGAATGTGCGGGCTATGCCGATGCGCGCCATCTTGTAGGGACGCAAGCCGTTGACGCGCTTCCCCTCGAACATCACGTCGCCCGATGTCGGCGTGTACACCCCGGTCAGGAGGTTGAACACCGTCGTCTTGCCGGCTCCGTTCGGTCCGATCAGTCCCACCAGCTCGCCCGATCGAACCGTCAGATTCAGGTTGGAGACAGCCGCGAGACCGCCGAAGTAACGGCTGACCGCCCGCGTGACCAGCAACTCGCTCACCGGGCGGATCTCCGAACGCCTAGTCGCAGCCGCTGATAGAGCCGAACGAACGAACCGAACCCGACCTCGGCGTGACCCAGAATGCCCTGCGGACGCGTCAGCATCATGATGATCAGAGCCAACGAGAACACGACCATCCGGTATTCCTTGAAGTCTTTCAGGAACCGAAGCGCCTCCGGCATGGCAGTCAGCGCGAAACCTGCGATGATCGCGCCCGTCACGCTGCCGGTGCCGGCAAGGACGACCATGGTGGTGATCATGATCGAGACGTCCATGCCGAAAATGTCCTGACTGATGCCGGTGAAGAAATGGGCGTACAGAACCCCCGATGCGCCGGCGAATGTTGAGCCGACCACGAACGCCGTGACCTTGACCCGAGTGGTGTCCACACCCATAGCGTCCGACGCGACCTCGTCCTCACGAACGGCGAGCCAGGTAAGTCCTCGCGTTGACTGCATCAGGTTGCGGGTGAGCAGCGACACGGCAATCAGAAGCCCGAAGACCCAGAATGCAGCGAGATCGCCGGTGGAGGCTAGCGTGGGTATGCCTGCCAAGCCCCGGGCGCCGCCCACGGCGTCAATGTTCAGGAGGGTGACGCGAATCACCTCGCCGAAACCGAGCGTCAATATGGCCAGATAGTCGCCTCTGAGACGGAGGGACGGCGTGCCGACGATGAGCCCCGTAATCGCTGCCGCCAGGGACCCCAACGCCAGAGCAATGATCAGGTTGGCCACATCGCCGGGCAGACTCCCGATCTCGAGCCAGGGCAGTTCCTTCGCGAAGATCGGACGCCATAGCATCGTCCATGCGGCCCCTACGTATGCCCCCACAGCGTAGAAACCGGCGTGACCGATGGAGAACTGGCCGGTAATCCCGTTGATCAGGTTCAGACTCACAGCCAGGGTCGCCGCAATGCCGCACTGGATGAGCACGAGATAGTAATAGGTCTCGACGTTATGGGTGAGCCAGACGCTCATCGCCCCAAGGCCGAACAGCACCGCCGCGGCGCCGAGGGCGCGACTCAGCAGCCACAACACCCTTCTACACCTTCTCCGCCACGTGGCGCCCCAGCAGTCCAGAGGGGCGGACAAGCAGCAGAACGATCAAGATGCAGAATGCGATGGCATCTCTGAATGCCGAGGCCTTGGAGCCCGCCACGAAGGCTTCGGCGAGGCCCATCAGAAGCCCCCCGAGAACGGCGCCAGGAATGCTGCCGGGCCCGCCGAGCACGGCGGCGACGAATGCTTTGATACCGGGCAGGAGACCGAACAGCGGCGTGATCTTGACATGGGTCAACGCCGCCACGAGCGCTCCTCCCGCGCCGGCCAGCGCACCGCCCAGCGCAAACGTGAACGAAATGACCCGATCAGTGTCGATACCCATGAGCTTCGCGGCCTCAATGTCATGGGCAATCGCACGCATCGCCTTGCCGCGTCGCGTGTAGGTCACGATGTACCGCAACACCAGCATCAGGACCAGCGAGATGGCCAGGATAGCGAGCTGCGGCGTCCCGACGCGAACGCCACCAGGTAGCACGTAGACGCGCTCTGGCACGATTGTGGGCACGAAGTTGGGGTCCGCCCCAACAACCAGCAGGCCGCCGTATTCCAGCACGAACGACACGCCGATGGCGGTGATCAGCGCATTGAGTCGCGAGGTGGCCCGCACCGAGCGCCTGGCGATCCACGCTACGACGGGCCGGAGCGCATAGCCGAAGGCCACGCCGATCACGAGCCATGCCAGCAGCACACCCGGATGACTGAAGGGACCGAGCCGAACCGCCACGGGGAGAGCGGCGACAAGGCCCCAGAAGTGGGCGTCTGCGATTCGAAGGCCGTTCCGCAAAGGACGATAGGCGAACCGCTCGATGAGAACTCCCAGCAGGGCGCAAACTGCCATCGTAATGATCAGCACCACCACGGCCAGGGCTATATTGGTGGTCGCTCCAGCCGGATCAGCGCTCAGATCACGGAACGGGAGCCAGCGCGTACAGGCGTAGTAGCAGACGAAGGCCCCCACCATGAACACATCGCCGTGCGCGAAGTTGATGAGGCGCAACACCCCATAGACAAGCGTATAGCCGATGGCGATCAGGGCGTACAGACTGCCCAGTTGTATGCCGAAGACAGCCTGCTGAAGAAACGACTGCACGGTTACTGACCGATCTCCTCGGGCCTGTAGGACTTGAACACCCCGAAGCGGTCGCCCTTGACCTGAAGGATCAGCGCCGCCTTCCGAGCATTGCGCTTCTCGTCCAACGTGATCTTGCCGGTCACTCCCGGGAAGTCCTTCGTGGCGGCGATGGCGTCACGCAGCTTGGCGCTGTCTGTGCTTCCCGCTCGCTTTAGAGCGTCAACAAGCAGCTTGCCTGCGTCGTATCCCAACGCTGCCAGCGCATCCGGATCGGTGTCGTACTTCTTCTTGAATGCGGCCAGAAACTGCTGAGTGGCTTCCTCTTTGAGGTCCTTGGAGAAGTAGTGATTGCTGAAGAAACAACCTTCCAGGGCGCCGCCTGGTCCGCCCGCGCCCGGGACGAGCTTGGGCGAGTCCCAGCCGTCTCCGCCGAGCAGCGGCACCTTGAGTCCGACCTCACGTGCCTGACGTGCGATCGTGCCGACCTCGCTGTAGTAGCCCGGAATGAGCACAGCATCCGGCTTGGCCGCGCTCAGACTGGTTAGCTGCGCCTTGAAGTCGGTGTCACCTTCCTGAAACACTTGCTCGCCGACGATCGTGCCGCCTCGTTTCGTGAACTCCTTCGCGAAGTTGGCAGCGAAGGCCACGCTGTAGTCGTTCTTGATGTCCTTGAAGATAGCTGCCTTTCGGTAGCCCTGCTCATAGGCGAAGTACCCTACGACGGCAGCCTGAAAGTCATCCGTGAAGCAGACCCGCAAGATATAGTCGCCCGCATCCGTGACAGCAGGGTTCGTTGAGGCGGGTGAGATCATCGGCACCTTGTACTGCTGGCAGACTGGCGCCGCCGCCATGGAGCGTGTGCTGGCGACTTCGCCGAGGATGGCCACCGCTTTGTCCTGCGTGATCAGTTTGGTCACCACCGTTCGGGCAATATCCGGCTTGCTCTGATCGTCTTCTACAACGAGCCGGAGCTTGCGACCGTTCACTCCTCCTGCAGCGTTCGCGTCGTCGATCGCCATCTGCACACCGCGATGCGTCGAGTTGCCAAAGGTTGCGGTCGTGCCCGTAAGCGATGCATACTCGCCGATGACGATATCCCCCGTGTCATTCGCTCCGGCGGGCTGGTCCTTCTTGCATCCACCGGCGAACGCCGCGAAGACCGCGATCACTCCAAGCGCCACCACAGCATTGCGTACCCTGACCATTCTCTCGGTTCCCCCGTAGTCTTGTTGGATGCGAACCTTTCTCTTTCGTGACCTTAGCAATGATCACCGCATGCGGCCCGGCAGATCTCGGGCAGGCCGATGAGCCCGATTACCTGCGCACCATCCGCCACAATGGCTGCGCCGACTTCCTGATGCGTCACCAACCCGGCCACTTCGTGGACATCGTCGTCGGGTCGGACCACCAAGGGCTCAGCACACATGGTGTCGCGCAGCGAGGCGGCGAGGATCGCGTCGGCATGCTCGTCGTCCGCCGCCGCCAGACGCCGGGCTAGATCTGCTAGCGGTATGCAACCCATCAGTGCGCCTGCCCCATCGGTCACCGGGATTACCGGTTGTTGGTGTAGATCGAACACGTCCACGGCCATCCGAACCGTCGCGTCGGCCGGGAGTGTCACGACATGTGAGCGCATGATGGAGGAGACCCGCATAGATGCCCTGCCCGTCGCTTGTTGCACTAGTGTACCTGCCGCGCGCGTCTCGCAAGCCGTCTATGGGCGGCGACTCCGGTCGCGAATGCCAGCAGGCCGCAGGAAGCCACGGTGATGTACATGCCAAGCCGGAAAGAGTCCGGTTGGTACTCCAGAGACAGCATGTGTCCTCCGGCAGGCGCAACGGCGGCCAGAAACGCACCGTCTGCCCTGACCGTGGAGGTTGGTCGGCCGTCCACGCGCGCCTTCCATCCGGGCATATAGGTGATCGGGGTGATGGCGACGGATCCGAGCGAGACGATCCCAAGGTCTATGATCAGGGACTGGTCGTTTCGCCAGCGCAGCGCTGGTGTCGCAATCCCGTTGCCGCCCTGTTCGGAGGCGTGATCACCCAGGTCCACAGGCGCACTCACGATGGCCCAGTCGCGTTCCGAAGATGCCCGCGACAGCGCATCCATGGCCCTCTCCGTGTCAGGGATGACGCGCACATGGGAGACCAGACGCACCGAGCTGCGCGGCCCCCACGACACATGAGCGACTGACGGCAGACCCGAGACATGCGCCAAATCCGGATGCCTGATCCAGCTCCCAACCGGCAGCAGAACGTAGCGGGTGTTGGTGATGCGGGCCAAATGCGTGAAGGAGGCCGATTGACGCAACGCAGCGTCGCGCATGAGCGCTTCTAGCTGGATGGCCCACTTGATGGGTACTGGCTCGTATCCGCCGGTCTCAGCAAGGCCATAGCGCATGCCAATGTTCGGCAAGACAGTGTCCGTCAACTCGTGCACATATCGGCCGCTCTCCGGCCCATACTCGCGATAGCTCACATACCGGTCCCACACGTCCTGACGAAACGGAGTGTAGAAGCGTTCGGCGCTGCCGAGCGCCAGGATCCGCGGTCTGTACGCGAGCTCAGAAGGGGCCACCGTCGGTGTCAGACGGGCAGTCCAGGGCAGCAGCGTCGCGACGCCTGCGGCTGCCAGCAAGGGCCGGGGCATCCAGCGTGGCAGGCGTGCCTGGTCGAGGCCGAGAGCCGCTAGCACCGCCAGGCCCAGCGATGCTGTGATTCCGAAGCGGGCAGGATCGTGGAACGCAGCCATGCCCGGCAATGCGTAGTAGGCTAGCCAGTACAGGCCTCCCCAGACACCCCCAGCCAGCCACAGAGAAGCGATGGCTATGCCCGTATGCAGTCTGGCCGCGCCCGACCTCCGGACGGTCCATGCGCCCGCCAGGGCCAGGGCCAGCGGCACGAACCCGACAAATACCGCCGGCTCCCACATATTGCCCGAAGCCCAGTAGTCTCCGCTCCGCGCGTTTCCGGCGAAGCCGGGCCAGACAAGCGCTGCAAGATGGGTCCAGTCCACGGTGAAACGATCCGCCTTGAGCAGGGGGAGCTCGGGCCTCGCGGACAGTCGCACGACGTCTGCCACAGGCAACCAGTAGCCCGCCGACAGCACGATGCCGCCGACCAGCGCTGCCAGCCACCACCCGTACGCCCTGACGATTGCTGCGATCGTCGCGGCGACCGTTGCCCGTGGGGCTCTCGGCGCAGCCAATACAACCGCGCTCGCCACCAAGAGCGAGAGGTAGGTCACCTGAGCATGCCCCGAGCAAATCGAGAGAGCCAAGACGCCGGCGAGAGACAGGAAGCGCACGGCATCGGGGGTCCTGCCCAGTCGGCTCGAGAGCAGCACGATCCAGGGCATCCAGGCCATGGCCTGCACCATCGTCGGGAACTGCAGCCGACCAAGGAATGCTGCGCTTCCGGCGAAGGTCGAGGCACACAGGACAGCCGCCGACCGGGATGTCTTGAGCCACCTACTGTACCGATAGGTCCCTGCCCAGGCGACAGCAACGTGGACGACCGCGTTGACACCGAGAAATGCCGCCCCGCTGAACACCGAGAGCAGCGCGGTCGTCGGGTACAACACGCTGTTCTGCGGGTTGCCGATGAACGGCTGGCCACACAGAACGTAGGGGTTCCACAGGGCCAACCTGCCCGACAGCAACTCGCGTCGAAGGCACTCGACCGCCGGCAGGAAATAGAGCATAACGTCGCCCCAGTACAGCGAGCGATGGCAGACGGTGATCTCCCACGTTGCCAGCGCAACGAACAGCAGCCCGGCGCCGAAGGCTGCGAGGCGTCGGCGCGCTTGCGTCATCATCGGAAAGGACATGTACCCGTGACTCGTTGCTCAGTTGCCGTCATCGGCGGAACCGGCTCTAGCGAGCTGCTTCGCGGCCTGTGCAGGGAGGAGAGGCGCATCCGGACGGAGTCCGGCGCTGTGGATGTTGCACTGGCGCGCTTCGGGCCAACGAGCTTTGCGTTTCGGCATCGTCATGGTCCCGATCATACCGTACCTCCCCACGCGATTCGGCATGACAGGCACATGCATGCTCTGAAGCACATGGGCGTCCGCCGCATCCTGGCCATCAACGCCGTCGGCAGCTTGCGATCGGACCTCTCGGTCGGATCGGTGGTGCTGCTCTCTGATTTCATCGCGCTGCATCCGACAGTTGAGGCGGGGGTCGAACGTCGCACCCGTCATGCGGACCTCAGCGCTCCCTATTGCCCTATCCTTCGCGAACAGATCCTCTCGGCGATGTCCCATCGGACCGACTTCGTGTCGTCCGGGGTTATGTTCGGCGTAACGGGGCCTCGGTACGAGACTCCCGCGGAGGTCCGCTTGTTCGGTACTATGGGCGGAGACGTCGTGGGAATGACCGGCGTCGGCGAAGCGATCGCGGCGCGCGAGGCCGGTCATTGCTACGCTGCGCTGGCGTGTGTTACCAACCAAGGGGTTGGTCTTTCGGCCAGTCCGGTGGCGCATGGCGCGGTGACGGCCGCTATGCAGCAGATCCTGCACACATTGAAAGACGACCTGTTGGAGGCTGTGCGCCGCGTCGCCGGATTGGATCAGGATCAGGCTTGCTGCTGGCCAGGATACTGATCAGGCGCCGAGTCCTCCCCAACCAGCGCCTTGAACTCCTGCACGTTCGAAGCCTTCTCGAGACCGTCGTTGTACGTTATCAGACGCCGGTTCACAAGATCAGCCAGGGACTGGTCGAGCGACATCATGCCGTGGCGCTGCCCCGTCTGGATCAATGACCCGATCTGATAGGTCTTGTTCTCGCGTATGAGATTGCGCACGGCCGATATGGCGACAAGAGTCTCGAAAGCTGCCACTCTGCCCTGACCGTCGGCGCGCTTCACGAGCGTCTGCGAGATAACTCCGATCAGGTTCACGGCCATCTGCATGCGTACCTGCTGTTGCTGATGGGTCGGAAAGACGTCAATCACACGATCTACGGTCTGCACGGCGTCTGTGGTATGCAGGGTTCCGAACACCAGGTGGCCCGTCTCAGCGGCCGTGATCGCGAGGTGAATGGTCTCGAGATCGCGCATTTCGCCGATGAGGATGACGTCGGGGTCCTGGCGAAGCACGAACTTCAGAGCGTTAGCAAACGCCAGGGTATCAGTGTCGAGCTCTCTCTGATTGATGAGCGCTTGCTGATCTTCGTGAATGAACTCGAGGGGGTCCTCCACGGTCACGATGTGGAGCGGATAGTTCTTGTTGATATAGTCAATCATGGCCGCCTGAGTCGTGGACTTTCCTGAGCCGGCGGGACCTGTGACGAGAACCAGTCCTCTGGGACGCTCAGAGAAGTACTTGCAGACGGGAGGAAGCCCGAGTTCCTCCATCGTCTGGATCCGCAACGGGATCACTCTGAAGGCGGCTTGCACCGCGCCTCGCTGCTGATAGATGTTCCCGCGGAACCGCGCAAGGCCCGGTATTTCGTAGGCGAAGTCAAGCTCCAGCTCTTCTTCGAAACGTGCTCGCTGCACCTCCGAGAGAACGCTCATGGACAGCGCCTTGGTCTCATCAGCGGTCAACGGATCCATTTCGAGCTGGATGAGGTCGCCATGGATGCGGACAAGGGGCGGGCTATCAGCCTTGATGTGAAGGTCCGACCCCATGTGGTGTACGGTCGTGTAGAGGAGTTGGTCTACGGTAACCATCGCCTACTCCGCTGTCTGCTCGCTGCTGGTTCTGCGTTCCAGCGCTCGCTTATACCGTGTCTCAAACTCATACGGATTCGTGGCCTTCGCTTGAGCATCCTCAAACAGGACGTACCCCTGTAGAGCCAACTGGAGCAGATGCGAGTCCAGCGTCTGCATGCCGTACTGGCTGCCCGTTTGAATGTCGGTGTACATCTGATAGGTCTTACCCTCGCGAATCAGCGTACGAATGGCCGGCGTGCACACCATGATCTCGAACGCGGCGATGCGGCCAGTTATGTCGGCGCGTGGCAAGAGTGTCTGCGAGATGACGGCCTGCAAAGTTACGGCCAACTGCGTCCGGATCTGCTGCTGCTGCTCCGGCTCGAAAACGTCAATGATGCGGTCAACGGTCTGCGGTGCGTCCGTGGTATGCAGCGTGGCGAACACAAGGTGCCCGGTCTCGGCTGCGGTGATGGCGAGATGGATCGTCTCGAGATCGCGCATCTCGCCGACGAGGATGATATCCGGGTTCTGGCGCATGACATGCTTGAGGGCTGCGCTGAAGCTGTGCGTGTCAACGCCGATCTCGCGCTGGTTGATGCTTGCCATTCGATCGGTATGGAGATATTCGATCGGGTCCTCGATGGTGATGATGGCCTTTGGCTTGCGCTCGTTGATGTGATGCACCATGGCTGCGAGCGTTGTGGACTTGCCCGATCCGGTCGGCCCGGTGACCAGGATCAGACCTCTCGGCAACATGCAAAGGTCCTTGACGACGGGCGGGATCATCAGTTCGTCAATGGTCTTGATGACAAACGGGATGACCCTCATGACTGCTCCGACGTGCCCTTGCTGACGGAACAGGTTAACGCGGAAGCGTGCCAGACCCGGCACAGCGTAGGACATGTCGAGCTCCATGTTCTGCTCGAACCGCACGCGGCGGTCCTCGTTGAGCATGAAATAGAGCATATCGTACATGTCACGGTCCGTGACCTTCGGCATGTCCGGGATGCGGCGCAGCAAACCATGCACTCGCATGATGGGGGGTTCACCCACACGGAGGTGCAAGTCCGACGCTTCGCTCTCCACGAGCATGCGCAAGAGATCGTCAATATGGACCATTGCAGTTCATTACGCCCCGATGTTCGACGGTGTCACACCGCGCTTCTGCACGCCGGCGCTGGCCGCCATTAGCGGCGGAGCATCTGGCGCATCTCCGTGTAGTTCCCCGCGTTGGCGAGAGCTTCCTCTGCGGTTATGACCCCTGCCTTGACAAACCGGACCAGACACTGGTTCATGGTCTGCATGCCCCAGTAGGTCTCCTGGCCAGCCTGCCGAATCTGGCTGTAGATGTCCTCCGACTTGCCTTCCTCGAGCATCTTCACAATGGTCGGCGTGACCACCATGACTTCAACCCCGGCAACGCGTCCCTTTCCGTCGGCCCTCGGGAGCAGTTTCTGCGAGACCACGCCTCGCAGTGAGACGGATAGACGGAGCCAGAGCATCGGTCGCTCATGCGGCGCGAACATGTTCGACAAGCGGTCGAGGGTTTCCGCCGCGCTCGAGGTGTGAACCGTCGCAAAGACGAGGTGGCCGGTTTCCGCGGCATGCAGCGCCACGTTCATCGTCTCGATGTCGCGCATCTCGCCGATCAAGATAACGTCGGGGGCCTGGCGAAGCACGCGTTTGAGGGCTTCCTGGAACGAGTCCGTGTCAATCCCGACTTCGCGCTGGCTCACGATCGCCATCTTGTCCGGATGCACGTACTCGATCGGGTCTTCGATAGAGACAATGTTAACGCGCCGCGTGCTGTTGATCAGATCAATCATGGCGGCAAGCGTGGTGGACTTGCCCGATCCGGTCGGACCGGTCACCAGTACCAGTCCGTTGCGGCTCTTGGTGAACTCGGCGAGTGTCGGAGGCATGCCAAGCTCTTCCAGAGAACGGATGCGCATGGGGATGAGGCGATTTGAGAGGGCCACGGTCCCGCGCTGTTTGTAGACGCTGCAACGGACGCGGCATTGATCGCCCAGATCGAAAGCGAGGTCCATCTCGTGGTGCCGATCGAACTCCTCGATCTGGCGGCCGGACATCTTGCTGTATGCGAGCGCGCGCGTGTCTTCGGGCGTGAGCGGGTCATACTCGGTGTCTGCAATGCGACCGTGCACCCGCACCGCTGGCTTGCATCGAGCTCTGATGAACAGGTCGGACGCCTCCCGTTCGTGGGCATAGAGCAACATCTCGTCGAGGGATATCACTTGCGTTTCCTTTCCGTGAGTGTCGGCTTCACGCGCCGGACCTACGTCTGACTGGCCCGTGCCGCACGGATTCTGCCTCTGGCCAGCATCGTTACGAACACGGCTCCGCCTGCGCCAAGTCCGTACACAAGCAGGTGCCACAGACCGCCGGATCGGCGCGACGCCTCCGCCCGAGGGGTCTGGGGTCTTGGTTCAGGTGGCGCATACAAGGGCAGCGAGACGCCGGCTGCCTTGTCAGGTTCGACGGTGAACCGGTAGCGGTAGGGTGATCCGTCCTGAGTCAATAGAACCGTCACGCCTTCGCTCTCGAACCGCCGCAGCCCCCTGAATCCGGGTTGACGCTGTACCAGGAACAAAACCTCGAACGCACCGGTATCGCCGAATGCTTCGAGGAACGGCTGAAGAGGCAGCGCGCTGTCCAGCACGAGCCGGGCGCCGTACAGTGTGCATTCCACGCCGGTCTGTTTCATCGGGGACCGCGCCGCCGAGCCCGGTTCTGCTGTTTGAGGCACGACGTCAACAATGCGCACATCATCCAACCGCGCACCCGTGAGCTGCGCGAGGCGTTCGACCCGCGTCCTTGCGGCGCTGTGAGGTACCGACGAAGAGTACGTGCATACCAGAGAGGCGACATCGCCGAACGGCTGGACCAGCACGATGAGGTTCGGGCGTGACGAAATCTGAGCCGCAGCCATCCCGGACGACAGCCCTACCGCTCCGAGCGCTACAAGCAAGCAGCTACAGACACAACGGCCATAAGGGGGAAATGGAGCTGAGGGGATTCGAACCCCTGACCTTCTCAATGCCATTGAGACGCGCTCCCAACTGCGCTACAGCCCCGTACGACGGAATGTATTATACCTGGCTTGCCGGTCATATCAACCGATGCAATCCTCGCTGCATGCCCCATAACTCCCATCAGTGCGCACGGCAGGAAGTATACCGCCCTCGGGCGCATCGCGTGTCCTTCCCAAGGCGGCCACATCGGGTATATACTTCGGTGTCCATTGTGCCCTATCCGTCATGTCCGTAGGATCACTGCATTGCCTCACGTCAGTGTTTGAGTCCGTGCGGGGCGCAGCCAAGCAACGCCATTGGATTGGGAGGAATCGGAGTGGAGTTCACGGTTGAGCGTGAAGACGGTGTCGTCCTCGTCGTGGTCAAGGCTGACAGGCTTGATGCAAACAACGCCAACACCTTTAAGCGCGCGATGGAGCCGGTACTGGCCGACGCCCGCGAGGCGATCCTCGACCTGGCTGCCGTTCGATTCATGGACAGCTCGGGTCTCGGCGCGCTTCTGTCGTGCTTGAGGCGCCTGACAGCCGGCGGCGGCTCACTGAAGCTGTGCTCGCTGCAGAAACCCGTGAGATCCGTCATGGAAATGGTTCGCATGCACAGAGTGTTCGACATCTATGACACGCGCTCCGACGCGCTCGCTGCTAGCCGTGCGATGACGCACTGAGGACGCCGCTCGCGGGGCGGTCTTTGCCTCGCTCATCGCTTCTTGACGAGGCACAGGTAGTTTCGGCCAAGATCATCGCGCCGATAGTCATACTCATCCACGTTGTTGCGTATCAGCACCCAGCCGTACCCAGCCAGTTGTGACCCATCCATGGGCGGCGGCGTGAGATCGTCAGGCACGAAGCCCGTTCCGGAGTCGAACAGACGCACTTCCACGCGATCGTGGAACGCGATGGCGAGCAGTTGGACGGGTATGTCGGCGCGACCGTGATGGGCGTGCTTAATGACATTGCACGTGGCTTCGTGTACCGCGAGGATCAGGGACTCCGTGCGGTCTGGATCCAGGGGCCGGCCGGGGATCTTGCTGCAGAAGTCGCGTATGAAGTCCCGAACAGGTTCCAGTTCGTCGAGAGAACCGGATACTTCCAGCGTTTCACGGAATCCGGCTTCCTCCGGCGTTGTGTCGCGAATAGCGACCGCCAAGAGCGTCATATCGTCGTCTGGAGCGCGGTCTCCCCGGAACTCACGGACAAGGTCGGTTATGTACCCGATCAGTTCTGCGGGAGTTCGATCACTGGCTTCTTCGACGGCGCGTCTGAGCCTCTCCTCCCCGAAGGCCTCCTCGTTCGGTCCTTCGGCTTCAAGGACGCCATCTGAGTAGAACACGAACAGGTCGCCGGGCTCGAACGGTACGCGGACTGGCGCGAAGAACTCCCTGTCAAGCACGCCCAGCGGCAGGTTGTCTCCCCTGATGAAGGCGCATCGCCGATAAGCGCGCTGATAGTGGACGCTCCGCGTGTGTCCGCAGTCCACTAGCGTACAGACCTGTCTGCGCAAATCAATGCGAGCATACAAGAGCGTAACGAAGCTCTCGAGCTTCAGCAGCTCAGGAGTCATCTGTGCGTGCAGGGCTGCCACCACTTCATGCGGCTCTGGAAGGCGCTGGAACTCGAAGAGCCGGAGCGTGAGGTGGCGCGACACCTGAAAGATACTCCCCTTTGTTATGGCGCCCAGGAGCGCTGCGTTGGCCCCGTGCCCCATGACATCTCCGACGACAACATCTATGGTGTCTTCGTCGTGGCGCAGGTTAGCAACAAAGTCGCCGGCGATGACAGCTCCCGGAAGGGTGCGGCTCGCGATGGCGATCCGCCGCGTGTCAATCGGCGGATCGCCTTCAAGCATGGCCTCCTGAATGCGCGCCGCTACGGCCTCGTCATGCCGTCGCACCTCGTTCAGAGCGAAGGCCGCATTCATCTGCTGCGTGAGGTCTCTGACAAATACTCCCACCATCAGCGACGCGTTCAGATGGGCGGCGGCGACGGCGACTTCGGCGGGGAATATCCGCCCATCCTTTCGCAGGGCTACGGTCTCAAATCTCTGCGGGTGTCCCGGAGTCACCCGCATTCCGTCGGGCATGATGCCATGTGAACCCCACTCGCCCGCGACGACATCCGGGATAATCAGATCGGTCAGGCTCCTGCCTTCAGCTTCTTGCGGCGACCAACCGAAGAGGGCGGCGGCTTGCGCGTTCCAGTCCGTGATGCGGCCCGACTCGTCGGTGGAGATGACGGCATCCAGGGCCGTCTCGATGAGCAAGCGCGTGCGCGCTTCGCTGGCCCGGAGCTCTTCTGCCGCTTCACGATCCTGCACCGCATCACCGAACAGGTCGGCCGCAGCCTGAAGCGCTTCTGTCTCGGCTTCCGAGAAGACGCGGCTATGTTCGGAGGCCTCAACCACCAAACACCCCCACGGTGCCTGCCGGACCACGATCGGAAGGAGCGCCAGGGGGCCATGCGGTTCGTGCTCCGATGATGCCGGGATCAGGGTCACGGCATTGCGCGGCGTGCGGTCTCGTTCGGAGCAACAGATTCGGCGCCACCACTCGGCGCTCATGTATCCCTCAGTCTCCGCTGCGGATCGCCCAGCCCACGTGCAGAGCGGCTCAAGATGGCCGGTCGCCGTCCAGCGCGCGACCGCTGCCTGTGCAAAGCCCGCCGCCTCACCGAGGAGCGATAGAAACCCCTGAACCGCGCTCGCCCAGTCGCCCTGCGCGAGGAACAGCTCGGCAGAGCGTCCGACAGCGCCAAGAATGGCCTCTCGGAGCCTCGCAGCCTCTGCGGCCCTGACGCGCTCGGTTACGTCCTCGATGATCGCCAGCAGATCTCCGTCCGTTCCGGTCTGGCTTCGCAGACCCGAAAGCGTGATCTGCGCCCAGACACGTTCTCCAGAACGGGCTAGCATGGCGACCTGCAGATGATCGCGGTCGGCGAAGCCGTTTCTGACAGCGACGACCGTCTTGATGAACGCCTGTTGTTCGTCCGGGGCAACGTAGGAGACAAGCCGGCCGATCTGCGCGTCATCACCCGGGATGGCCAGGAGCCTGCGGAATGCCTGGTTCGCCTCCACCACCTCTCCCGTCGGGTCTATCAGCGCAATCCCGACCGGGCTATCATGGAAGACGGTGCGAAATCGTCTCTCGCTCTCGACGACGGCATCGAGCATGGACTGCCGCTCGTGCCTCAGCTTCCGCTGTTCCAGTGCTGCGACGACGGCGCTGCCCAGACGGGCCAGGCGGTCCTTCAGCACGTAGTCGGTCGCACCCTCCCGGATACAGGCCGCGGCAGCCTCATCGCCCAGGGCGCCCGTAACCACGATGAAGGGGGTGTCGGGCAACACCTGCCGTGCGAGCTTGAGGGCGTCCATCGCGTCATAGGCCGGCAACTGATAGTCCGCGAGGATAACGTCCGGCTGAAGACCGAGAGCCGCGCGAAAGTCGGCCTCCGTTCCCGCTACGTGTGACCGCACCTGAAAGCCGGCTTCCTCCAGCGCGGCGACCATGAGCGCCGCATCCTGCCACCGGTCCTCTAGAATGACAACTCTGATGGATGCTGCCGTAAAGCCGGTCATATCGGTATCCTGCGACGCGACGCTCGCTCGGATGGTACGTAACGCCCATCGCCGGCGTCTGTCAGTTCAACAGATTCGCCCATCGAGAGCTCGTGTCCTGCCGCTTCGCACGCTCCATCCCGCCGCAGTTCGAGCGTGCCGGGGATGTGGTACGGTATAGTCAGACATACTTGAGGATATATACCCGTGACCGCCATTCTCTTTGCGATCTGCGCGCTGCTGTCGCCTGCAATCCGCTTTCCCGCCGTGGCGCGGTTCTCGTTCGTTCATATCACGGATACGCACGTGCCCGGCGCCGCCAGCGTGCCTGCGATCCGGTCGCTGGTACAGGACGTGAATGGACGCTCAGACAGGCCGGCATTCATCGTGAATACGGGAGATGCCACGGAGCTCGGCACAGAAGAGGAGTTCACGGCCTATCGCGCTGCCGTTGCTGAGTCGAACGTGCCCGTCTACGCCGTTCCGGGGAACCACGACGTGCGCTGGTCACCGCTCGGCAAGGAGGCGTTTACGCGCTCATGCGGCCCCTTGTACCGGTCCTTTGATCACAACGGGTGCCACTTCGTGCTGCTTGACAGCTCGGTCGTCCTCGAACACTGGGGGCATTTCGACGGAGCGCAGTTGAGCTGGCTGAAGTCAGACCTGCGCAAGGTGCGCCCTGCCACGCCTATCTTCGTGTTTCTCCATCATTGGTTTGGGCGCGACAAGGACAATGTGGACAATGCCGACGAGTTACTGAAGATCCTGGCTCCCTACAACGTCGTTGCGGCATTCATCGGCCACGGACACGCAGATATCCAGTGGTCTGTCAATGGCATCGCCTGTTTCATGGCCAAAGGCCTGTACCAGGGCTCCCGCCATGAGATCACCGTAGAAGACGGCGCCGCTACCGTTGTTCGGATCTCCGGCGGCGCCTCGGGCAAGCGGGAGGTGGTAGCTGTGCTTCCTCTGGTGCGCCCGTCCCGATTGGTCGTTCGGACGCGATGGCTGGACTCTGGCGAACCGCTGCTCGCCCGCCGCCGATTCTGCGTCGCGCTCGATCGAAAGGCGACAGCCGACCTGTCTGTACGATGGAGTGTTGGGGGCGCGGACATGGCCGGTTCCTCGACGGTCCGCGCGGGAGCCTCGGCCTCTCCGGAGGCATCCATAGACACGACCTCGCTCGCAGCAGGCTGGTATACCTTGTTGGTCCGCGTGGAGGATCAGGCCGGACAAGCGTTCACCGCCAGTGAGCCCTTTGCGGTAGACAGGCTGGATGCGCCGGTCAGGCCGGTGTGGGAGCGAGCGACCGCCAGTACCATTCAGGGCTCGCCACTCCTTCATGACGACACGGTGTACGTCGGCTCCTTTGACGGTAGCGTCTATGCGTGGGACGCCGCGAGCGGTCGCTTGCGCTGGAAACGACCGACCGGCGGAGCGGTGTTTGCGACACCCTACGTGCACGGAAGTACCCTGATTATCGCGTCCACGGATCACCGTCTCTATGCTATGGATGCGCGTACAGGCAAGCTGAAGTGGGCCTATGACTCGGGAACGCCCCTGTTCGCCACGGCCGCGGTATCGGAGGGCGTCGCCGTCGTTGGCGGAAATCGAGCGATTCATGGCGTTGACCTGCAAACAGGTCGCGCCCGTTGGAGCGTGCCGACGGGGTCGTTCTTTCAGTCCAGAGCCGCCGCGTGCGAAGGCAGGGTGGTTCTCGGAGGCTGGGACAACGCGCTCTACTGCATTGAGGCGGCTTCAGGGAAGGTTGCGTGGAAGCGGGAGATGGGCCGAACGAATGGCGGGCGCGGACGTCTCAGCTTCTACTATTCCCCGGCGATCGCGTCGGCAGCGATCTCGAACGGTCGGGTGTACGTCTGTACCAACGACGGAGTCCTCCATTGCGTGAGGCTTGATACCGGCGAGGACGTCTGGGAAGCGCGAGCTCCCGCGGGTGGTGACACGTTCGGCTACTCCTCCCCGCTCGTCGCTGACGGTCGCGTGTTCGTGGGAGGCCTGGGCGACAAGGGACGCGGCGATTGCTACGCGCTGGACGCGGGCACCGGTGCCCTGATCTGGCGCGCCAGTACCGGCGCTGACAACTACGACTCGTCTCCTACGCTTGCCGGCGACCTCGTCGTCATTGGCTCTGTTTCAGGGCGGCTGACATGGATGGACCCGCGCGACGGCGCGATCGTGGCCTCCTACTCGCCTCGTCCCGGTTTCTCGTTCTCGACGCCGACAGGAACTGCCGCCCTCACGTACTCGGCGGGCATGAACGGGCGGCTTGTCGCGATTACCACGCCTGCCAGACGCACCAATACCGCCATGGGAGGGAACGCACTTCGTGATTGACACTAAGCTGCTGGAAATCCTGGCTTGCCCGGCATGTGATAGCCGTCCGCCGGTTACGCTGGACGGGGACACGCTCGCCTGTGCCGAATGCGGTCGGCGCTACCCCATCCGGGACGGCATACCCATCATGCTCGTCGATGAGGCCATCCTGCCGGATCAGGGCGGGCACGAGACTTCGGGGAGCTCCGGCACATGATCAAGTGTCTTGTGCTGCACGGACCGAACCTCAACCTTCTGGGAACGCGCGAACCGGAGGTCTACGGAAAGACCACCTTTGATGATCTGAACCGATCCATCAAGGAGACGGCCTCGCGGCTCGGCATGGAAGTGCGGATCATTCAGAGCAACAGTGAGGGTCAGCTCATTGACGCCATTCACGACGCCATGACGTGGGCTCAGGGCATCGTCATCAACCCGGGCGCCTACACGCACTACTCCTACGCAATTCGCGATGCGATCGCGGCAGCTCGGCTGCCGGCCATCGAGGTGCACGTCTCCAACGTGCATGCTCGAGACGAGTGGCGCCGGCACTCGGTTGTTGCGCCGGTCGTGGTGGGACAGATCGTCGGGCTCGGGCCGCGCGGCTATCTGATGGCCATAGAAGCTATGAAGAATCTGATCGAGGAGAGCCATCGCTAATGTCTCATGGCAGCTCCCGCACTTCGGACTCGGTCCTGAACCGATTGGTTCGCCTCCGAGAAGAACTGGCGCGTCGCCAGGTCCCTGCTCTCCTGGTATCCGATGTTACCAATCTTCGCTGGGTAACCGGGTTCACCGGGTCGCACGGTTACGCTCTGGTCACAGGCCGCGATGCCTGGCTTGCCGTCGATTCGCGTTACACCCTCCAGGCGGCCCAGCAGGCTCCCCACATGGAGTGCAAGCGATTGACTTCCAGCGGGTCCGAGAATCTCGCAGCGCTCATTACAGAGACCGTATGTGGCGACCTGGCCATTGAAGCGGATCGTATGACCGTTGCCGCCTACGATGACCTGCGACGCCGGCTGGATGGCACGGTCCGGATCGTGAGCCAGGAGGGCATAATCCGCGGGCTCCGCGTCACCAAAGACGCGGCGGAGGTAGATTCCATCGCGCGAGCCTGTCGGATCGCCGATGATGTCTTCGCGTACATGTGCGGGATCATCAAGCCGGGGATATCCGAGCGAGACGTGATGCTGGAGCTGGAATGGCGCATCCGAAAGCACCACGGCGCGGAGGTAGCGTTTCCGTCCATCGTCGTGTCGGGGCCGCGCTCAGCCATGCCGCACGGGACGGCGACCGAGCGCGTCCTCGAGAATGGCGACCTGGTAACTCTCGACTTCGGAGCTCGGGTTGACGGCTACTGCTCAGACATCACCCGAACGATCGTGCTGGGATCGCCATCCTCTGAGCAACGGAGGGTGTACCTGACCGTGCTGGAAGCTCAGCAGCGAGCCATCGCGGCCATTCGGCCCGGCGCGGCTGGCAAGGATGTGGATAGCGTGGCTCGGGGCTTCATCGCCGATGCTGGACACGGCGACCACTTTGGACATGGCCTCGGCCACAGCATTGGCCTCGATGTTCACGACGGGCCCGGGATGTCCCCCACCGGCGAGAACGTGCTTGCCGAAAGCATGGTGGTGACGGTAGAGCCGGGGATCTACATACCAGACTGGGGCGGCATCCGCATCGAGGATGACGTTCTCGTTACCTTCCACGGGGCGCAGACGCTCACTTCCGCCGAGCGCGGCCTGCTGTCGCTGTAGCTGCTAGGTCAAGCGCTGCGGTGCGCGCTGCTGCCCGCGGCACCGCAGCGGTCCGGGAGTTCGGCTTACTTCTTGACGGGGTTCAGCAGCTCCTGGATCTCCGGCGTGTCCAGGTTCTCCAGCGTGACCTTGGTTACGCCCGTGTCTATGACGCGCGGGTCTATGGTCTCGCCCTTGACGGCTCGCATGGCGGTCTTGACGCCTTCATATCCCATCCGATACGGGTTCTGGACGATCAGCGCCTGCACAACCCCGTCGCGCAGTGCCTGGATCTCCGCATCAGAGGCGTCGTAGCAGACGAGCTTCACCTTGCCGGCTTTGCCCATCTGGCGCAACGCTTGGATGGCTCCTTCGGCGCCACCCTGGTTGGCGGCGAAGATCCCCGCAAGGTCCGGCGTTGCGGTCAGCATGGACTTGGTCTTGTCGAGTCCGATCGACACGTCGCTGTTGGAGTAGAGGATCCGGTCGCCGAGGTCTATGTTCGGGTATTTGCTCAAGGCATCGCAGAAGCCGCGCTCTCTGTCGTCCGACGATCCGGCGCCTTTGATAAACGGCAAGAGGCCGACCTTCCCCTTCTCGCCTATCAACTCGGCAAGAGCGTCGGCAGCTTCCGCGCCGCCCTTGACGTTGTCGGTAGCGAGGAACGCGGTGCTGATATCCGGGGTTATCCCGGAGTCGATGGTGACGACCGGAATGCCGGCCTTCTGAGCGTCCTTGACGTACCTGACGAGGCTCTTGGCGTCGCAGGCTGCCAGCACGATCGCCTTAACCTTCTTGGTCACTGCGTTCTGAACGATGCGGATCTGTCCGTCAAGGTCGGTCTCCTCGGCAGGGCCGTCCCAATGAATCTGAACGCCAAGCTCCTCGCCGGCCTTCTCTGCGCCAGCCTTGACCGCAAGCCAGAACGACTGACTGGTTCCCTTCGGGATGACGGCAATCGTCGGCTTGGTTTCGGTCTTCCCGCAGCCCCATAGCGCCACCGTGCCGAGCGCAACAGCCAGCAGCGCCACGAACAAGGCTCGGAGCGATGCCCCGCTGTGCCCAGTCTCCGCCGTCGTGCGCGTATGCTCCATGCTTGCCTCCTCCTTCCACTCAGGATGAACGTGGATGCCATCCTGCGCCGAGTATATCGGCTCGGCGTGCGAGTGTCAACGGAGGTCTCGCTCGTTGACATGCTTTGCGCGCTGCTGTTAGAATGCGCCCAGTATCATGCACCGTCCAAGTCGTCGGCAATACCACGCGATCTTTGCGGCCATGGTGGCGCTCGCGTTGCCCGGCTGTCGTTCTCAGACCTCCACTACACCGCAGACCGAGCTTGTCGTCTGGGGTCTGCAGTATGGCGAGGAGAGCGAGGGCTTGCGCGCGAGGGTCGAAACCTTCGAGCGCCGCAACAACATCAAGGTAAGCGTCCTCTCGATGGGCGCCGGGCAGATGAACCCGCAGAAGCTCATGACGGCGATCGTTGGCCGTGTTCCGCCGGATGTGATCCACCAGGACCGGTTCACGATAGGCGACTGGGCTTCACGGGACGCGTTCGAACCCCTCGATGATCTTCTTGCAGCAGATGCCGACTCGCCAGACGCCATCAAGCGAGAGAACTTCTACGAGGCGTGCTGGGCGGAGGCCGTCTATGAGGGCAAGGTCTACGCGATTCCGTCCAGCACCGACGATCGCGCCCTCTACTACAACCGAACCCTGTTTCGCGAAGCCGGCCTCGACCCGGATCGTCCCCCGCGAACGTGGGACGAACTGCTGGATGACTCCAAGCGTTTGACGGCCCTGAACCCCGACGGTTCCTTCCGGCGCATAGGCTTCATACCGAACTACGGCAACTCGTGGCTCTATCTGTACAGCTGGCAGAACGGCGGAGAGTTCATGACGCCGGACGGCCGCCGCTGTACGCTCGACAACCCCTACAGCGTCGGAGCGCTCGAGTTCATGGTGTCGGTCTATGATGCGCTCGGCGGCGTGACGAAGGTGGACGCCTTTGCCTCAGGCTTTCAGGCCCAGGAGCTGGATCCTTTCCTCACCGGCAAGGTCGCCATGAAGATTGACGGCAACTGGGTCTTGCAGGGCATCGGCCGCTACAGGCCGGATCTTGATTTCGGCGTCGCGCCTGCTCCCGTGCCAAAGGAGCGTCTCGAGCAGACTCTCGGCCGGGCGAAGGGGCGCTTCACCGGACAGCCGCCGTACATCACTTGGTCGGGCGGCTTTTCCTACGCGATACCGCGAGGAGCTGCGCATCGCAGAGAGGCCTGGGAGTTCATCAAGTGGATGTGCAGTCCCGAGGCCGGCCTGATCGAGGCGGAGGCTCAGAAGCGGTACAACCTGTCCAAGGGCCGTCCATTCATCCCGGGCATGTCCGCCAACATACGAGTCAACGAGGCTGTGTTCGCTCAGTACGCGCCCAGGGTACCGAAGTTCCGCGACTCGCTCAAGCTGTTCATGGACATGATGCCGGCGTCGCGGTTCCGCCCCGTTACATTCGTCGGCCAGCGGCTGTGGGATGAGCATGTCCGCGCATTCGACCAGGCCACGCACCACCGTGAGACCCGCAAATCCCCCAAACAGGCCCTCGCTGAAGGCGCCGCGGTGGTGCAGAAAGAACTCGACAAGGTCTATGGACGCGAAGCGTTTCCCCTTCTGAACCCGCGAGTGCCGATCGGCATCGCCGTAGTCTGCGGAGCGGCGCTGCTCGGCGCGGCGGTGTGGCGCGTTCGCGGCATTCGGGCTCTCGGACGAGTGTCTCGTCAGGAAGCCTGGGCGGGCTATCTCTTCGCGGCGCCGTGGCTTGTCGGCTTCGTGGCTCTCACCGCAGGGCCCATCATCACCTCGGTCTTTCTAAGCTTCTGTGACTATGATGTGCTGCACCCACCCAGGTTCGTGGGTATGCACAACTACGCCGAGCTCTTTTCGTCTGACAGCTACTATCTGAGGACCTCGCTCTACAACGTGGCGTATCTGGCCGTGATCGGGATCCCCCTGGGGATTGCCACCGGGCTTGCCATCGCCATGCTGCTGAATGCGAAGGTCGGCGGCATGAGCGTCTATCGCACGTGTTTCTACTTGCCCTCGATCGTTCCGGTCGTTGCCAGCGCTGTCCTGTGGGCATGGGTCCTGAACGGGGATCCGAACCGGGGACTCCTGAATGCCGCGTGGAAGGCGACACTGAGTGTCTGGTTCGGCTGGGATCCGCCCGGATGGTTCGGCGCCGCCGAATGGGCCAAACCTGGCTTGATCATTCAGGGGCTCTGGGGAGCAGGGGGCGGAATGATCCTGTGGCTGGCCGGACTTCAGGGCATACCCCAGCACCTCTACGAGGCAGCCGAGCTTGACGGCGCCGGCGTCTGGTCGAAGTTCCGCAATGTGACCATTCCCATGTTGTCGCCCTACGTCTTCTTCAACCTCATCATGGGAACCATAGGCGCGTTGCAGGAGTTCGATCGGGTGTACGTCCTGAGCGGCCAGGGCGCTGGCGCGTCGTCCGTCGGTCCTGTGGACAGCCTGCTGGTACCGGTTATGTACCTCTTCAACTCGGCATTCAAGTACTTCAAGATGGGCTATGCATCGGCCTTGGCGTGGGTGCTGTTCATCATCATTCTGCTGTTGACGCTCGTGCAACTGAAGATTGCGCCTCGATGGGTCCACTACGAGGCTGAGAAGAAATGAAGCTCTCGGCCCGCGTCAACCGAAAGTACGTCCGGCCCTCGCTCATCCACGCAGCTCTTCTTCTGGGCTCACTGATCTTCCTCATACCGTTCGCCTGGCTCGTGGTCACCTCGCTCAAAGAAGATGAGGACATGAGCCGCTTTCCCCCGGTCTGGGTGCCGCGACAGCAGACGATGATCACCTTGCGGGGACGCGAAGTGGGACTAGCGACGGCGCTGTATCGGGGGCAGCGTCGTCGCGTTGCCGTGATCGAGGAACGCGAGACCGGCGAGCAGGTTCTGGAGATAGTCGAGGCCGGACCGGACAAGGGCCGAGTCTTCACGCTGCCCCGATCTGAGGTCACCAAGATTCGCCACATCGCGCCTGTGTGGAAGAACTACCCGGACACGCTCAAGTTCCTGCCCCCGGAGACAAACTCGGGCCTCGTGTTCGTGTTCAACACCGTGATCCTTGCGGTCCTGAGTATCATCGGCACCGTACTGGCCAGCTCTATGGTGGCCTTCAGCTTCTCTCGGCTCCGATGGCCGGGGCGAGACGGCCTGTTCGTCGTCCTGCTGGCTACCATGATGCTGCCGGGCGCCGTCACCATGATGCCGGTCTTCCTCATCTTCCGGTGGCTCGGATGGATCGACACGCTGTTGCCCCTGTGGGTGCCCGCCTTCTTTGGCAGCGCTTTCAACGTGTTCCTGCTCCGGCAGTTCTTCCTGACAATCCCCAACGATCTGGAGGATGCCGCCAAGATTGACGGATGCGGCTACTTCAGCATCTATCATCGGATCATGTTGCCGCTCGTGAAGCCTGCGCTCGCAGCCATCACGATCATGACGTTTATGGGTGCCTGGAACAACTTCATGGGGCCCCTCATCTACACTAGCTCGCCGCTGAAGCTGCCGCTGGCCTATGCACTGCAGCTCTTTCAGACGGCCCACGGCGGCGAGCCGGCGCTCCTCATGGCGGCAAGCACCATGATGATGTTGCCGGTCCTCATCGTGTTCTTCTTCACGCAGCGCTACTTCATCCAGGGCGTCACGCTGACGGGCCTTAAGGGGTGACATCCCAGATGGCTGGGCGCAAGCTCGATATTCCCCGAATCAAGCGCATGGTCATGCTGCTGTCCGGCATCGTGCTGGGCGCATTGAGCGGACTCACCGGCATATCTGCGCAGGTCGCAGCCTCCCCATACACAACCTTCATGCTGGGCTATGCTGCGCCGAAGGCGGCCCGCGCGGCCTTCCTCATGGCGTTTTGGGCCGGCATCGCGGCTGTTGTGACGTGGACGATCGTGGAAGGAGCCTCACCTTCCCTACTGTTCTGTCTGCTAGCAGCCGTCGGCGCAACGGTTGGAACGCTGCTCGCCGCGCCTCTCGGGCCGACGGGGCTTCCCGGTCAGAGTGGCCGCATTGGCCGCGCCATGCTTGTGATTGCGCTGGTGTACGTGGTCTCGGAAGGAGTCCGATCTCGGTTCGGCGGGCCTCGGGGCCTGACCGAGGATTGGCTCCGCGGTGCAGCCGGATGGCTGATCACCGGCGGATGTTCGGGCTTCGTCGCGCGAGCGCTCGGCGTCCCAACAGGAGTGCTGATGGTCCCGTTGCTGGCGTTCATCGCCGGAGTGGACCCGTCGGTCGCTCTGGTGTCCTCCTTGGCGGTCTCCGTGCTCGCAGGGATTGCGCCTGCGATCGGGTATGCCGTTCGCAGCGAGGGCGATGCTCTGCTGGGTCCGAGCATGACCATCGGCGGGGTCATCGGCGGCGCTCTGGGCGGGTGGTTGCTGGCAGGGGTCGCAGATTCTCGGTCGGCGTGGCCGCTGGTGAGCTTCGGAGTCACCGCGATGGTGCTCTGCTCGTGGCTGGCGTACCGGTCGGCCGACACCTGAGCGCCCGGCATGAGACGCACAGCGCCAGCTCGTCGCGCGACATGAACAGCTTCGAGAGCAGAGACGCCCGAATCTTGGGAGTGGACCCGGGGACCGCGACGACCGGGTATGGAATCATCGAGAGGCAGGGAGCTCGGCTCTGCCCCATTGCCTATGGGGTGATCAGAACGCCGGCTGGAATGGATGCGCCATCGAGACTGGCTCGCATTCACGACGCCATCTGCGCGCTGCTGGATGAGCACCGAGTGGACACGCTGGCCACCGAGCGGCTGTTCTTCACCCGCAACGAAACCACGGCGTTCAGTGTGGGACGGACGATCGGCGTTGTGCTGCTGGCTGCGGCACGCCGTGGCATCCCATGGCGCGAGTACTCTCCCGTTGCCGTGAAGCAGGCCGTGGTCGGCTATGGCGGCGCTGACAAGAAGCAGGTGCAGTTCATGATACAGCGAATACTGGGATTGGAGAGGCCGCCGTCACCGGACGATGCTGCAGATGCGCTTGCGGTGGCGGTTTGCCACGCACACACAATGGGGAGCGAACCATGAGCACACAACTCGCGATTGACGGCGGCACGCCCGTACGCCAGAAACCGTGGCCTGCATGGCCCATTTTCGGCCAGGAAGAAGAGAGACTGCTCACCGACGTGCTGCATTCCGGCCAGTGGTGGTCGGTGGGAGGCCGCCGCGTCCCCGAGTTTGAGGAAGCGTTCGCGCAGCTCCAGCACGCGCAGCATGCCGTGGCGGTGACCAATGGAACGGCGGCCATCGAGATTGCGCTCCGGGCTCTCGGTATCGGTTGCGGCGACGAGGTGATCGTTCCTCCCTACACCTTCATCGCTACGGCCAGCAGCGTGCTCGCCGTCGGCGCGACACCTGTGTTCGCCGATATCGAACCGAGCACCCTCAACCTCGACGCTGAAGCTGCGGCGGCCGCGATCACCGAGCGGACCAGAGCGATCATTCCGGTGCACATCGGCGGCTGTCCTGCCAACATGGATCGCATACTCGCCGTGGCTCAGCAGCACGGACTTGCGGTCATCGAAGACGCAGCCCAGGCGCACCTGGCCGAGTGGAAGGGCAAGCGCGTGGGCGCTCTCGGTGACTGCGGCACGTTCAGTTTCCAGGCCAGCAAGAACCTCAACGCAGGCGAAGGCGGCGCGATCGTGACCAGCGATCCGGAAGTATACGATAAGTGCTGGTCGGTGCACAACGTTGGCCGCACCAAGACCGGTCGCTGGTACGAGCATCACGTACTGGGCGGCAACTTCCGCATGACGGAGTGGCAAGCTGCCATTCTGCTGGCGCAGATGAGCCGCGTCGAGGAACAGGCCGAGCGGCGCACCGCCAATGCGGCGCATCTGAGTTCGGCGCTGGCCGCCATTCCGGGCATCCGCGTGCAACGCGCAGTTCCGGAGGTAACCAGACACGCGTACCACCTCTACATTTTACGGTATACGCCCGAGGCCTTCGGCGGGCGAAGTCGCGATGAGTTCGTGCGGGCTCTCAGTGCAGAAGGCGTGCCCTGCGCGAGCGGGTACGTGCCGCTGTACAAGGAAGTCGTGTTCCAGCGGAAGACGGCTGGCATCGGATCATGGTGCCGCGCGGGCCGACCCGTGGACTACGGCGCCGTCCATTGCCCGGTGTGTGAAGAGGTCTGCGGCGATGCCGTGTGGCTGTTCCAGAGCATGCTGCTCGCCGACGCGTCGGACATGGACGACATCGCCGAAGCCATCGGCCGGATACACTCGGCATGGTCGCACTGATCCCGCCCCTGTTGGCGGCGGCGCTGGCCCTGGCGGCCCCTGAGCGGGCCGGTGCCATCCGTCCCGACGCGACGACGATGCGACTGGATGAGATCGGCATCTACCGCGTCGGGTTTCGGCTCGACAATGGCCGTCAAACATCGTTGCCTATGGGATGGTCGGGCCACTTCGTAGAGCCCTCAGGCATCTCTTGCACTCCGTACGGCACGCACGATCGCCGTCAGGCCTTCCTGCTTCATTGTCCATGGCGTAACGGGACGGGTGTTGCGTTTCAGGAGTTCACGTTCATTGTCCCGCGCTCGTCGCGCATACGCATATCCGGACTGACGGCGATGGGCTCGGACGCAGTCGGCAAGTCAGACGGAGCGACGTTCCGAGTGGCCGTGAACGGCAAGACGGTAATGGAACGGCATCAGACTGGCGCGGACTGGATGCCGTTTGAGACCTTGCTCCAGGCCCAGCCAGGAAAGACCCTCGTTGTTCGCTTCGAGACCGACCCGGGACCCAGACGCGACGCGTCGTTCGACTTCTCGCTATGGGCCGATCGAGTCATCTCTTTCGAGGGCTTTATGCCGGCTGCTGCGAGCCGGCCATCGCCACCGGCTCTCGACCTGCGCAAGCTGGTCGGAGCTCGTGCAGCCTCGACGGTCCCGCCGAACGCTTATGGAGGCCGCAACTCCGTGACGAGAGAGGGGGACACGTTTCGATTTGCATATCACGGGCGCGACGGCTCCATCGAGTATGTATGGGATCCGGCCGTCGGCGACATAGGGAGCTTCAAGTTCACGGCCCGGATGGCAGGCGATCGCGGATGCACCCTCTGGCCTGCCAACGCGGCGGCCGTTTCGTGGACTGGAGCTGCCCACCGGGGCGCTACGTCGCTCAGCTTCCGCGGCGGCACAGCACGGTCGGTCAGGAAGTACCGCGTCGGCAGCGACGAGACAACGATGACAACGGAGGTCTCGATTGCAGGCAAGGCGCTGATCGTGGATGTTCGCTCCGACAGAGGTGCGGTGGCGAGCGTTGACTTCGGCGGCTGGGGACCCATTCTGCGTCGCCGTCAGATCCCGATGCCCTACTATGGCACGATCGCTTATGCCGCCAACGAGGGGCTGTTCCTGAATGCTTATCTGGACTGGACCCGCTCGTCCGCCACGAGCCACGCGGGCCTTGTGGCCCATTACGGCGCACTCACTGACGGCCGGCGCAATGCAGTGAGCGAACGTGCAGTGTTTGCGCCTGGATGGCATCTGGCCGAGGCGCTACCGTCTATACCCAATCCCGCAAGCCCGTATCGCAAGGATGTGGGCAGCAGGATCGTTCTCGACGTGTGGGGCGGTCGCTATGCCGCGATTGCCGAGAAGCTAGAGCTGCTTCACAGCTACGGCATCCGTGACTGCGTGGTTCTCATCCATGACTGGCAGCGCAGCGGCTACGACAACGCGCTGCCTATGCACCTCCCGGCCGCGGCAGACAAGGGCGGTGATTCGGACATGCAGCGGCTCGTGCACACTGCCGTGAAGCTCGGCCATAGGATCGCGCTGCACGAGAACTACGTGGACTACTATCCGAACTACGATCACTTCGACGAAAGCCACATCGCGCTGGATCCGTCGGGTCAGAACGTGCCTGCATGGTACAACCCGGGCACGCGGATCCAGTCGTTCGCAGTCAAGCCCAACGCCATACTGTCACTGGCTCAGTCGCAGTCGCCCGAGATCCATAGCAGATTCGGCACCAATGCCTGCTATCTGGATGTCCATTCCGCCGTACCCCCATGGTTTCACGTAGACCACAGGGCGACGGAGGTTGGCGCCGGTGCCTTCGCTCGCGTCCGCGAGGCGCATACGGAGCTGTTCGCCTACGAAAGGGCGACCCATCAGGGCCCGGTGTTCGGCGAGGGGAACGCGCACTGGTATTGGAGCGGTTTGCTCGACGGCGTCGAGGCGCAGTTCGGTACCGGCTGGCCTGCGAATGAAGGCATGTCGGCGCCGCTGATTCCGGTATTCAACCTGATGAAGGTTCACCCGGTGCAGATCAATCACGGCCAGGGCTACTACGAACGGTGGTGGAAGAATATCCCGTGGGGCGCCGTTCCAACGATGGAAGCGCTGGACCAGTACCGGATGCAGGAGCTCGTCTACGGGCATGCCGGCTTTCTAGGCGCGAGCGCATGGGATCTGGTCCCCGCTGCGTGGCTGGAGCATCACCTGATGACCCCTGTGACCGCGCGCCACAGCGTCAGCTCCGTCGCCGAGATCTCCTACTTCGTTTCCGGAAAATGGGCCGACTCGACGGCTGCGGCGCGAGCTGGCGATTGGTCTCGACCGCGAATCGAGTATGCCAACGGTCTGACTTTGATCGCGAACAACGGCACCGAGCCCTGGCGGGTTCATGGCGCGACACTGCCGCAGTTCGGTTGGTTGGCGAGGGGCGCAGGCGTGACCGCGTACACCGCTATTCGTGACGAGGTAGTGTGCGACTACGCTGAAACGGATCAGTCGGTCTTCGCCAATGCCCGGCCAGCCCGACACTGGAGCCTGGGCGGCAGACTTCGGGTTGCACCGAGGGTGTCGGACTTCAGGCAGATCGGCCCGCGCCAGTTCAGCGCAACCTATGCTTGGGTGACGCGTGGGGCGGTGCCCGACGACCTTGTGGCTTTCGTGCATTTCAGTGAGGCGACGGATCGCGAATACGATGAGGGCATTCGCTTCCAGCAGGACCATGCGCTGCCGACGAAGACCTCTGAATGGACTCCCGGCATGACGATGGCGGACGGTCCGTATGAGATTACTGTTCCGGAGGATGTGCCAGACGGTACCTATACGTGGACGATCGGCCTGTTCAAGCCCGGCGGGAGGAGAGCGATCCTCGAGGGTCCCACCGACAGGTCTGGCCGCACAATACTCGGCGTGCTAAGCATATCGGAGGGCGGAGATAAGATCGAGTTCACGCCCGTGAGCGGTGGCGGCGAAGCCAACGGGACTGCTGCGATGTCCCGCCTCAATGAGGACCATCGGATCGTCACTTTCGCATCAGTTCGAACCGACGGGTCGGTGCTGGTGCGCCGCGAGGGCAGCGACTGGGTATTGCGAACATGGCCGCGCGAAGCGCGCTTCACGGTCGAACTCAATGCCGATCGGTTTCCGGTGCCCGAGCGCATCCGGCGCGACGATAAGCCCGGCGCTGAAGTTACGGTGATCCGCACTGGCCGATGGTGGCGCCTCGAGCTGAATGGCTCGAGCGCCTATCGTTGGCGAGCTCCCTGAGATGACGGCGGAACGTGCGGACGCTCGGGTCCTCTCGGCTATTGGGTACCCTATCAACGACGCGAGAGTCTCCTGCGCCTAGCGCAGCGTGGCCGAACACAGCATCGGAGGTACGAACCATGTTCCGCGCACAGCTCACCTTTGCCCTCCTCATCATCGGGGCGATGTCAACGAGCCACAGGTGCCTTGCTCAAGGCGATCCGAGCATGCCTCCGGCCACCGCCGTCGTCTTTGATCACATAGACGACCTTGACAAGCTGCGCCTGCTCAATCCTTTGCAGCTCCGGGCAGACCAACTGGACAAGATCATCCCCCTGCTGAAGGAGCGACAGAAGGAGTACAACCAGCGCATCATTGAGCTGGCCGTTGAGCCTCTCAAGCCCATGGCGAAGGAGATCGCCGACACGCGCGCCAAGCTGCTGGCTGGCGGGGCCATCCCCAAGGATCTCGATGATCGTATCAAGGAGCGCCAGCGCGACTTCGCCGACAAGAGGAAGATCGAGCAGGACAAGAACCTCAAGCTCGTCGCCGACGGTATCCGCGCGGTCCTGACCGACAAGCAGTACAAGGACATTGTGGCGATGGCGCGCCGCGATTTCCGCAATGCTGACGGAACCGATCAGCAGTTCTATAACCTGTGGATCCGCGAGACGATCATCGCCTACGATCGCATCGTTCCGCTCCTCGAGGACATGCGGAAAGCGCGCGGCGGCTCGACTGCGGCTACGAAGACGTGACGCAAGTCGGCGACCCCATTCAGAACGAAGGTGCCAACGAGGTCGCCAGCCGACACTATCGCCGCAACTTCGCACTGCTCGTCGCGGAAGCCGCATCGTTCATGTGCGGCCTCGCGTTCTTCGACAGCTCTACCGTCTACCCGGTTCTGCTGGGTTCGCTCGGAGCCTCGGACACACTCATCGGTTTCACCCGGCTCGTGCAGGTTCTGGGGTATACGCTGCCTGCCCTTGTCGCTGCCCACTACATCCACGGGCGTTCGCATCACAAGCGGTTCCTGCTGACCACCTGCGCCATCGCGCGGATCGGGCTGTTCACGTTGCCGATAGCGCTCTTGGGCGCCAAGCGCAGTCCGACCTTCGCCCTGGTCTGGACCGTGGCGATCATTGCCCTGTTCTGGCTCATGGATGGCGCCTGCGCCGTCTCGTGGTTCGACATCGTCGCCAAAGCGATTCCGGCGCGCATCCGAGGTCGCTTCTTCGGAATCATGCAGTTGTCAGCAGGGCTCGGCGCCGCCGGTGCAGGCGTGGTCGTCGCGTCTGTCCTCCACTCCCCAGGCTGGCCGTTTCCCGCGAAC
>JAAYVH010000038.1 GCA_012517255.1 Chthonomonadales bacterium
CAGGACCGATCGCTCTGCCCGCTTGTTGAAGACCTGTATCATCTGCGCGATGTCGGCTGGCCCTGCCTGCCGTAAGGACAGCTCATGCCGACGCGGTACGTCAGAGACGCCGGCCGCCCAATCCAGCGCAAGAGCGGCGGCAAAGCCCATCCGCTCGTAGTACCGGCGTCCAATGTCGGAAAAGAGGAGTGCGTACCCGGCTCCCATCTGCTCGGACTCGGCGAGAATGCCGGCGATTAGCCCGCGTCCCCAGCCAAGACCGCGCAGGTCCGGCCTGACAAACACCGCCGCGATGCCCGTGGCGTCGCTGGGCTGGCCCCCAACGCAGAGGCGGAGAGACAGGAGACGCGCCGAGGCTGCGAGCGCCCTCGTTCGGTCTCTGACGCCGACATACCGCATCTCTTGAGGCAACCGGGCGAACGAATCGCGCAGCCGCTGCTCATACCGCGCCCGATCGAGTCCCTGATGCCACAGGTCGAAGGTCTGCTCGCAGGCCTCGCCGATGCCTTCGTCGTCCAGCGCTATGGGGTGAATGCCCACATCCATATCTGTTTTATCACTCCGCGCATGGTGCAATGGCGACGGCTCCTCCGTATATAACCCTGCCCGAGGACCTTCCGGTCCTCACTTCACCGAAAGGAAGCACCCATGGTCATATCGGAGTCCGTCCACGGCCACGAGATACTGAGACTGCTATTGGAGACGCCGGAACCCCTCACTCAAGCCGAGTTGCGCAGCATCGCCGCCCGCGAGTTCGGCGCTGACGCGCGCTATCATACCTGCAGCGCCGCTGAGATGACGCTCGACGATCTGATCGTATTCCTCATGGGTCGCGGCAAACTCTCCGAGAGCGACGGACGCCTGATCGTGCATCGCCGGGAGATCTGCAACCACGATTAGGGCGTAGCCGCCTCGTGCGCTACAATGGCGCATGGCCACCGCTCGGGTTCTGAACGCGTGATTCCAGCCATCGTCTTCGGCGCCGGTTTCGGCTTCGCGGCGGTGGTCCAGCCCGGCCCCATGCAAGCCTTTTTCCTTGCGCAGGTCGCTCAGGTAGGCTGGCGCCGCACGTTGCCCGCCAGCCTCGCTCCGATCGTCAGCGACGGCCCGATTGCAGCCCTCATGCTCACGGTCCTGCGCCACGTCCCTCCGGCCTTCGCGAATGCCCTCCGCGCGCTGGGCGGTCTTCTGCTGATGTATCTGGCCTACGCTATCTTCCGACGCATGAGAGGGGGCATCGCCGCGTCATCCGCTTCTTCGGACAGCTCGCCTCGCAGTCTCGGCCAGGCTGTTGCCGTCAATCTCGCCAACCCCGGTCCCTATCTCGCCTGGAGCCTGGTCCTCGGCCCCGAAGTGATGCGACTGTGGCCATCGCATCCTGCAAGCGCCATCGGACTCATCGCCGCGTTCTACTTCATCCTCACCACCGGCAACGCGCTTACGATCATCGCCATGGGCGGCCTGCAAGCCTTCGGAGAGGCCACCATGCGCCGTCTCGTGCCGGTATCGGCCGGCGTTCTGGCAGTCCTTGGGCTCTACCGGATCGTAACGAGCGTGCTATAGGCCCGAGCGAGGGGC
>JAAYVH010000039.1 GCA_012517255.1 Chthonomonadales bacterium
ACGGCATTCTCGATTTCGTCGAGATGCAGCCCAACGGCGATCTTGGCCGCGACGCGGGCAATGGGGTAGCCGGTGGCCTTGGACGCCAGCGCCGATGAGCGGGAGACGCGGGGATTGACTTCGATGACGTAGTACTGGAAGCTATGGGGATCGAGCGCTAGCTGAACGTTGCATCCGCCTTCGATGCCGAGGCCTCGGATGATGTTCAGCGACGCCGATCGGAGCATCTGGTACTCCTTGTCGGAGAGCGTCTGGGATGGGGCGACCACGATGGAGTCTCCCGTGTGGATACCCATCGGGTCGAGGTTCTCCATGTTGCACACGGTGATGCAGGTGTTCTTGGCGTCCCGCATCACCTCATACTCGATCTCCTTCCAGCCCAGGAGGCAGCGCTCCACCATGACCTGGTGGCGCAGCGATGCCTTGAGGCCCCGTTCGCCGATGGAGATCAGTTCCTCCGGAGTGTAGGCAATGCCGCCGCCTGTTCCGCCGAGGGTGTAGGCCGGGCGAACGATCAATGGCCAGATGCCCTCGTTGGCGATGTCGCGCAATGCTGCCGCATCCTCAATGATCCGGCTATCGGGCACGGGCTCGCCGAGACGACGCATGAGAGCCCGAAACTCCTCGCGGTCCTCGGCCATGCGGATGGACTCGAGTGGCGTTCCGAGAAGCCGGACGTTGTAGCGCTGCAGCACGCCAGCCTCGGCCAGTTGGGTGGCCAGGTTCAGACCCGTCTGCCCTCCGAGAGTGGGCAGAAGCCCATCCGGACGTTCCTGCTCGATGACACGCGTGGCGAACTCCACGTTCAGTGGTTCCACATACACCTTGTCGGCCATCTCGAGGTCGGTCATGATGGTGGCCGGGTTCGAGTTGATCAGGACGACGTGGATGCCCTCCTCTCGCAGGGACCGACAGGCTTGCGTGCCGGCGTAGTCGAACTCAGCGGCCTGACCGATGATGATCGGACCCGATCCGATGACCATCACTTTGTGGAGGGAGGTATCCCTTGGCATGGCTAGTTCACAATCCTTGACATGGTTCGGGCATGCTGGAATCCATCCGGCACGCGATAGACGCCGACATCCCAGCGAAGGACCCGGCGCAGCATGACGCGGCGCTCTGCATCGACGAGATCCGGGTAGTGCGCGAGCCAGTAGGCCTCTTTCCATCGCCCATCGAGAATGACAATGTAGCGAGGACGTCCGGCAAAGCGCTCGACAGGCCGATCTCCATTGCAGAGACCGGGTATCACGTTGACCGCCATGAAGCGGTTGTCCATGGACACTCCCGGCGCGACGTCGCCGATGAGGACGCTGGATTGCGGCAGGATGCGCCCGAGCTCGGTGGAGACGGCGTGCTGGGTGAAGCGCAAGGTGCGCAGCCAGTCGGTCAGCCAGTAGCCGTTCGCTGCGATCCAGACGATGGGCGCAGCCACCGACAGGGCGGCGCCGAAGCGGATCCATGGACCGCGCAGCCAGGCGATGCTCACTCCTGCGGCGAGCGGCACGCCATAAAGCAACGCCACGGTCACCTCAGGACCGACAACGCCGCCACGATGCACGACACTCTGGACGGCGTGGAATGTCAGAAACGCCGCGAGCGCTCCACGGAGGACCCGCGCCGCAGTCATGTCGGCGCCGATGCGCGCGATCATCTCCGGCAGGCGGTTGAGCGATATGGCGGCGAGCGCGGTCATGGCAGGGTAGGTCGTCACGTAGTAGCGGCTCGGCGAGTAGGCCGATGCCGACAGCACAAGCCATCCGCCGACGAGCCAGCTGGCGAGGTAGGCTGACGCGCCTCGTTCGGCTCCGATCTCCTCCCTGTGGGTGGCGGGCCGGGGTGCCGCTGCCGCCGGAGCCATGCCAGCGCAGAGGAAGAGGAGGGTCAGGCCGAAGATGGCCGGGGTATGCCGGAACAGGTAGGGGCTGATACCCCTGTGATCGCCGAACGGACCCCGGTAGAGGTTGTTGACGAGGTGCTGCAGGGAGCGGGGCTGGACCTGCTCAACGCGGTAGTAGCGGGACACGCGCGCGATCTCTGCGCGATTCGGCGCCCACCAGCCGATCAGCCAGATCAAGCCGGCAAGGGCGAGGCCGCATGCGATGGCCGCATGGCTTCCTCGGCCTGCTCGTATCAGAGCCAGCGCAACGAACGGCGCGGGAAGCAGATAGACGCAGATGCTCCGATTGAGGACAGTGGCGCCCAGGGCGAAGCCGGATGCCACATGCATCCAGGCCTTCGATCGTGATTGCGCCGAGACGAACAGCCAGAACGCGAGGACCGCGAGGAATGCGGCGAACGGGTCCATGAGCGCCATGCGGCTGAACAGCAGGTTCGTGTGGTCAAGCCCGAGGAAGCACGCCCCGATCCATGCCACGCGGCGCCCGTAGATCCGGCGCAGCGCGCTCCAGAGCAGCGCTATCGCGCCAAGGCTGCATAGGACGCTGATCAGCCGGGCCTGCACCGCGCCGGTCCCCAGCGTGCGAAAGACGATGACCTGCACGCCATGCAGCAGCGGAGCGAGGAGCATGTTGTTGAACTCGTCCGTGACCGCGCGGCCAAACAGCGCCACGTTGCGGGCGTTATGGATGTAGAAGCCCTCGTCAGTCAACAGCCCCGCGCTCCAATCGAGCCGCGGGTAGGGGTCTGAACGCAGCGCGTAGAGCCGCAGACCCACGCTGAGGACTATCACAGCCAACGCGAGGACGAGCCCACCATGGCTCCGACGGACCAGTGGCGCACCCGATGGCGTTGTTGACGTCCTAGCCATTCTCGGCTTCCGCACGCTTACGGTTGATCCCTCGCGGGCCTTCCCTGAACAGCACGCGGATGAAGCGGCCTGCGATCAGGTTCAGCTTGAGGGGGCCCCATGAACGGCTGTCGTCGCTGTCGTCAGGGTTATCGCCAATGACGAACACCTCGTCGGCCTTCAGCTGGAGCGGCATCATCGAGGCATAGGGGAATCGCCAGAACAGCAGATTGGGGTAGCCCACGTAGTACTGTCGGGGCAGCGGCTGTCCGTTGATCAGGATGCGGCCTTCGACGATCCAGATAGACTCGTTTGGGAGACCGACGACGCGCTTGATCCAGACTTCTCCGCGAGAAAACCGGGGCGTCGTTACGGGCGGACCGTCCTGATCAAGCGCGCTCTCCGGCGGGATGAACGTCACGATGTCGCCGCGGGAGGGGGGTCTGCCGCCCCAGTAGGCAAGCCAGGCCCGCATCGTCAGAATGTGGTCGCCCGGATGGAGCGTGGGCAGCATGGATTCCGATGGTATGTAGTTCGTTGTAAAGGCCCAGGACAGGAACGCCAGCAGGATCAGAAACGGGAGTATGATGCGAAGCCGGAAGAGACGTCTCCGGTCGCGCGGCTCGGGCTGCTGCGCCGCTTCCACCGTTTCCGGAATGCGCGGCGTCTCCTGCGGCTCAGGGAAGGTCATTAGATGCGGTGGGTCTCCATCATCGTCACGAACTGATCGAAAAAGTACGCGCTGTCGTGAGGACCGGGCGATGCCTCGGGATGGTACTGGATCGAGAACACGGGGAGCTCGCGGTGGCGCAGCCCCTCGACGGTACCGTCGTTCAGATTGATATGGGCCACCTCCATGCCGTCGCGCAGCTCGTTGGGGTCGATGGCATAGCCATGATTCTGCGAGGTGATGTACACACGGCCCGTGTGGATATCACGAGCCGGATGGTTGCTGCCTCTGTGACCGAACTTCAGCTTGAAACAGCGGCTGCCGAACGCATAGCCCAGCATCTGGTTGCCCAGACACACCCCCATCATCGGCACGCTCTCAGCCAGCCTGCGAACGGTCGGAACTATGTAGCCGAGCAACGCCGGATCGCCCGGCCCCGGTGACAGCATGACGCCATCCGGTTTCCTCTCAAGGATCTCCTCGGCGGAGGCGGTGCATGGCCAGACTGTCGTGGCGCATCCCCGGCGAGCCAGGGAGCGCATGATGTTGAACTTCACGCCCATGTCTAGAAGCGCCACCCGGAAGCGCGGGGGCTCGCCGGCCGGCTCGGAGGGCCACTCATAGGGTTCAGGCGTGGTGACCTTACGCACGAAATCAACGCCGGAATACGTAGGACTGCTGCGGAGACGCGCAATCGCCGCGTCAGGCGTCTCGTCGGTCGAGATGGCGCCCATCATGACGCCGTGAGCGCGCAGGCGTCGCGTCAGGGCCCGCGTGTCGATGTTCTGGATACCGACGACTCCGTGGGCCTTCAAGAATGCGTCGAGGGTCTGCTCCGAGCGCCAGTTGCTGGGTTCTTCGGAGGCCTCGCGCACGACAAAGCCCTCCACCTGGACGCGCCGGGACTCGAAGTCCTCAGGCGTCACGCCGTAGTTGCCAATCATCGGATAAGTCAGGGCCACGATCTGGCCAGCATACGAGGGGTCGGAAAGGATCTCCTGGTAGCCGGTCATCCCCGTGTTGAACACGACTTCGCCGAACGTTCGACCGGGCATGCCCAGCGAGCGTCCATGGTAGACAGTTCCGTCTTCGAGAGCAAGGATCGCGGTCATGGGAGCCTGTCCACTCCATCCACTATCTGACCCGATAGCACCGTAGCGAGCACCTCCGTCTCCGGAATACCGGCCTCTCCGCTCAAGATGGCGAAATCGGCGCGCATTCCGGCAGCCAGCATGCCGACTTCGCATTCGTCGAAGACCGCATAGGCGGCCCCGCGGGTGTAGGCCTTCAGGGCCTGCTCCGCTCCGATACGTTCATCGGCGCCGAGCACCCGGCCCGAGGGCGTAGTTCGGATCATCGCCGAGCGGATGCCGTCGAGCGGAGCGCCCGGCACCACGGGGCAGTCGGAGCTGAACCCGACGATGACGCCCTGGCGAAGCATGGATGTGATGGGGTTGAGCCTTGTGGCTCGTGCTTCTCCGAGGCCGAGCACATAGGCATCGCCGAGCTTCGCGATGAACTCCGGCTGCATCACTGCGAGGACCCCCAGGCGCACCATGCGGCGCATGGTGTCGGCGTCGGTGAGCATGCAATGCTCGATTCGATGGCGCCGGTCGGGCCCTGCGCCGCACCGCTCGTAGCCGTCGAGCACAATATCAATCGCCCGGTCGCCGATGGCGTGCGTGGCGATTTGCCATCCGCGGTCATGGCCTCTGCAGATGTAGGCATGCAGCTCTGCGGGATCGTGCAGCAGCATGCCGCCATCACCCGTGTCCACGAAAGGCTCGCGCAGAGCAGCAGTCCGCGTCGTCAAGGCGCCGTCGGCGTAGAGCTTGAGCGCGCCGAGACGAGCTGAGCCAGGCACGCCGTCCGGCGTCTCATCGAGTTCCCATGTTGCAGCGAGGTCGTCGCGATCAGGCACGGCGTCTGGCGAGCCCATTTCGGAGGCTTCCGGGCATAGCGTCATGCGCAGCGGCGCGCCCTCCGCGATGGCATCACGATAGGCGCCAACCTCCGCCTCGGTATCGTCGCATCCGATCCCCATGTCAGAGGCCGATGTCACTCCGTTGGAGGCCAGCGCCTTGCTCGCCCGCAGAATCGCGGCCTTCATCTCGGAGCGCGAGGGATCCGGCACTGCGCGGCCGACTAGTCCGATGGCTGTTTCGAGCAGGACGCCGGTTGGCTGGCCCGAGGCGTCGCGCACGATTTCGCCGCCTGCAGGAGCAGCCGTGGTAGGGCCTATACCGGCGAGCGCCAGTGCCCTGCTGTTGACGAGGGCAGCATGGCCGCTGGCATGATGGATTAGCACCGGCCTATCGGGAAACGCTCGATCGAGATCGGCGATACCGACGTGCTCCGCTCCCGGAAAGGCGTTCTGGTTGTAGCCGGAACCCCGGATCCATGGGGCATGGGGGTTTGCGTCGGCCCAGGCGCGAAGCGCGGCGATGAGCGCCCCGGCATCGCGCACTCCCGCATCCGGCGACAGGTTGGCCGACTGCAGCTTCAGGCCATAGCCCAGAATGTGCATGTGACAGTCGTTGAAGCCGGGCACGACGGTCAGGCCATGGAGGTCTATCATTCGGACGCCCGGACGTGCCAGATTGCGTATCTCCTCGTCGGCGCCTATAGCGACGATCCGGCTCCCGCGTACGGCGAGCGCCTGAGCGGTCGGCGCCCGATCGTCCATGGTGTGTATGCACGCGTTCAGAAAGATGATCTCAGGTTCACGCGCGGACAATGCGGCCTCCCAGCACGGTCATGACCGGCTTGCCCTGCAACTCCCACCCGCCAAACGGCGTGTTGCGCGACTTCGATCGGAACGTTGAGGGCTCAACGGTCCAGCGTTCCGACAGGTTGAACACGGAAACATCCGCGAACGCTCCCGGTTTGAAGGTGCCGACGGGCAGCCCCAGCGCGGCGGCAGGCGCGATAGTCATGGCGCGGATGGCGTCATGCAGGCTGAGGACTCCGGGAACGACCAGATGCGTGTAGACCAGCCCGAAGGCGGTTTCCAGACCCAGGATGCCGAACGGAGCCTTGTCGAACTCACGCTCCTTCTCGTGGCGGGCGTGAGGAGCGTGGTCCGTGGCGATGACGTCCACCGTGCCATCCGCAAGCCCGGCTTTCAGGGCTTCGCGATCTTCGGCGCAACGGAGCGGCGGGTTCATCTTGGCATTGGTATTGAAGTCCGCGCATGCCTCGTCGGTCAGGGTCACGTAGTGAGGGGCGGTTTCGCCGGTAACCGGGGCGCCTTCACGTTTCGCCCAACGGAGGAACTCCACGGTGGTTGCGGTGGAGATGTGCAGCAGGTGAAGGCGGCATCCGGTGAGCCGCGATAGGAGGATGTTGCGGGCTGCGCCGATGTCCTCGGCGACACGCGGAATGCCCGGCACGCCCATGACCGTCGCGGTCAGTCCTTCGTTCATCGCGCCGCCGACGGTCAGCGACTGGTCCTCGTTGTGGGTCATGACGGTCATGCCGAACTGAGCGCAATACTCCATGCCCCGGCGCATGGTTTCAGCGTTCTGCACCGGAAAGGCGTCATCCGAGATGGCGCAAGCGCCAGCCGCCTTGAGGTCGGCGATCTCTGAGAGGCGGTCTCCAGCCATGGCGCGCGTCATGGACGCGATGGGGAACACCCGGGCCGATCCCACCGCCTCGGCTCGCTCGATGATCTGGCGAACGACCGCTGGCGTGTCAATGGCCGGCTCCGTGTTCGGCATGCAGCATACCGAGGTGAAGCCTCCCGCGGCAGCGGCCCGTGTGCCCGTCTCAATGTCTTCCTTGTACTCGAACCCCGGTTCGCGCAGATGCACATGAATGTCCACAAGGCCGGGAGTCACGAGGAGACCGGACACGTCCTCGACCGTGCTGCCATTGCCCTTGCCCGCCTCGGTGATCTCGCGAATGCGGCCATCTTCGATGACCAGATCGGCGACCTTGTCCATGCCTTGAGACGGGTCGAGCACCCGACCACCTCTGAGTATCAGCGTCACAGCTTGTCCTCCACTCGCGGGCTGCCCGTGTCCATGAGCAGATACAGGCACGCCATGCGTACAGCTACGCCGTTGTGGACCTGGTCTTCGATGACGGTGGCGCCGGGCCCTAGACCATCTGCCACGTCTGCCGCTATCTCGACACCGCGGTTCATGGGACCCGGATGCATCACCACGACGTCGGGTTTGGCCCATCGCAGCGTGGTAGCGTTGATGCCCCACAGGCGTGAGTACTCCCGCAGACTGGGCAGCAGCCCTTTCTCCATACGTTCGGTTTGCAGTCGCAGCACCATGACGACGTCGGCGTCGGCGATCCCCTCGCGCAGATCAGTGGTGACCTGCACAGGCAGTCGGTCGGCGTCGGACGGCAGCAAGGTGGCTGGGCCGCACCATCGCACGGTCGCGCCCAGCTTGGTCAGTCCCCAGACATTGGATCGGGCCACACGGCTGTGAGCCAGATCGCCCACGATAGCAACGGTGAGACCGCTGAAATCGAAGCCGGTGTCCGGCCGGAGATGATCTGCGATGGTGAGGGCGTCCAGCAGTCCTTGTGTCGGATGCTCGTGTCTGCCGTCGCCGGCGTTAATGACCGGGATCTTGAGGTATCGAGCGGCCATATGCGCCGCTCCTGAGGAGCTGTGGCGAATGACGATGCAATCGGCGGTCACGCTCTCGAGTGTGCGCAGGGTGTCCTTGAGCGATTCGCCTTTGGAGACCGAGGACTGGGCGACCGAGATGTTGACGGCATCGGCGCTCATATACTTGGCGGCCAGCTCGAAGGATGTGCGCGTGCGAGTGGATGCCTCGTAGAATAGCGTGACCACGGTGCGCCCTCGCAGCGTCGGCACCTTCTTGACCGAGCGCCCCAGAATCTCGCGCAGATTCGCGGCCGTGGCGAGGACATGGCGAATGTCCTCGGCATCGAGCTCTCGGAGACCCAGCAGGTTGTTCATGGCGCCTCCCCCCTTCAGCCTTCCGAACCATCGGGTTGGGAGATGGTGACGGCTTCGGTGTTGTCAAGCTCGTTCAGTCGTACCTCAACATGCTCGGAACGCGAGGTGGGCAGATTCTTGCCGACGTAGTCCGGGCGAATGGGCAGCTCTCTATGACCGCGATCGAGCAGAACGGCCAGCTGCACGGAAGCGGGCCTGCCGTAGTCCATCAGCGCGTCAATGGCGGCGCGGACGGTGCGGCCCGTGAACAGCACTTCGTCTACGAGCACGATATGCCGATCTGTGATGTCGTAGGGAATATCGCTCGGGCGGACTTCGGGGCGTCGGGCGGGATAGTCGTCTCTATACAGGCCGACGTCCACGGATCCGACGGGAGGGCGAATGCCCTCGATGCGCTCGATCAGATCGGCAAGGCGTATCGCTAGCGGAACGCCACGGCGGAGAATGCCGACAAGACCCAGTCGCTCGGCACCACGGTTGCGCTCGAGGATCTCGTGGGCGATTCGGGTCACGGCGCGCCGAATCTCCTCGGCATCCATCACCTGACGGCTTGGCACAGTGACCCTCCTTGATGCAGATCGCGCCTCCCCGTGGGTGCGCGGACCCGCCGGGAAGGCGCGCGATGTTCCGAAGGAACCTCGGCATCCTGCGGAGCCCTTTGCCGGCCTCTCTGGGCGCACTTAAAAGGGTAATGGTGCAGACGCTTGTTGGCTAGAGTCTACTGCAACGGCGCGGCTCATGTCAACGCCGCGTTGCGTGGCGGAGCAACCGAGAAGAGGCTGTGGTAGGGCCGCGTTCCAGCGCGCCCCTGCCGGCCTCCGGATGGGACTGTACATGCCGAACGACGATCCGCCACGTCATGGCGAGCGCAGCGCGGCGATCCCGAGCGATCTACATGGATCAGGCGTCGCGAGATGGGAACGCTATGATCCTTCGGGATTGCTTCGCTTCGCTCGCAATGACGTGTGGGCGCGTCGCGAGAAGCTGCGCCAATGGGTAGGGGCGCGGTTCACCGCGCCCTACCGTGGCGGCCCGCGCGCATTTCGTACGGGCCTCCCAGCCGGACGACCAGCGTCGCGAACACGTGATCCGAGGCCGTAACCAGCTGGTACGCCCTTGTCCCTGACGATGTCGGGACGCCATGGGCGAACCAACCGCGCGCCGCCGCGTTCCCCTTCCAGGCGGTTCCGCTCGGCGGTTGATTCGCCCCTACGCGCTTTCTGCGGCGCGCGATCGTAGGCCCTGCGAGCCGAACGCCCACCCGCCATCCGGCCGAACATCGCCCGCCTTGATTTCGACACGGCGCTTCGCGCCGGCTCAATCACCGGCGGGCTCGGCGAGGCCGATATGGGCCGGAGCACGCTCACGCGTTATATGGGCGAACCAACCGCGCGCTGCCGTGTTCCTCTTCCCGGCGGCGCCGCTCGGCGGTTGATTCGCCCCTACGGGCATTGTGCGGCGCGCGATCAGAGGCCCGGCAAGCCGAACAGAGGAACCCCGGCCCTTCAGGCCGAACCACCGCCATCCGGACGAACAGCGCCCGCCGGTGATTGAGCCGGCGCGAAGCGCCGTGTCGA
>JAAYVH010000010.1 GCA_012517255.1 Chthonomonadales bacterium
TCCTTTGAGGCTTTGGCGACGTCCTTCGCCTGCTGCCAGTACAGCGTCAGCGGCTTCTCGCAGTACACGTCCTTGCCCGCCCGCATGGCATCTATGGTCTGCTTGGAGTGCCAGTGATCGGGTGTGGCAATGACGACGGCATCCACTCCGGGCTGGGCCAGCAACTCACGGTAGTCGCGATACCCGCGAGCCCGACCCTGGGTTTCCCGAACACGATCCTGGGTTCGCCGATCCCAGACGTCGCACACCGCAAGGATCTCGATGTTCGCGCCCTCTCGTTTGCGCTGCAGGAGATCATGGAACAGAGCGGTACCCCGACCGCCGACGCCGATGAACCCGATGCCGATCCGCTCGTTCGCTTGCCTCGACGCTGCATCCGCAACGGTCGGAAACCCCATGGCGGCCACCGAGGCTCCGGCCAGCCCCGTCAGGAACTCCCGGCGATCCGGTCGCCTCGCGTCTCCCTTGCTGTCCTGTGCGTCCTGCATCATCTTCCTCCTTGCAAGCCTCAGGCTTGGGGTTTAACCATGACTTTCATGCCCTGTTTGTTCTCCATCACGGCGAGCGCATCCTTGATCTGCGAGAGCGGGAACCGATGGGTGATCAGCGGCTTCACGCGCACCTTGCCCTTTTCTAGCAATCGCACAGCGAGCTCATGATGTCGCGGAACGCAGCCGTGCGATCCGGTCACATAGCATTCCTTGTAGTGGATCACGTTGGAGAGCACGGACATGGGTCGTACATCCTTGCCCAGGCCGCCGAACAGGTTCACCACCCCTCGGTGCGCCACCATCTCGATCGCCTGCTCATGCGCCTCGACGGAACCGCATGTCGTCATTACGACGTCCGGCCCCTCGCCGTCGGTCTCCTCCAGACATCGCGCGACGACGTCCTCGTCCTCCGATGCGATATACGCGTCCGCTCCGTACTGCCGTGCGATCTCCATACGGAGCCTGCTGCGCTGGACCGCAATCACCTTGACGGCTCCCATGGCCCTGCACAGGTCTATCATCATGCAGCCGATGGGACCGAGCCCTATGATCACCACCGTCTTTCCGAGCCCCATCTGGGCCATCTCAAGGCCGTTGATCGCGCATGCCAGCGGCTCGGCAAGAGCGGCCTCGTCGAAGTCCAGCACATCGCCGAAGGCCGTAACCGGCCCTTCCTCCAGGACCAGCCGCGGCAGCAGCATGTACTCGGCAAACGACCCCGGTATTTGGTAGCCAATGGCATAGTTGATGGCGCAGTTGTTGCCCAGTCCGTTTCGACACCAGCGACACTGCCCGCACGGAACGTCAGCCCCCACGGCAACGCGGTCACCGACCTTTACGCGTGTCACCTCCGCGCCGGCTTCGACGATGACGCCAGCGGTCTCATGCCCGATAATGGCGGGGGGTCTTACCCGTGGATTGCCGGTGCGGATGATGCGCATGTCCGAGCCGCAAATGGCGACGCTTTCCACACGCAGCAGCGCCGAGTGATCGTCTACCGTCGGCGTGCAGACCTCCCGAACCTCCACACGACCGATATCTTCCAGGACAGCAGCCTTCATATGCCTCTCCCTATGTTGCGAGCGCGCCAGTCCTACGTTAGCCAATCGCCGATCAGCACCTTCATCGAAGGCACTCGACGCTCGCTGATGCCGCGCAAGACCGCCAGCGCCTCCCTGAGCGGCACCCGGTGCGATATGAGCGGCGCGACATTGAGCGAAACGTCGGCCATGGCCGCCAACGTGGTTGACCAGTCGTCATTCGGCGCATGTACGTTGAAGGTGGAGTTCCAAACGCCCAGGACGGACGCTTCCATGCGCAGCAACCGCGACACGGCGTTCTTTGGCAGGACCACATCGGTTGCGGGATTGCCGACAAGCACCACGCTCCCGCCGGCGGCCACACACGCGCACGCCTCGAGGACTGTGGCGGTGACGCCGGCCGCCTCGAAGCAGACTGCCGCACCGTAGCCGCCCGTCAAGCCCGAGATCACCTCACGCGGCGCTCGGTCGCGCGGGTCGTACGCCAGCGTCATGCCACAGCGACGCGCCAGGTCGAGACGTTCAGGAACCGGATCAAAAACCACCACGCGCAATGCACCGAGCAACCGAGCCCACATCGCGGTTAAGAGTCCTATAGGCCCGGCGCCAAACACGGCTGCCGTCAGACCACCCAGGCTCACGCCTGTCCGACGCACAGCGTGCAGAGCAACCGCGCTTGGTTCCGTCAGCGCGGCCACATCCAGCGGAACGCCATCGGGAATGACGCGCACGTTGGCGGCTGGCGCGATGACGTATTCCGCGAAGCCGCCATCCGAGCGCGATCCGAGGTAGCCATAATCGGCGCATTGCGCGTAGCGACCCAGTTCGCACGCCGGACAACTTCCGCACCAGACGAGCGGAAACACGACGACGCGCGTCCCAGGCTGCACCTCGGTCACATCAGAACCGACCCCCTGAACCACGCCGGCCATCTCATGGCCTGGAACGATCGGACGGTGATGGGCTCCGGTGATGAAGATGCGCGGTATGTCGGATCCACAGAGCCCGCACCATCCCATTCTGACGAGCACTTCGCGCGCTCCGGGAGTCGGCACGGGACGCTCCTCTAACCGCAGATCGCCGATCCCGTGCAGTACCAGCGCCTGCATCGCCTCCGTCACATCGCCCTCCTTGCCAGCCCATCCTCCACCGCTGCGCGGGTGCGCGCAACATTCCGTGCCACCGTGCCCTCGGACGCGAACACGCTGCTCGTTCCGCACACAAGCATGTCCGCGCCGTGCGCCACCATCTCGGGTATGTTGACGAAACTCACGTTGCCGTCCACTTCGATCGGTATCTCAAGGCCACGGCCAACCAGCCACTTGTGGCAATCCGCTATCTTCCTCATGCCGCTCGCGACCAGGGGCTGACCCGCGAATCCGGGATTCACCGTCATGAGAAGTACAAAGTCGAGCCTTTCCGCGACGTGATCGAGCGCGGAGAGAGGCGTAGCCGGGTTCAGCGCTGCGCCCGCTCGGAAACCAAGGTCACGAATGCGAACCAGCGTGCGGTCGAGGTGCCGAGCCGATTCAACGTGTACTGAGATGCAGTCGGGACCCAACGGCGAGGGACGCTCGCGCAGCAGACGAGCGAGCTGCTCCACGAAGAAGTCGTTGTCCATCACCATCAGATGGATGTCGAACGGCAGGTCGGTTGCCCTGCGGACTGCCGCCAGCTCACCCAGCCCCAGCGGCATGTTGGGGGCGAAGCGAGCATCCATGAGATCGAAGTGCAGCAGATCCACGCCTGCGTCAGCGAGGGCCTGCACGCTGTCGCCAAGGCGCAGAAGATCGGCGCACATCACGGACGGAGCAAGCGCGACACAATGCTTCGACACACACAGCCGTTGGCCTGTCTGCGGCGACGGCGACCCCGGTTCTGTCCCTATTCCGTTGTCGGCAGATTTCGATCCCTCCCTCGTCTCAAGGACCGCGGCGCAGTATCCAAGCGATTCCCGGAGCATGGCCCCCAGCTCGCCGTCGGAGTAATCTCGGCCGACCTTCGGCCCGCCGATCTCCAGGTAGCCGACAAGATCACGGACAGGCAACCGTGCGCTCTCCCGCATGAACAGCGATCTGACCTCCGCAAGGTCCACGACGCCCCGCTCGCGATCGTGAGACGTGAAGCCGAAGGTAGCGCCGTAGCTGCTGTCCGTGTTCTTCAGGTGGAGCTCGGTGACGTACGGCAGCGCCGCGGCGATGAGCTCCATGTGGTCATGGACCACCTCGCCGTCGGATCTGGCATACCCGTGGGCAATGTCCAGACAGACGCCGACGTCCGATGTTCTGGATGGGTTCGCGCGGTGATGGGCCACAAGCTCATCCATCATTGCCACGATCTCGTGCGGCAGCGTCGGGGGTTCCGCGAGACACGACATCGGCTCCAGGGTCAATCGGCGAATGCCCCGTTCAGCGGCGTAGGCCATCAACTCCTTCATGTGATCAAGATACGTGCGGATGCCTCGCGCCTTGCCGTCCATGCGATCACGCAGCACCGAGCCCGGGTTCGATCCGACGGACTCCGCCCCCAACAGCGCCCCAACCTCTATCAGCCGTTCATAGTTGCGTCTCGCCACGGCCACCCAGCCCGGCTCATCGCGGAAGAAGCCGCCCAACTCCCGGTGCGACGTGAAGACGCTCTGGATGTGGATGCCGCGCGCGTGTGCATGTTCCCTGAGGGTGACGAAGAACTCGTCGGGCAGGGAATACAGCTCACAGAACGTGCCCACCTGCAGGAATCGCACGTTGCACTCTGCCATGAAGTCCAGCAGCCACTCGTAGGAGTACCGGCATTCGATGGGATCGGACTTAACGCCGACGTGCAGGGCCAGATCGCTCACGGCAGGATGTCCGAGGGAGTGCCCAGCGGCTGAGAGGGTTCGCGGGATCGAATTAAGGCAGCCATCTGCCCGTATTGTACCAGCGTCCCTGCCCCCGGCGCCTAAGGACGGCCTGCTCGATGCCACCCCATGGACAGCCAGAGCCCCGACAGCGTCCCGACGCTGGCGGCGAGGACAAAGCAACTGATATACAGCCCGACCCGGAACGAAGCCGGATCATAGGCGAACGCGACACGCGATGCACCGTCTGGGACGCTGACAGCGCGAAAGATCCCATCGGCCACAAGAATAGGCGCAGGCCGACCTGACACCGTTGCCTTCCAGCCAGGATACGCCACCTCCGCCGTTACGAGTAACCCTGACTGTTGGGTCACCGCTTCGTACTCGACTCGATGCGGGCCGAACGTCAGGAGCCTCACCGAATCTGAGGTGCCAAACGTCTCGACAGGCTCGGAGCCAAGCGCAGGAGGACTGCCCTCCACCACGGCAGTCCGCCGCCAACTGTGTCCTGGTTCGGCCAATCGCCGGACTGCGTCTTCGACGCCGCCGACAGGATCCACGCTATGGACGATCCTTCCCGGTCCCGCCGCTGACGGGTTGTTCCATACTTTCAGGAGCCCCTCGCTCAGAAGCGTGTACTCCGGTGCGGGAGGCCCGGCAGATGGCGCCGTCGTAGCGTGCGTAACGTTCATCAGGTCGAACAGTGGATGGTGTCCGAGCGGCAGACGCACGGTATTGCCGTCCGGGAACGCGGGTCTTCGATCTGCCAGAGCCTCTGCGACGGTTTCCATCGCGCGATGATAGCGGCGGGTATGCACCGAGTCCGCGCCCTGCACTTCCCGATAGCCCACGACAGCATTGTAGTTGGGAACGATCAGCCCCTTGATGCCGAGGTCCGGGCTTTCGAATGAGATGGCCCGCGCCCCGGTCTCGGGTGTCGGGATGGAGGCAGCATCCGGTGGCGCCTCCAGAATGGCAGGGTCGGTGGTCGGGTTGTAACCCCACCCCCAGATCAACAGGTCCAGGGCGCACAGAGCCGGCAATGCCCAGACCACCATGGCGATCGGCAGACCGGCAACGCGGATATTCCGCGATAGCCCATGATCCCCCTTGCCACGCCTCGCATTGCCCGCGGCAGCCGACTCCGTTCTTTTCCCGCCAAGCATCACCCACAAAGCCGCGGCCGTGAGCGCAACGAACACAACGGCGTGACGGATGCCCGCGGCTTCATACGCCATCCAGTCCCCCGACAGGATCACCGGGGCTTGTATTGCCGACAACGGCCAGCTCGCTGCAGCCACAACACCGACAAGCGCAGATGCTACCATCGCTCCCTTCAGACGCGGATCCGCAGCCGCCGATAAGCCATTCTCCGCGACCCGATTGAGCACGGCATTGGCGCCAACGCCGGCCAGCGCGGCGAGGGCAAAGTGCACAAGGCAGAGAGCGCGGGCTGGCGCGTGGAACTGGGCATAACCGGGAACAAGGTAGAAGAACAGGGCTCCGACAGGGGTGCCAAGCGCGAGCGCGAGGCCGATCATCCCAAGGAGCGCTATCTCCTGGGTGCCGCGCGCTCGCCATCCCCACGCCAGCCCCAACACAGACAGAAGAAGCGCCGGAATGCCGACATACAGCCCGTATTCGGTGAAGTCATATGAGCCGATGTACGGATGGCCGGGTCGAGGTTCTCCGTCCTCCAAGCGGACGTAGTCGCGGGGATTGCCGCGTACGTTCGGCAGCAGGGCTGAGGTCAGATAGACGGGCGGCAACCTGAGTCGGACGGAGTCCAGGAATGTTGCGTTCCGATCGCGATGGTTGATGCGAGCGGCTTCGCCGACCGGCAACAGCGTAGCGGCGCTGAAGGCTAGCGCCAGTCCGACGGCAGCCACCGGCACACCGGCGCCTCTCCATCCCCATACCGAGCATCCCCGCACCCCAGCATACATCACAACGGCGAGGACGACATAGAACGCGAACTGCGGATGGCCTGCCACCAGCGACATTGCAACTGCGGCCGCCGACAGGAGGAGGCCACGCACCGCCCCCAGTGTCCCGACATCCCGCCGGATCCAGGCGTCGCTGGCCCAGAGCGCAGCGGGCAGCCAGCAAAGCGCCGCGGTCGGCGTCTGAAACTCCGTCCACAGGGCCTGCGTTGCACACAGCATCCATGTCAACGCACCGGCAAGGGCGCCTGCATGGCGGAGTCTCAGCGCACGCAGCCAACCCAGCATGAACAGACCGGTCAGAACGGTATGGAGCAGCGTGACAGCGTTTACCCCAACCCACAGCGGCAGGAGGTACAGGAGCACGTTTGGGGGGTACAGTACGGCCGACTGGCTGTTCGCCAGCAACACGTTGCCCCCCATCTCATAGGGGTTCCACAGCGGTACACGGCCCTCTCGCATCTGCGACCGCGCGTAGTGACGCCACGAGTAGTACTCGAAGATCGGACCCAGAAGCTGGTTCTGTGCGAAGCGGAACTCAGGAAACCGCTCGCGAGCGACGGTCGCCCACGGTCGCATCAAGAGGATGACATCGGCAGGCAGAAGCGCTCGCCCTCGGAGTACGCCGGGGCCATGCATGACGAGCGCGGCTCCGATGACCGCCAGCACGCACGCCGGATGGATACGTGATGCGCCTCTGGTCATGCTGTCCTAAGGCATAGGCCGCTCAAGGCCAAACGTCGCGATCTCGAACGGTAACACCAGAGAGGACTCATCGGTCGCTGACTCATCGAGGCGCAGTCGGTGGCGCCGCCAGACGCCGGGCCACCCGACATCGATCTCGGCGGTGACCGGAACGTCCGCTAGGCTGTAGGCACGCACGACGATGGAGTTGCCATCGTCCGAGCGCTTCACGGCGCTCGGAACCAGCGATGCAGGCCCCACCGATAGGAACGCATGCCCGTCGGCGACAGGCCCGTCGTGCATATCCGTTTGCACGGCACGCATCGGCACGTTGAAGGCATGTGCCTCTCGCCAGACCCCGGCACCGCGCCAATCGCCTCCATGCGGAAACAATGCTAGCTCGAAAACATGCGGGCCTATCATCTGGCTGTCTCGCTGATCTTCCGGAAGTCCGACCCCCTGTCCGGTGCATCGGAGCAGCGTGACGGCTATGGTTCGCGCCGCATCGTCCAGCACTTCGCACTCGGGCAGCCCCCTGTTGATCACTGCCA
>JAAYVH010000040.1 GCA_012517255.1 Chthonomonadales bacterium
CAGTACATGGGCGTGCCGGCCGCCGTGCACTGGTACAGCTGGCATCAGATCCCGTTCGATGACAATTACCCGCACTACTTCCCGGTCAAGGAGGGGTTCGTCGAGGGCGTCAAGAGGCTTCAGGAGGCCGGGGTGCGGGTGATGCCCTACATCAACGGCCGCCTGTGGGACACACGCGACAGGGGGACTGAGGACTACCAGTTCACAAGCCGGGCTCTGCCGTCGGCCACGAAGGACGCGCAGGGCAAGCCGGTCACCGAGACCTACGGGAGCAAAGAGGCCGACGACACGCCGGTGCGACTGGCGGTCATGTGCCCCACGACCGAGCTCTGGCAGACCGTGGTTCGCGACACCGTCTTGCGCATCATGAACGAGGTCGGCACTCACGGCGTCTACATCGACCAGATCGCGGCGGCAGCGCCGGTGCTGTGCATGGACGCGTCGCACGGGCATCCTGTCGGCGGAGGGCATTGGTGGACCCGCGACGGTTACTGGCCTCTGCTGCGAGAGATCCGCAAGCGTATGCCTGCAGGCCACATGATCACCACGGAGTGCGCCGCAGAGCCCTACGCCCACGTGCTCGACGCCAACCTCACGTGGGACTGGCAGGGCAACGGCATGGTGCCCGCACTGCCCGCCATCTACGGCGGCCGCGTGCAGTACTTTGGGCGCAACTACGCGGCGGGCGCAACCACGCGGGACCTTGCTCTCTGCATGAAGATGGGCCAACAACTCGTCTTTGGCGAGCAGATCGGGTGGCTCTCGCCTGCCATCGCGCAAGAGAACGTCGCGGGCAGCTTTCTCAAGCAGGTGGTGGGTGTTCGATACCGCAACGTGCGCTTCTTCAGCGCCGGGGAGATGGCCCGCCCGCCTGCGCTTGCGGGCGACATTCCCGACGTGCGAGCCGACTGGGCCTGGTATGGCGAGACCTGGGTCACGACGCCTGCGGTCCTTACGGGCGCCTGGATGCGTCCAAAGCAACGCGAGTTGCTGCTGCTCTTCGTCAACGTAAGCGATCAGCCGGTGCGAACCCGGTTCGACTGGAACGCGGCCGGCTATGGGGTCAAGGCCAAACGCATCACCGTGATCGAGACGGCGGGTCTGGGTGAACCCGGCAGCGAACGGGCGCTTCCGGCGCGGACGCAGCGGATCATGAACCTGGCGCCCCGGACGGTTCAGACCTGGCTGGTGAGATGGTGACCGGCAGCGCGCCGCGCGGCACTAACACCCCGGCAAGCGCTTCGGCAAGCGCCGCCATCGAGCGTTCTGAGCTCCCGTAGGTGCAGAGCGCGGTGGGCACGTCGGGGAATGCGCGCATGTCGTAAGGGGTTCCGATGGCGGCCAGAATGAGTCGCTCCTGCAGACGCTGACGAGCGCGCTCGACGAGCGAAGTGATCGCCCGCTCGGGCAACGCGCCTCCTGCGTTCAGCGAGACCAGGACCACCGCTGCGCTGCATCCGACCATGTCGGCCAGGATGTCGTCGGAGCGCTCCAGGTCGGCCCGGCTGCCGAGATGATGCCACGTCGCGTCGAAACCCAGCGAGCGGAGCGCTTCGGCGGCGGCACGACCGGCCGGATCCGTCGAGGCAACCATGACGCGCGCGCCGGCCGATAAGGGAAGGATGTCGCCATCCCGGACAAGCGTGACCGACCGCCGTGCGATCTGCATCTCAAGGTCGGCGTGCTGCGGCCACTGCCATCGCGTTGCCGGTTCTCTGTGCGATGTGCTGACCATCGACTTCATCCGCAACACGCGGGCGCAGGCATCGCGGATACGAGCCTCCTCCAGGATCCCGCCCTCGATGGCCCGCCGTATGGCGCGGACGGTCTCCCGCTGCGTTTCCAGTGTGTGACTCACCAGCACCATGTCGACGCCGGCCATGAGCGCTGCCACGGCCCCATGCGGCGTGCCGATGGTCTCGGCGATGGCCGCCATCTCCATGCAGTCCGTGATGATGACGCCGCCGAATCCCATCTCCGTGCGTAAGAGATCGGTCAGGATCGAGGCGGAGAGAGTGGCCGGCAGGCAGTAGTCCAGGGACGGAAAGACGATGTGCGTGGTCATGATGGCCGGCACGCCCGCCTGGATGGCCGCGCGGAAGGGCGCAAGCTCAGTGGTCCTCAGCTCCTCGCGCGACGCATGCACCACGGGCAGGCCGAGGTGCGAGTCCACTGCCGTGTTGCCATGTCCGGGAAAGTGCTTCGCGCAGGAGAGGATGCCTCCGGCCCCGTACCCGGCAATCGCGGCGGCGCCCAGAGCGCCCACATGCTCGGGGACTTCGCCGTATGAGCGCACGCCGACGACAGGGTTGTCGGGGTTGTTGTTCACATCCAGAACCGGGGCCAGGTTCCAGTTCACCCCCACCGACAGGAGCTCTGTGGCCTGCGCCTCGGCCTGGCGTTTCGTGAGCATCGGACCTTCGTCGCCGCAGGCTCCCAGGGCCATGTTGCCGGCGAACTGCGTGAACGGCGCGCCGAACCGATTCACCCGACCGCCCTCCTGATCGACCGCAACCAGCAATGGTACGCCCGACATGCCCTGGAGGCGACTCAGCAGAGACCGGACTGCGTCCGGCGTCGTTATGTTGCGCGCCAACAGAATGACACCGCCCACGCGCATGTCCTCAATCAGCTCATGAGCGTGGTCATTGACGCCGTCGCAACCCGGGCCCTGCCAGCCGAAGCAGAGTGTCTGGCCGATGGCGTCGTCCAGCGGGAGAGCATGTGGGTCAGGCAGCGATGCCGTTGTAGCGGACGGGGTCATGAAAGTCCTCCTCGATACACGTGCCAGTGTCAGCCTACAGCGTACCCGCGCCCCGTGGTCTGGCTATGCCCTTGCGCATCGCCGCGGCCCGATAGCAGGAGGAAACTCCGTGCGGTTCGCAGAACAGCCACACAGCACTACCTATCCATGAAAGGATCCGCATCATGAGCAACGAGTCGCCCGTCCGTGTGCTGGTATGGGATGAAGCCCCGCGGCACGCACCGAAGGAGGTCTACCCCGAGAGCATCAACGGAGCTGTCGCCCAGGGGCTGAAGCAGGCGCTCAGCGAGAAGGTCCAGGTACGCACCGCCAACCTCGACGAACCCGATCAGGGGTGTTCCGAGCAGGCCCTGGCCGAAGCCGACGTTATCGTCTGGTGGGGGCATGCTCGACACGGCGAAGTCACCGACGAGACCGCCGCGCGCGTCGTGCGAAGAGTCGTGGAAGGCGGCGCCGGCTTCATCGCCCTCCACTCCGCCCACTACTCGAAGACGTTTCAACGCATCCTCGGCGCACCCGGCCACCTGAAGGGCGGCTGGCGCGAGCTCAACCCGATGGAGCCTGAGTTCGTGCGAGTCTGCGCACCCTGGCATCCCATCGCCCACGGCGTGGGCGACTTCACCATCGAACACGAGGAGATGTACGGCGCGCCGTTCGACGTGCCGCCGCCGCTCGTTCTTGTCCTGCAGTCCCATTTCCCCTATGACGGCAAGACCTTCCCCAGCGGCATCTGCTGGACGGTCGGTGAGGGCAAGACCGAAGGCTTTACTTCGGGACCCGGTCAGGGTGTCGGAGAGGGCTTTGGGAAGGCGCGCGTTTTCTACTTCCGGCCCGGCCATGAGACGGTGCCAACGTACTTCGATGCCAACGTACGCCGAGTGCTCGCCAACGCCGTTCTCTGGTGCGCACATCGTTCGCAGGGATAGGGTCCGGCGCCGTACTGACCGATGGGGAGGGACACGATGACAGACAAAAACGAGGTGGCTGCCTTACTCGACCGATTCGCGCAACTTCGCGTGGCGGTTGTCGGCGACTTCTTTCTCGACAAGTATCTCATCCTCGATCCCTCCCTGTCGGAAACCTCCATAGAGACCGGTCTGGAGGCTCGACAGGTCGTTGCCATCCGCTGCTCTCCGGGAGCCGCCGGAACGGTCACGAACAACCTGAGCGCGTTGGGCGTGGCCACCATCTACGCCGTCGGCTTCACCGGCGATGACGGCGAGGGATATGACCTCCGCAAGGGGCTCCACACGACCGGTGTCCTGACCGAACACCTGCAGCTCCTGCCGGATCGCTTCACGCCAACCTACACGAAACCCATGGTGATGACCGGGACCGGGGAACGTGAGATCGAGCGCCTCGACATCAAGAACCGACTGCCGTTGCCCTCTCGCGTCGAAGACCGTGTCATCGCCGACATGACCGCACTGGTGGAGTCGGGTTCTGTGGACGCCGTGCTGGTAGCCGACCAGGTTCAGGAGCGAAACTGCGGCGTGGTCACCGATCGGGTACGATCGGCGCTGAAGTCGCTGGGGTACGCCAGTCCCATCGTGATCATGGCGGATTCGCGCGTCCGCATCGGCGAGTTCAGCCAGGTGATCGTCAAGCCCAATGCCGCCGAAGCCGCAAGCGCCGTCGGCATGACCGATCCCCTGGACGACCTGGCGGAGACCGCGGCAGTCGGTCGGCGACTCGCGTCACGGAACGGGCGTCCCGTCTTCATCACCCTGGGTCCGAACGGCATCATGGCATGTGATCGGGACTCTGCCGTTCACGTTCCTGCCCTGCCGGTGCGAGGCGAGATTGACATCGTCGGCGCTGGCGACAGCGCGTTTGCCGGAATCGTCTGTGCGCTGGCCGTGGGCGGATCACTGGAACAGGCCGCACTCGTTGGCAACCTCTGCGCCAGCGTGACGATCCACAAGCTCGGCACCACAGGAACGGCGTCGGCCCCCGAGATCATGGCGCTCCTCTCCTGACCGGCTGCCTCCCGTTCGGGTAGAATCCTGCCACCGAACTGGAGGTGATGATGCAAGATCTAGGCGTGAACCCGAGCCGATTCGGGCTCGAGAATCACGGCATCCGTGATGCCCTTTTTGTCCACTGGAACCTGGGCACCGCCGCCCTCATCGAAAACGCCCTCTCCCAGCGCGAAGGGCTGCTCGCCGCGGGAGGCGCGTTTGTGGTGCGCACGGGCCTGCACACGGGCAGATCCCCCAAGGACAAGTACGTGGTGCGCACGCCCGATCTAGAGGATGAGATCTGGTGGGGCGAAGTGAACCAGCCGATGGAGCCTGAGAGGTTCACGAGCCTCTATCGGCGTGCGCTGGCCTACATGCAGGACAAGCGCCTGTATGTTCAGGACTGTTTCGCCGGAGCCGACCCGCGGTACCGCATCCCCATTCGGGTAGTCACGCAGTTCGCGTGGCACAGCCTGTTCGCGCGCCAGCTCTTCGTCCGACCCGACTGGACCAAGACACAGGACCATGTGCCCCAGTTCGTAATCGTAAGCGTCCCCGGCTTCCATGCTGACCCCGAGGTTGACGGAACGCGCTCCGAAGCATACATCTGCGTGAACTTCGAGAAGCGCCTGGTGCTGATCGGTGGCACCGAGTACGCAGGCGAGATGAAGAAATCGGTGTTCACGATCATGAACTACCTGTTGCCCGCGCGCGGCGTCCTCTCGATGCACTGCGCAGCCAACATGGGGAAGACCGGTGACGTGGCCCTGTTCTTCGGGCTCAGCGGTACGGGCAAGACCACGCTTTCGGCTGACCCCGACCGGTTCCTGATCGGCGATGACGAGCATGGATGGAGCGACGACGGCATCTTCAACTTCGAGGGGGGCTGTTACGCCAAGTGCATCCGGCTCTCTCTCGAGGCCGAGCCGCAGATCTACAATGCGATCAGGTTCGGGGCCGTCCTCGAGAACGTTGCGATCAACCTCTCCACCCGCCTCCTGGACTTCGACGACGATACGCTCACCGAGAACACGCGCGCCGCCTATCCTCTTACCTTCGTGGAGAACTCGGTACGACCCAGCGTCGGAGGACACCCGGCCAACGTGTTCTTCCTGACCTGTGACGCGTTCGGCGTGCTGCCGCCCATTTCGCGCCTGACGCCAGAGCAGGCCCGCTATCATTTCATCTCAGGCTACACCGCCAAAGTCGCCGGTACCGAGGCCGGCGTCAAGGAGCCGTCGGCAACCTTCAGCACGTGCTTCGGCGCCCCGTTCCTGCCGCGCAAGCCAACGGTGTACTCCAAGATGCTCGGCGAGAGACTCGCCCAGCACAAAGCCCAGACATGGCTCGTCAACACCGGCTGGACAGGCGGACCGTTCGGCGTTGGCCAGCGCATGACGATCCAGCACACGCGCGCCCTGATCGCGGCGGCCATGAGCGGAGCGCTCAACGGCGTTCCGCACCGCCGGGATCCGGTCTTCGGTCTCGAGGTTCCCCTCGAATGCCCGGGAGTTCCGCGCGAGGTGCTGTGGCCTCGGGACACGTGGCACGACACGCAAGCCTACGACCGAACGGCAAGGCATGTGGCGACGCTGTTCATGGAGAACTTCGAGCGCTTCCGCGACTCCGCCATGCCGGACACCGTTACGGGCGGACCGACGCTCGAGTGACGGCGACGCTATCGGCCCCTCGCGATCTCATCATCCGAGGGGCCGCTATTCTCGACGGTACGGGCAGGCCAGCGTATCAGGCTGATGTAAGCATCCAGGACGGCGTCATTGCCGATGTAGGCCGGCTGCCCGAGGATTTGACGGCAACCGAAGTCGTTGACGCTCGTGGTCTCGCCCTCGCACCAGGCTTCATTGATCTCCATGCGCACGCCGACATCGCGCTGCTTGCCGATCCCCAACATGGCGCCAAAGTTCGGCAGGGCGTCACGACCGAGGTGTTCAGCAACTGCGGCATAGGCTTCGCCCCCGCAGACCACGCGACACAGGCGACGCTCCGACCGGTCTTTGGCGGTCTGTTCAGCCGCGACGAAGGCGTTCGGTGGGACTGGACCACCACCGCGGAATACCTTGATCGGCTGGACTCCGCAGAGATGGCCGTCAATGCGGTCTATCTCATTCCCCATGCGGCCCTCCGGGTCGCAGCGATGGGCATGGCGGCGCGTCCTGCGACCGACGCAGAGATCGGCGCCATGCGCGCCCTCTTGCGCCGCGGTCTCGATGAAGGCGCTCGTGGCCTGTCCACAGGCCCCGGCTATGCACCCATGTGTCACGCCGATGTGCGCGAGATGGCGGCCCTGGCGCATGAGGCAGGCTTCTGCGCCATCCATCAGCGTGACTACATGGGCCGACTTCTCGAAAGCACCCGCGAAAGCGTGGCAATCGCCCGCGCCTCCGAAGCGCGCGTTCAGGTGTCGCACCTCCAGACCTCGGGTCCATCCGCCGAAGGCAAGTCAGCCGAAGCTATTGAGATACTCGCGAGCGCTCGATCGGCGGGACTGGACATCGCCTGCGATATGTACCCGTACACTGCGGGCTCCACGGTCCTTACAGCGATCCTCCCGAGCTGGATCACTGCCGACGGCCCCGCGACGGCGCTCGATCGTCTAGCCGATCCGAAGCTCCGTGAGCGGATCATCAACGAACTGCATGCGCTCGATCGTTTCTGGCCGAGCATGGTGTTGCTGTCGGTCCAGTCTCCCATGAACGCACCGTTCACCGGCATGACGTTCCCCGACATCGCGCGCAGGCGCGGCATGTCCATCGGCGAGCTCGTCTGCACGCTGCTGGTGGAGGAGGAGCTGCAGGTGTGCTACCTTGTCCACCACATGCTGCAGGACGATCTGGACACGATCCTGTCGTGGGAGCATACATTGATCGGCAGCGATGGGCTCCACCTGAGGAATGCAGCCCATCCCCGTCTCTCCGGAACATTTCCGCGCTGGCTGGGTCGCTGCGTGCGCGAGCGTCGGCTGACAACCTTGCACGATGCGATCCGTCGCATAACCTCGGCGTCTGCGCAACGTCTGGGCCTGCGTGATCGGGGCCTTATCGCCCAGGGCTACGCCGCCGACCTGGTCCTGTTCGACCCGGAAACGATCGCGGACGCTGCCACATATGAGGATCCGCTCGCCGCGCCTATCGGCATTCACTCCGTCTGGGTCAACGGCGCGGCGACGATCCGCGATGGGACGGCGACGGGCTTGCGCGCCGGGAAGGTCATCCGGGGCTGAAGGTCGAATCCGTCTGGCGGAGGTGATCGTGCGATGAGAGATGACATAACCCGCCGAGAGCTTATCGAGCGCACGGCCCTGGCGGCAGGACTTGCGGCGCTCGGCGGCGTGTGGTCCGAGTCGCAGGCCCGCGCGTCTCAGTCACCCAACGAGGAACTGGCCGTTGCGTCCATTGCGTGCGGCGGCATGGGTTGGAGCGATCTGAGGAGCATAGCCGCCTGCCCCGGTGTGCGCATCGTGGCTCTGTGCGACGTGGATGATGCCAGGGCGGCCGAAGCGTACCAGCAGTACCCCGACGTGCCCAAGTACAAGGACTTTCGTCGCATGCTCGACAAGGAAGGCAAGCGCATTGATGCGGTCCATGTGAGCACGCCGGATCATGTGCATGCCGTCGCGGCTTCGATGGCCATGAAGATGGGCAAACATGTCTACTGCCAGAAGCCGCTGACCCGCACGGTGTCGGAGGCACGCAGTCTGATGCTCACGGCGCGGCGCATGAAGGTAGTCACTCAGATGGGTACGCAGGGACACCCGAGCTACACGCGTCTGGTGGAAGTGATCGAGTCGGGCGCGATCGGGCCGGTCCGTGAGGTCCATGTCATGACGGATCGTCCGATCTGGCCGCAGGGCATGGATCTTCCGACCGACAACCCGCCCGTGCCCGCTTCGCTGGACTGGGATCTGTGGCTCGGACCGGCGCGGTTCCGCCCCTACCACCCGGCGTATACCCATTTCGTCTGGCGCGGCTGGTGGGACTTCGGCACCGGCGCGCTGGGCGACATGGCCTGCCACCTGATGGACGGGGCCTTCTGGGCGCTCAAACTGCAGTATCCCACGGCCGTTGAGGCCGAAGGAGAGCCGCGCCTGCCGCATGCCGCACCGAAGTGGTCCATCATCCGCTACGAGTTTCCGGCACGGGGCGACATGCCGCCGGTCAAGCTAACTTGGTACGACGGCGGCAAGATGATCCCGGAAGAGGTGCTGGAGGGCGAGAAGATCGACAAAGGCTTCAACGGATCGGTCTTCGTCGGCGATCGCGGCAAGATCTTCATGGGTCACGGCGGCGAACCGAAGCTTCTCCCCGAGGCTCGTTTCAAGGACTATGAGCCGCCGGCGCCCTATCTGCCCCGTTCGCCCGGCCATTACCAGGAGTGGGTCAATGCATGCCGGGGCAACGGAACGACGGCCAGCAACTTCGACTACGCGGCGCCGATGACCGAGAGCATTCTGCTCGGGAATGTCGCGTTCCGAGTGGGACAGAAGATCACCTACGACGCCAAACGGATGTCGTGCCCCGGGTGCCGGGAAGCCGACCGGTACATCCGGCACAGCTATCGTCGAGGGTGGAAGCTGTAGCGAAAGCCTGGCTGAGAGTCGGATGCTTCAGGGTCCGACTCTCAGCCCTGCCTGCCGGTCATCTTCCTCAGAGTCTCCACCTCTTCGGGGCGGTACGGCGATCCGTCAGGGCGCAGAAGATCGTGGAACCACGGGTCGGGTTCGGGGCCGCCACCGGGCGAGCGCCATGGATAGATCGTCTGCGTCCTGCCTGCGACCAGGCCCCACATCATGCATCCCACGCCGGTCTCGCGAAACACAGGAAGGTGGGTTCCGATGACGCTTGTCGGTCGAGCCATCCACTCCGTGCAGACTATCGGGCGTCCAAGATCCTTTAGCTGTCCGATCTGGGCCTTGAGCGACGCAACGTCTTCGTAGTTGTGGAAGGTAACCACATCCGAGTTCGCCAGCTGGAACGCATTCAGCGTGCCGAGCTGCGCCCAGACGCCCACGGACAACGGTTGCGTGGGGCGGGCAGCGCGGGCCCATTCGAACGCGCCGTAGAGCAGCGGCCACGAGCCAGCGCCATAGTCGCTGTTGCCAGGCTCGTTGTAGAGGTCCCACATCAGGATTCGATCATCGTCGCGCAGCGCCGCGATCAACCCCGTCACATAGTCGCGCAACCGCCCCCATAGGAGAGGATCCTGCTTCACCTGCCTGGCCGGGCTTTGAACCCAGCGCGAGTTGTGGACGCCCGGTTCCGGCTGCTTCTGAGGCCCGATAGCCGGGTCCGGATTCCAGCAGTCATCGAACAAGACGAACACGGTCTTGATGCCGCACGCATCAGCGAGGGCGAGGAACTTGCGGATTCGATCGAGGAAGCCCGCACGGTCCTGCTCCCACACAAGATCATGAAGGTAGACCCGCACGGCGTTCATGCCGACATCCCGGGCGTAGCCAAGCTCCCTGGCGATGGTATCAGGATCGAAGGTCGCCGCCTGCCACATCTCCAGCTGATTCGAAGCTGTGCTTGGGGTGAAGTTGCAGCCTACGATCCAGCCTGCACCCTTGCCCCATTCGACGGCCTGGTCCCGCGACCATTTTCCGGGCAACTCGAGCGAAGAGGCATCGTCCTCGAACCGCAATACGCCGAAGCGAGCAGGCACATGGAAATCCACGGGCCGCTTAAGAGTCGGCGACCACGCGAGATATGCGTCCTTCTCGCCGCGATCGATGCGATAGAAGTTGACGCGCCATTCGTCGCCGGGTCGAGGCGGTCAGGGCAGACCCAGCGATCGAAACGGGATGGCCAAGTCCACCGTCCACCGCCCTGCAGGACCGTGCACGGTGCGCTGCGCCGGCGGAACCTTGTGCACCGGAGCCGTCGTCTGCACGTCAGCAATCAGGCCTGCGCACGTCCATGCGCGATCCGTCTCCATGTCGGTCCGATCGAGATGAGGATTATGGATCGCCGCATCGAAGACCACGCCTCGCGGACTGACCTCGATCTCGAAATACCGGCGCACATCGCCCGTGGGACACAGGAAGACCTCCACGACCTCTTCGTCATACAGCGGATCGTCGCGCCCGGTGTAGGTGCCCCACATGTCTGCATCGACAGCCTCAAAGCGTATGTAGAGCCGCTCGTGGTCCCAACGGCAGCGCACGATGGTGGCGGGGGCTCCGCCCGAGTCTCCCGTCGCCGGAGCGAGCAATCCTACGGGCGCAAACGTCCACGCGCCGGCGCCGATGCCGGCGTCGCGCACAGCGGATTCGGCGTTACGGATGCAATGGTACACAGGCACATCAGCCATCATGGCAACAGGCCTCCCTGGAAGGCGTCGCACGTCGCTGCGTGCGACGCTCGGCGAGATACGCGAAGAACTCCCTGCCCTCGCGCAGGCGTCGGAACAGCATCTGGCGGTCACCCAGCATCTCGCGAACGATCCTGAGAATGGGCTTGGCGCGGAAGTAGAAGCGTCGGTACATGCGCTCGACAGCGTCCTCCATCTCCTCCGGAGTCAGGTGCGGATAGCTCAACGTGGACTGCTGCAATCCGGTCTCCGAGACGAGGGCTCCCTCATCGAGCCACCCGTTTGCGACTGCCTGCCTGTACAACTCCGTGCCCGGATAGGGCGCCGCAATCGAGACCTGGATGGTATGGGGATCCAGCTCCTGAGCGAATCGAATCGTCTCCTCGATCGTCTCGCGGGTCTCAATGGGCAGGCCGATCACGAAGGTCCCATGGACCTTGATGCCAAGGCGGTGGCAGTTCCGCATGAACTCCCTGGCCATGTCCAGTTTGAGCCCTTTGCGAATGCGGTCCAGGATCTGCTGGTTGCCGCTCTCGAAACCCACCAGCAGCAGCCGCAGACCGTTCGCCTTCAGTTCCTTCAGGGTGTCGAAGTCCACATGCGCTCGGGCGTTGCACGACCATGTCAGGCCCAGCCGGCCCATACCGCGCGCGATCGCCACTGCCCGTTCCCTATCGATGGTGAACGTGTCATCGTCGAACATCCATTCACGCACCTCGGGGAACAGGGCTCGCCCCTCTTCCATCTCGCGGATAACCACGTCGGGCGACTTGTTTCGATACTTGTGACCGCCAATGGTCTGGGGCCAAAGGCAGAAGGTGCACTTCGCTGGACACCCGCGGCCCGTATAGAAGCTGATGTAGGGGTGCAGCAGATAGCCGATGGCGTAGCGGCGAACATCGAGGTCCCGACGGTACACCGGTAGAACGCTCGGCATAGCGTTCCAGTCGGTGATGAGCTCCCGCTCAGGATTGTGCACGATGGCCCCATTCTGGTCGCGGTAGCTGACGCCGGCGATCTCGCTGAACGGAAGCCCACGCGCGATGTCGAGGCATGTGTAGTCGAACTCGGCCCGACACACGAAGTCGAGCGATTCCGAAGACCGCAGCGTCTCATCGGGCAGGACCGCTGCATGCGCTCCGATGAAGCCGACGAGCGTATCAGGGCGCGATGCCTTGATCGCCTCGGCGCATCGCACGTCGTTGCGAAGCGACGGCGTGCTCGTGTGGATGATCACAAGCTCGTAGTCACGGGCGATATCCAGCACCTGCCCGACGCTCAGACCATGCGGCGGCGCGTCCACAAGCCGGCTTCCCGGAACCAGAGCCGCCGGCTGCGCGAGCCATGTGGGATACCAGTAGGACGTGATCTCCCGTCGGGCCTGGTAGCGCGAACCGGCGCCGCCGTCAAAGCCTTCAAACGAAGGCGGACCGAGGAAGAGCGTCCTTCTCACAGCGCCTCCGCTATGGGCGGAACCTCACACGGCATGCCGCCGTTCCGGATGGACCAGGCCCCCGCGCAGCCTGCGGCGACGCTCATGCGGCCGGCAATCGGCGTAGCCACAGGATCCTTACCATCGAGAATCATGTCCACGAAGTCAGCGCAGATGACCGGATCGGCTCCGCCATGCCCGCCTGCTGCGGGCTTGATCCGGTACTCCCGATCGGCGAGCTCACGGTAGGTATTGGAGCGCCTGGTCTTGACCCAGACCTTCATCTCTGGCTCGGAGTTCTCCACGCGCCCTTCGGTACCGATGAACACATAGTTGCGGTGATAGTCCGGCGTGAAGTGGCACTGAAGATAGGCGGCCTTGATGCCCCTGTCCAGTTCCATGATCAGCATCTGGTTGTCTTCCACGTCAACTTCCTGGCGGAAGGCGCACTGGACGCGGGTGCTGGCAGGTTGCGCCTCAATGCACTCCCGCACGTCAGGGCAAGCTGGGCATGTCAGGTCATTGGGCCGGTCGCCGCCGAAGTAATCGAGACCCCCAAACCCTGCGACACGCCTCGTGTAGGCTCCCGTTATCCAGTGGATCATATCAATGTCGTGCGACCCCTTTTGCAGGAGCAGCGACGTAGCGTTCGCTCGCGTTGCGTGCCAGTCGTGGTAGTAGAAGTCGCCGCCATAGCCCACGAAGTGTCGAACCCATACCGCCTTGAGGTCGCCGATGACGCCGCTATCAACGATCTCCTTCATCACCCGGAATATGTTCATGTACCGCATGTTGAAGCCGATCATCATGCGCTTGCCCGAGCGCTTCCACGCGGACAGGACTCGGTCGCACCCCTCGGTGGTGATCGCCATGGGCTTCTCGAGGAACAGGTGCTTGCCAGCTTGCAGCGCCGCGACGGCGTGTTCTTCGTGGCAGAAGTCGGGCGAGCAGACAGCAACGGCGTCCACGTCGCTGCGTTCCAGCAGTCGCCGGTAGTCCTGCGTGACGAAGGGGGATCCCCCATGGTCGGCTCGAAATCGGCTCAGCGCGTCGGCGCTGACATCGGCGCCGGCCACCACCACCGATCTGCCGGTATCCGGCTGATGCCAGTGCCGCCATAGACCTCCCCGTCCGCCGACGGCTATCATCCCGATCTTGAGTTGATCCAAACCTACACCTCCCCTTCAGTGCTTGCTGCGCAGCCTATCCGCCATGTCGTACGCCACGGGAACCACCACCAGCGTGAGCAAGGTGGAGACCACGAGGCCTCCGATGACGACAATCGCCATCGGCGCGCGGAGCTCCGCCGCGCGGCCGATGCGTAACGCCACCGGTAGCATACCGAAGATCGTGGTCAGCGTCGTCATCAAGATGGGTCGCAGCCGAGCGATGCCGGCTTCTCGAAGCGCATCCGTCCTGCTCAGCCCGCGGGCTCTCAACGTGTTGGTGTAGTCAATGAGCAGGATGGCGTTCCGGCCCATGAGACCGATGAGCATGATCACGCCGATCATGGACACCAGCGACAGCGTCTCGCCCATGATCACCAGAGCGCCGAGACCGCCGATGAGCGCCATGGGGAGCGTCACCATCATGACGAGCGGATAGAGCATCGAGTTGAACAGCGCTGCCGCGACGAGATACAACAGGACGACTGCCAGGGCGCCTGCCAGCACGAAATGAGGCAGGTTCTCCTCGAGGACTCCGGACTCGCCTCCGAATCGAAACGCGACGCCGTCGGGCAGGGCTCTCGTGAGCCGCCGCTCGACCTCGGAGCTGACGTTGCCCAGCGCATACCCGGGCGCCAGCTCGGCGAAAACTGTCGCCAAACGCATGCCGTTCACGCGTTCGATGGCGGTCGGACCGGAGCGTAACTCCAATCTGGCCACATCCCCGAGCAAGACGGGCCGCCCCCGGAACAGACCGATGGGTATGGCATCGAGAGCGTCGGCGTTCTGCCGGTCGGCCTCCTGCAGTCGGATCCGCACCGGCATGTCGCGCCCGTAGGCCGCGATCCGCCCGGCCTCGACACCTGTCATCGCGGTTCGCACCACGGACCCGGCGAGCGATGGCGGGATGCCCAGCGCCGCTGCCCGCGTCCGGTCCACGATCGCCTGAAGCTCCGGCTGGCCGGGGCGCAACGACGTATCAGCCTCGATCACGCCGGGTATGTCGGCCACAGCGTCGCGTGTCGTGCGCGCTGCTTCCGCCACTGCATCCAGATCGTGCCCGGAGAGCTCAATCTGCAGGGCCGGGCCGATGTTGGCAACCGTACGCACGGGGGCCACAACGATGCGGGCATCGGATATGTCGCGCAACGATCGCCGTATGGCCCCGGCGACCTCCGTGTCCGTTCGACTTCTGAAGCGGCTTCGAGCGCTGCGCCTCGATCCGGACAGCCGGTCCGTCCATCCGGCTCGATCGTTGAGCCGTACGTTGATCTGTGCATACTGGGAGCCGCGTTGAGGGATGGAGCCGAAACCGCCCACGATCTCGCCGACCGTTGTCATGGCGTGTCGCACATCCGGCATGCCCGCAAGCTGACGCTCGATCCGTCGCGCCGTGGCGTCGGTCGCAGCTCGCGAAGATCCGGGAGGAAGCTCCACCGTGATCGCGATCTGTCCTTGATCCGACGCCGGCAGAAACTCGAAACCGAGGTTGGGCGCTGCCACAAGGAACACCGCTGCCAGCGCGGTAGCTCCCCATCCGATGGTCCATCCGGGCCGCTGCAGCGCCCACGACAGCGCCCGACCGTAGAGACCGTCGAAGCGGGTTCCATGCGTCGCGAGCCGCTCGCCGGGACGATACCAACGCGAGGCCAGGGCAGGCGTTACCGTGAATGAGACAATCAGCGAGAAGAGCGTCGCAAAGGCTACCGTGAGCCCGAACTCGCGGAAGAAGGCCCCGACAATGCCGCCCATGAAGGCGATGGGAAGGAACACCACCACGTCGGCCAGTGTCAGAACGATGCCGGCGAAGCCGATCTCCGTGCGGCCGTTGAAGGCCGCTTCGGCAGGCCTCTCGCCCAGACCGAGGTGTCGCGTGATGCTCTCGAGAACGACGATGCTGTCATCCACCAGGATGCCCACGGAAAGCGACAGCGCCAACAGCGTCATCTGGTTCAGCGTGAACCCCGCGAAGTAGATCACCATGTATGTGGCAAAGAAGCAGGCGGGCAGGGCCACCGCTACGATCACTGTGCCGCGAAAGTTGCGGAGGAACGCCAGCACGACCGTCACCGCCAGAATGGCTCCCAGCACAAGCGTCGTGTTGACATCGTGCAGAGCGTCGCGGATGACGCCGGACTCGTCCCGCAGGACTGCCACGGCGGAGTCATCAGGAAGGATGCTGCCGATTGCGCCTTCGAGTTCGCGCCGCACCCCGTCGGCTACAGCCAGCGCGTTGGCATCCGGCGACTTGGCCACCACAACCCCGATGCACGGCCGCCCGTCGAGTCTGGAAAACGTCCCCTCATCCTGGCTCTGGAAGGACAGGTTCGCAACGTCACCCACGGTGATCGGATCCGGAACCGCCGAACGTCGCGGCAGTCCCGGTATGGGCAGATCGGGCATGAGATCGGCGGCCATAGATCCAAACGTCAGGATCGGCGCCGCGGCGATGTCATCGAGTGACCGGAAGGCTCCCATGGTTCGGACGGCGGTCTCAGAGCCGCCGCCGGACACCGATCCTGCCGGTACGTTCGTGCCGCTGCCCCGGACGGCATTCAGCACGTCCTCGACTGTTATCCCGTGCTGCATCAGAGACGCTGCGCAGACCTCGACGAGCGCCTCGCGATTCTTGCCGCCGGTGACGGTCACCGAAGCAACGCCCGGCACGCGCGCCAACCTGGGCTTCAGATCACGCTCAACGGCGCTGCCGAGGTCCTCCAGGGAGCCAGCCGCAGTCAGCGCGGCATACACCACCGGCTGCGCATTGATGTCCAGCTTGGCGACAATGGGCGACTGGGCGCCCTGCGGCAGAGAAGCGCGAGCTGTGTCTGCTCGGTCACGCACGGCCGCAAGGGCGTTGTCCACGTTGATGCCGACTCGGAAGTCAATGCTGACGATACTGACGGAGTCCTGCGAACTCGAGTAGACGTTGCGGATACCGCTCGCTGTGGCAACGGCTTCCTCGATGGGCCGCGTGACCTGATCCTCCACTTCGGCCGGGCCGGCTCCCGGATACACCGTGATGACGGTGATCGTCGGGATCGGCACCCGCGGGTTCAGCTCGGCGGGCAATCGGCTATACGCCACCAGGCCCAGCACGAGTATGGCGATCAGCGCCATGCCGATGACGATCGGCCGTCGGATCGCCAGGCTCGTCAGCAACATAGACGGAGATCCGGCACAATGGACCGACCAGCTGCGAAGGACCCGGTCACAGGGACGTCTCTCGCACGGGCATGCCGTCGGCAATGCCTTCCGGCAATGGACTGATCACCCTATCGCCAGCGATCAGGCCCTCCCGGACAAGAAACCGGTTGCCCGACTCCTGGCGGATCGTGACCCGACGCCGGGAGGCCCTTCCGGCACGGATCACATAGGCGTACCAGAATCCCCCGTCCCGCATGAGCGCTTCGCGAGGCACCGTCCGTGTGCCGGCAGACGACCCAGGAGTGACCACCGCGGTGACCATCGCGCCCGGCTTCAGGGCGTTTGAGCGCGGTAAGGAGATCGTCACGGGAACGGAGCGACCGTCTGTTGACGCGGCTGCGCCGACGGCATTGACCATCGTCGCAATACCCATCGTGTCGGCTGGGCCCGTAAGGACGCGGGCGGGGGCCCCTGGCTGGATCGCGTCTGCCAGGCGTATGGGGGCCGAAGTCTCGACGCGCAAAGGGCCTGAGCCGACGATCGTCATGATGGCGATGCCGGGCTGGGCATACTCTCCCGGCGACCCCTTCAGCGCCGTCACGACCCCATGGATGGGGCTGACGAGGGTACTGTCACCGATCGACGCTTCGGCCTGCCGCAATCCGGCCCTCGCCTGATCGAGTTGCGCTCGGGCCCCGGCAATGTCGTATTCGGCGATGCGGAGCGCCTCAGCGCGAGCCGCCTGAGCGACGCGCAGCCCTTGCTCTGCGAGGCGCACACCCGATCGTGCCGCCTGAGCGTCGGCCGCGCTGATCTCGGTGCGCGCGCGGATCGCGCGAGAGGCAGGGCGCTGGCTGGCCATAGCCAGATCGAGCGCAGCCCGGGCCTGATCGGCGGCGGACCGCGCCATGGCAGCCTTGGATCGAGCCCCCTCAAGGTCAACATCCGCAACGCCGCCATGCCTGTGCAGTTCTTCGAGACGACCGAGAGCGTCCTCCGCCTCCTTGACGCCGGCCTCAGCCTGACGGAGGCCTGCTTGCGCCTGGGCTACACCGGCTGCGGCTTTGTCGGCATCGGCCTGCGCCTCGTCGGCGATCATCGGAACGCCGAGTTCCGCTTGCGACAGCTTGGCCCGAGCGAGTTCGAGTTGTCCCTCGGCCTCCAGCACCGAGCCGTCCATTTCGGCCTGGCGGGCCGCCTTGCCGCGCAACGCCTTGTCGAGCATGGCGCGGGCTGCGTTCACGGCGGCCCGTGCCCCCTCGAGCTGGGCCTGCATATCACCCATATCCAGCGTCACGAGGCGCTGCCCTGCACTCACGCGGTCGCCTTCCCGCACGTGCAGCATGGCGATCCGCGAGGGCACCTTCGGACTGATGGCAACCTCATCGGCTCTGACTACGCCGACCAGGCTGATGCCGTGCCCGACAGGGCCGCCGCCGAACACGAGCGTCCGAACCGGCAAGGCGGTGGCTGCTTCGCGTCGCCGCTCTTGAGCCGTCTCGCCGTGACGCTGTCCCAAGCCATAGTAGGCTGCGAGCGCCAGGACGCCGATCATGCCGATGAGCCCCAACAGCCGGCTGGTCATGGCTCGCCAGTCCCGGGCGCAATGTCGGCTGCGGTAGCGTGCCTGATATCCGCCCATGCCATAACCTGGTCCAGTTTTGCCTGCTGCCACGCGGCATCTGCTTTGGTAACTGCCAGCCTCGACGAAGCAAGCTCGAGCAGCGTCGCAGCGCGCTGCTCATAGCGCATGCGCGAGATCTCGAGAGCGGCACGCGCTGCGGCCAACCTCTGTGCGCAGACTGTGGTCCTCGCTAGGGCCGTCTCGCAACGGGACAGTGCATCGCGGACTTCGAGAAGAATGCCAGATTCTGCCTCATCGAGCTGCGCGCGAAGCTGGTCCAGTCGAGCGGCAGCCAGCCTGACGTCCAACGCCGTCTTGCCGGCATCCGCCAAGGGCCACTCCATATGCAGGCCGAGCCCGGCCCATCTCTGCGACGTGAAAGCCGTCGGAGTCTGATGCACCGCAGCCGCACGTATGCTGAAAGCCGGAGACGACTGCAATCGAGCGAGGGCATGGCCAGCCTCGGCCGCCTCGATGGCCTTTCGCAGCGCGATGAGCTCGGGGCGCCGGGCCTGCGCATGAGCAACCGCTTCTTCGGTCGTCGGGGCCGCCGGGAGCGGGTCGGGAGCCGCCAGCAGATCGGCTGTGACGCTCGTCTCGCCACCGATCAGGCGCGTGAGGTCGCCAACCGCGAGCGCGACCCCTTCAGAGGCCCGCAAGAGCCCTTCGTCGGCCTCTGCCAGGTCGGCCTCGGCTGAGAGGGTGTCGCGGGGGGCTGATAGGCCGGACTCGACCATACGCTTGACCAACGCCAGGTGATCGGCCGCAACGGACTTTGCTTCGCGGGCCACTTCAAGCATGGCACGCGCAACCAGACACTGGACGTAGGCGTGCCGGACATCGCGTATCACATCGTTCGTCCTTATCCGCTGGCGGCACTCCGCCGCATCGATCATTGCTCTGTACCTGCGCCATGCATCGCCCAGACCAGCACGATAGATCGGCTGATCCAGCATAAGCTTGATCTGAGCGTACTGCTCGGGCAGGACAAGCGCGTCCTCGGCGCCTCGTGGAAATGTGACTGCCGGGCCCTGAAGGAGCATCTGAGCCTCAGCAGCGATGCGCGGCCTGATGACCGGTTTGTCCTTGTCCGCCTCGGCGCATGCGGCCTGGGTCTCGAAGCGAGCTGCTCGGAGCGACGGGTTGTTCTGCAGGGCTGATTGAACCGCCTGCTCGATCGTGAGCCTTGGCGGATCTGCCTCGGCCAGCGCGCACAGGCCAGTCGTCGCTAGAGCAAGGCAAGTCGACACGCGGACGATGAGGGAGAGGTATCGTGGTGCAAAGCGCATGGCGCACAGAAGTGCCAAAGGGCGGGAGACGACCCGCCCTTTCGTAGTATAGCGCCACGGGGAATCGAACCCCGGCTTGAGAGCTGAGAACCCCCTGTCCTGACCGCTAGACGATGGCGCCAAGTTGCCTTCCGATTGCGTGACATTATGACCCGGAACGGGAGAGCATGTCAATCCCTGGCTGTCGTTTCGAAGCACGTTGCGTAAGCGTGTGATGCGAGTGAATCCGGCAGGACAGTCCCGGGAATCGCGCCGCTGGAAACGCCCTGAATGGGTGGCATGGCCCAGCCCAGGCCGAAGCGACTGGGACCGGGGCGACCCGGACCGTTCCCTGCATGGCGTGGGGAATGGTCCGGCGGCGTGATCAAGGCCGGGGCTGACCCCCCGCACGGCGTCAGGCAGAACCTGATGGAAGAGGTGGCGTGGCACTACGTCAGAACGCGACCGTGTGCTGCCTGTCGGTCGAGATCGCGTGGCTCTGCTCGCGATTCAGGCGTGCGGGCGGGCCGGTTGCGATGCATGTCAGTTACCCGCTATTCCCGATGTTTGGGTAGACTTCTGCGTATGGACGCCGCTAGCATGACCCCGCGCCATCCCTCCGAGTACGGCCTGTCGGAGGAACTCAGCGCCGACATTGAGATTCTGGACAGGCTGCTGTCCGAGGTCCTTGCCGATCAGGAAGGCGATCAGCTCCTGAGCGCCATTCGTTCACTCTATGGCCCCGACGGCGACCACGTGGAGATGCATGACCCGCGCCTTGTTGAGCGCGCGCTCAAAGCGTGCACCGTGCTGTTTCAGCTCATCAACACGGCTGAGCAGACCGAGATCATCCGCGTCAACCGGCGGCGGAGGGCCCTGCATGCGGAGACGCCGCGCCCGGAGTCCGTTGGTGAAGCGGTGGTCCGCCTGAAGCGGCTGGGCATGACGGCAGCCCAGATGCAGGCGTTGATCTCGCGCCTCGAGGTGTGCCCTACTCTGACGGCCCACCCCACCGAAGCGCGCCGACGGGTCGTGGTGGAGAAGCATCAGGAGATCGCCAGGCTCCTCACAGAACGTTCGATGCCGACGGACGCCGCCAGAGTGGACGTGCCGTTGGACGCAGGCGGCGTGCCCGAGCACGAGCTCTATCGCGCGCTGACAGCCCTGTGGCAGACCGATGAGTTGCGCGCCGCACCCATGGGGGTCGCTGACGAGGTTCGCAATGTGGCGCACTACATCGAGCACACGGTGTTCGACGTGGTGACGTGGCTCCACGCCGACCTTCGGCGCGCGCTGGCCCAAGCGTATCCAGGGCATACCTTCGACATCCCGCCGTTCCTCCTGTTCCGCTCATGGGTCGGCGGCGACCGCGACGGCAACCCGAATGTCACACCCGAGGTAACCTGGGAGACGCTCGTGTACAACAAGCGTTGCGCCCTCGAGTGCTATCGCCAGCGTGTCTGGGACTTGCACCGGCAGTTTACCGTCAGCGCGAGACTCGTGGAGCCTTCGGCGGCACTGCTGGCTTCGATCGAGCAGGACCGGGCGCTGGTGGGGCTTCCGCGCGAGCAAGTGGAGCAGCACGCACGCGAGCCGTATGCGCTGAAGCTGCTCTGCATTCACGAGCGACTGTCGGCGACGCTCCGACATCTGGACGAGTTGTCGGACCTCCATGCCGAAGGGCCGTCGTTCGTCGCACAGCCGCCCGCCTATCGGCGCTCGACCGAACTCCTCGAAGACATCGGGCTCATTCAGGACAGCTTGCGCGCCGGCAAGGCGGCGGTATTGGCGGATGATGGTCCTCTCGCCGACCTCGTCGTGCAGATACGCGCCTTCGGGTTCCACCTTTTCTCGCTAGACATGCGGCAGCACAGCGCCGAGCACGAGAAAGTGGTCAGCGAGATGCTCGAGGAGGCCCACATGCTGCCTCCCGACC
>JAAYVH010000041.1 GCA_012517255.1 Chthonomonadales bacterium
CAGCCCATCAGGGCGTAACCCCGAGGAACCAGAAACGTGGAAAAGCCGGTGAAGACCGGCGAATCCGACATGCCCGTAAACAACCGCCTCCGAGAAAACGCTCAGAAAGCCCTCACGCAATCAACGTCGGTGGATCAAGGCTCAGGCGACCACGGCACCACCGGCTTCACCGCCCCCTTGCGTGTGTTGCAGGCGCGGTGGGCAAGCCGCTCAGTGCCCGCTGCGGCCTTCTTGGGCTTAGCGACGCCGAGGTCAACGCTAGGGCCGCGGTCGGAGTTAACCGAAGCCTCGGGATCGACCGGCTCATCACACAGCCAGCAACGCCACGAGTCTCGGTCGCCCACTGCGCTCAGATTGCTCATACACGCACCGTAACCCAGTAGCTCAACCTGCCGCTGGTGCGGGCACTGCCCCCCGGCATAGCGGCAGCAGCAGTCGCGTAATGGTGCGCCCGCCGATGAGCGAATGGCCCCGGACGCGTACACCTTCGCTTCGGAAGAAGCCCTCTAACGGAAACTCCTATCACGTCCATTTGCCCGCAGTGGTCCGCGCTACCTGGGCACTCGCGTCGAGGCGTCTTTGGAGGTTTCCGTCGTGGTCAATCACAGGAACCTGTAGCTGCCGTTCCCGATCGCCGGCGGCCGCAATCCACGCGTGTGCTTCCGTCACAGCCTCCCGAAGCAACTGGGCAAGTATCATGCTGCTCTCTCCCACCGCCTCTGAAGCGAGACGGGCGAGATCGCTCTTCGCGGGGTCGGCTGAGCCCACCTCGATCAGGTGAGCGAGTTGGAGGGCGGCATCAGTCTTCATCCACATCGGCATGCTCCACTCACTCCTGACCATGTAGGAGATTGCAGGCTCTCCCGAGACAAGTTGGGGCATGTTGAAGGACAACACGCGATCGTGGAGTCCAGCAGAGTCCTGAGTGGTAATGCGGAAATCTTGCACGTTGGGTTCCTCCATGCAGGGGCGCCACGGTCAGCCTGGCCCATCGTGACACCAACCAATTTGGGTCTGATGATAGGCCTCACTGGATGCCCCCTGGGCCGGTTTACGCGGCCCCTGACCGGTTCGAACCCCCGTGATTCCACTCTCGAGTCAGCGACCCCACCAACTGGATCTCTCGAGCCCTGCTCGAGGTCAGCCGACTTAGACCCGAGTGCCCCCATTCTGAAGATCCGGCGAAGCTAGTACCTGAGTTGGCTCATTCGTTTAGTGCGTGAGGTTCGCGCCGTGGATGGCGTTGAGGATGGTCTGTTTCTCTGCGGGGATGGCGGGGGCGAAGGTCTGGGTGGTGCCGTTGATCGCGATGGTCGCGGAGCGCAGCGGCCGGAGTTGTCTCAGTACGTTGCGCAGCGCGAGCCCCGTTCGCGCCTGCACGGTGCGGGAGACGGCCAGCGCGGTGAACACGATGGTCAGGTGCGCGTCGATCGCGTCCTTGGTCCTGACGAACATGGGCCGGGCAGCGAGGTCGGTCTTGGACATGCGGAAGGATTGCTCCACGTGCCACAGGTCGTGGTAGTTGGAGATGACCTCGCCGGCGGGCATGAGGGTCGCGGGGATGTTCGTGACGTATCCCTTCAGGCCGACGAGCTTGTGTGCCCGTGCCAGGGCAGCCTCGTCCAGGCTCCGCGCCCCGTTGCTGACCGTGACGAACCGTGGGGTTCGGGTCGCTTTCTCCCCGGCGATGACGGCGCGGGCCCGGTTCTCCTGCGCGGTCAGG
>JAAYVH010000042.1 GCA_012517255.1 Chthonomonadales bacterium
CACGAACGTCGTGCCCTTGCCCACTTCGCTGGATCCCAGGAAGACGCCGCCGTGGGCCTTTGCAGCATTGAAGACGATCTTCGTGCCCAATCCGGTGCCGCCGACCTTGGTGCTCGTGGCATCGCCTCGCAGGATGCGGTCGAGAACATGAGGCGGCATGCCTGATCCGGTATCGGTGACTTCGACGGCAAGGCACCGACCCTCGGGAAACTCCCCGTCGGCGACGAACCGTGTGCGTATGACGATCGAGCCGCCCTCGGGGGTCTCGGGAATGGCGTTGTTGATGAGATTGTAGACGGCGCTGCTGAGGAAGAACTTATCGAGCGGCACCGGAACCGGCTCCCCCTCGACGTGGCTCTCAAGCCTGAGGTTTCGGCTGCGTGCGACGGGCTGCAGCAGACGAACCTGCTCTTCGATGAGCGGGATCGGGTCCTGGAGCTCGATCTGGGGCCTGGTGGTGATGCCTTTGAGTACGTCGGAAATGCGCTTGGTGTGCTCCTGAACGGCATTGACCTGATCGAGCACGATGTCCCAGTGCTCCTGGTACTCGGAGCGCACAACCTGCACCGCGCTCTCGATCCTATCGCGGACCTCGCTGGAGCACCGCTCGATGAGCGCCCCCAGTTGCTCGAACATCGCTTCCATGTCGGGGCGCAGCATATGCGCAACCATGCTGATCGGGGCCACCTTGTTCTTGATGTCGTGGCTCAGGTGGCCGACGGCGCGAGCGACCGCAGCAACCTGAGCCTCGCGCTGTAGCTTGGAGTTTTCGATGGCCGTAGCCGCGATGGCCGCAACGATCTCCAGCACTTCCACGTCGTCCCGGTCAAAGTCGCCGCTCTTCTTGTTCAGGATCTGCATTACGCCGACGGGCGCGCCTTCGAGCGTCTTCAAAGGGACAGTCACGATGCTGTGCGTGGTGAAGCCCACAGACTCGCCGATGTCCCGCCGGTGACGGGTGTCGCGCTGGACCTGATTCTCCATCACGGTCTCGCCGGTGGTGAATACGTGCCCCGCGATGCCCTGGTGGGCTGGCAAGGCCGTTCCGACGAGCGCAGACGAGTCCGGCGGCCCCACGACATATTCGAACACGAGCATGTCGTCCGCTTCGCGATAGAGATAGATGGACCCGGCCGTCGCGTCCACTGCACGCATAGACACCGCCAGCACGTCCCGTAGGCGTTCGTCCAGACCGAGCTTCGCAAAGAGCACCTGCGTGATTTGATGCACCGCCGCAATCTGACGGTTCCTGACGGCGAGGAGGCTAGCAGGGCTGTCGGATCGGGCGCTATCGGTCACCGGACGATCCTCGACCGGCCGGCGGCAGCGATCTGGGGGTCTGGGCAGTGCCGTCTGGCTGACCGAACCGCGGGGGCGCATCCCCTGAACGTGTCTCGGCTTTTCTGCCAGTCGCCTTCGCAAACCATACCGCTACGTCGGGCTCGACGGGCGGAGTCGTCAGTTCGAGCGCCGCCTTGGGGCGAACTGTCACGCGGTCGCGCTTCGTAACGACGCCCTTGCGCGTATCGAACCACGAGACGTCGTACTCGCCTGCCTGCATACCCGCAACCGACAGCTTGCCGGCGGTCGCCTTTTCGGTCCGGCCATGCAGCCACAGAACGCCGTAGTCGGCGCGTGTCTTGCCCAGAACGCCTATGGCGGGAGCGTAGGGATCGAGGGTGATGCCTGATAGGACGATCCAGTCTGCGCCGGCGTTCTCGATCTTGATCGTATGCGATCCGGCGGGGATCTTCACGTCGAGCGTGTCTCGTAGCGGGCGGTCTCGTTGGCCGGCCTCATACGAGCGCTCCGCCGCTGCGACGCCATCAACGCTGACCTTCAGGACGGCGCCCGCGCGCGCGACCTGACCGAGCCCGATGGAGCACGTCCCTGGGACGCCGAAGTTCACCTTCAGCGTCAGCGACGGGAACATCGCGCGGTGGGCATTCCCATGGAGATAGGACGGCACCGCGGTCCACTCCCGGGTGGTTCTGGCATCCCCGCCCGGTGCAACCGTGAACTCCGTCTTCCTTGCGGTTGCCCAGCCGCCGCCGGGGCGCAGAGTCAGCGCGCCCTGGGCAGTCGTCGTGACCGTCACGGAGGCTGGCATGAGCCCGCTGCGCGAGGCGAAACCTGATTGCTTGACGAACTCGCTGGCCGGTTTGAAAGCCCCGTACCACTGGTTCCGATCCACCGCGTCCCAGGCCCAGTACTGCGCTGAGCCCGCGCTGGCGCTCATCAGGCTCGCCCAGAGAGCGCGATGCAGGAACGATCCGTCGTCTTGCAGTCCCGCAGGTCCGATCTCGCCGTAGAAGATGGGCCTGTCTTGCTTGACGCCGTCGAAAGCGCCGGTTACCGCGAGTGCGTCGTTCGGATAGGAGTGGGGCTGCCGGTAATCCATGCTCTGCCAGAGCCCGGGAATGTCGAGCGACGAACTCGTGGTCACCAGGTGGCGGTAGGGATCCTGCTGACGGATGAACTTGGCCATGCCGTCGTGCCAGGCGGCCACCTCGTCCGCGTGCTTGCCGGCGATCGCGTCTGTCCACTCGACTTCGTTGAAGAGCTCCCATGCCATGATGCTCGGCGAATAGCCCCATCGCGCAACGATGTAGCGGTACTTCGCCTGAGTCAGCGCGACGGCGCGCGGATTGACGAAGAACTCGCCGGCGGTGGTCAGGAACCCGCCGTTCGCTTTGTTCCAGGGGTGCTCATTCCAGTTCGGATTCACGCGCGTCGAGTACTGGCCGTGGTGTTGCAGCACCATCTGGAAGTGGATCCCGGCCTTCTCCGCTTCGCGAACGATCTCGTCCCACTTGCGCGCGACGCTCAGGTCCAGGCTGCCTTCCTCGATCTTCGTGTTCATCACCCAGTCGAGGTTGGCTCCTCCCCAGTGACACATCCAGATGCGCGCCCAGTTGCCGCCGGCCTGTCCGAGCCGCCCAAGGATCGGCATGACGTCGCCCCAGGCGACATTCATGCCGACAGGATAGTAGATGGATCCGTTGTCGAACGCGAAGCGTGTCCTGTTCCGAGGGTCAATGCGGATGAAGCCGGGCATCGGCTTGCCCGTCACGTCGAACTCGCGCGGCTCGATCTTCGCGGGGACTATGGGCTGGCCATTGCGCGTCACATCGCCAACCGTGTGCCGGCCGGCGGTTTCCGGCGTGTAGCGCACTCGCCACGTCGTGCCGCCGTCGAAGAAGGCTGGCAGGCGCACCGTCTTCTGGTCTGGTCGAACGATCGCGAGCCTGATGTCGTTGTCCACATGGTTGAAGGGATTGCCCTGAATGCCCTCAAGCTCGAAACTGATCTCGACCATGGGATACACCCCTCCGGGGCCAGTCGCCAGCGGAGCCCTGTCGCGCGCAGTCTGGCCGCGCAGGCCAGAGGGGCCGTACCCGCTGCCGAAGCTGCCTCCGTACCCGGAGTCGAACGAGCTCTGGCGCATTCCGCTCGTGAAATCGGGGCCCCCGCAACCGGTCAGGCATGCCAGAGGCAGCAGGCACAGGGTGAGGATCAGCATGCGTAGGCCTGTGCGCGATGTCACGATCGCAGCGTCTGATCTGCCGGTGGTTCGGCCGGCGGTCGTCATCTCGCCTCCTCCCTTGCGCGTTGCGCGAGCCATGCGTGGAACGGCATCCTCGGTTCCTGGCAGTACGCGTCGAGCGCGGGGCGGATGAGCGGTTCCGGCGGCAGATGGCGAACGCGCTCGGTCGGGCAGGGCAGCCAGGGCACATGACCCATGATGCGGCATACGAACGGTCTGACCGGGTAGACCCGGCACCGTCCCGCGCGCTCGTCGCGGAACCGACATGGGGTGTTCCACTCCTCAGCGGAGGCATCCAGCATCATGCGTACGGCCCATGATGCTCCGCCTGTCACTTGTGTGAACGGCGACACGCGGCGTCCGGCGCCTGATCTGGCCTTAGCTCCCGTCTCCCCGCATTCCACCGCGCCGGGGAGCTCTGCGGGTATGCCACCGAGGCGCTCAGCATCAGACGCCATCATCAGGTAACCGACGATCGCCTCGAACTCGGCGGACGTCATGGGAACCGGACCGGCGCAGCGGAGCCCACAGTCATCACACCCGTCACACTGCGCGAGGTCCATGCAGGCGAGCAGCCGGTCCACAGGCCCTGTGCGCTCCGCGCTCTCGACGCCTGCCGGTCCTTGTTTGGCCGCTCGATCGGGGCGGATCATGGACCTGTTCCGGCGCTCGAAACCGGCTTCGTCTCCAGCGTATA